>JANOQR010000161.1:0-12195 GCA_031414935.1 Luteolibacter sp.
CAGCAAAGACTACGTGCTAAACAGCTCGGGCATCTTTGGCATTTCCGCGGGCAGTATTACCAAAAACGGTAGTGCCAAAGTAACCCTCAACACCGCCAACACCTACTCCGGCGGCACCTCTGTCAACGGCGGCACCTTGCAGTTAGGAAACGCCAACGCCATTGGCACGGGTACCCTTACTCTCAATGGTGGCAACCTCGACAGCTCCGTGGCGAATCTCGTCAACGCAGGAAACAACCCGCAGGCTTGGAACAGCAACTTCACCTTCGTGGGAACCGAGAGCCTTGATCTGGGTACTGGCGCAGTGACCATGAGCGGCGACCGCGCACTCACCGTGTCTGCCAAGAACTTAACCGTTGGCGGTATCATCGGAGGTGGAGCTTTCGGCCTCACCAAATCCGGTGCTGGGACGCTGATTCTGCCGCAAATCAACACTTACACTGGCGATACAACGATTTCGGGTGGCACGCTGCAACTCGGCGACGGTGTGGGACTCGATGGCTCAGTAGTAGGCAACATCGTCAACAACGGCGCATTAGTGGTTGCTAATTCAACAGCTCAAACGCTTACGAACGTCATCAGCGGCTCCGGCACTCTTACAAAACCAAATGCCTCGACGCTGTCTCTGAGCGGCATCAACACTTACACTGGCACGACGACTGTCAGCGCAGGCACGCTGACTTTGGGCAGTTCGTCGGCTCTAGGCAACACTAGCGGCCTCATACTTGGCGGAGCATTAGCGGCCACCCTCAATACCAGCATCAACGGAATCACCATCGCCGCGCCGATCACCACCGCCAATACGGGCGTCGTCTCCACCATCGCATTCGGTAGAGCCAGTACTGACATTGGAACGATCACCCTGAACGGAGCGATTGGTGGAAATGGAGATGTCACCTTCACCACCCCCAACGTGAACAGCGGTGGCAACCTGCAAAACATCAATCTCGGTGCGGCAAGCAATTACGCCGGAACTACCACTCTCAACGTTCTGAATAGTAACAACGCGATCACTTTAAGAAACACTTCCGGTGCCGCCAATGCCTTACCGCCGACTACCGTCCTGACCTTTGGCACAGCGACTGGCTCGGGCACGAGCAGGGCAACTACCTATGACCTCGGTGGCCAGAATCAAACTCTAGCCGGTCTGACTAACGCAGGTTTGGTGCCAGTTGATAGACACCAAAGAGTGAGTTCGACTGCTGCCGCAACACTCACCATCAACAACGTAACGGACTTTACCTTTGGCGGTTCAACTCTGGAAGTTGGTGGAAATACCACCACAACGAGAGCCCAAATCACCGGTGCCATCGCTCTCACCAAAAACGGCCCAGGCACTTTTACCTTGGGCGGCACGCTGCTCAATAGTGCCTCAGTAGGCGGGAATACTTTCACCGGAGACACCAAGATTCTGGGAGGTATTCTTGTTTTGGGTGAAACCACCTCCATCCAGAACAGTGCCTTCGATACGACTGCCAGCGTCACGGGAGATGCCACCAATGGTCTCAGAACCTCAGTGACCACTCTCACCCTCGGCGGACTCATGGGCAGCAATAACTTCGCCAGTCGCTTCACCACCTCCACAGGCGGCTACTCTGGCGTAACTGCTCTGACGCTGAACCCAGGCACGGGCGCGACCCCCAGCTACTCCGGCGTCATCGCCAATGGAACTGCTGGCATGACCCTCACCAAAACCGGTGCTGGCACCCAGACGCTATCAGGCGCGAACACCTACACCGGTGCGACCACCGTTTCTGCGGGCACCTTGGCACTCGTCGGCGGGAGCCAAACCTCGCCCATCACCGTCAGCAACCTTGCCGCCCTCGGATTCACCCCCGGTTCCCCCACCACCTCCACTGGCGCGGTGACTTTTGACACCGGCTCCACCGTCACCATCATCGGTACGCCCGTCCCTGCAACGACCTACACGCTCCTAACGACAACGGCGACGATCACCGGCACCCCCACCTTGTCGCCTGTGGTTCCCGGTTTTGGCCTCCAAGTCGATGGCGGAAACACCCTCAAGCTCGTCCCTGTCGCAGGCGGTTACAGCAGTTGGCAATCCGCTAACAGTACCGCCCAAGCTGCAAATCTGGACCACGACAACGACGGTGTTTCCAACGGCGTAGAGCATTTCCTCGGAGGCTCCACCAACACCACCGGTTTCACCGCCCTGCCCGGTGTCGTGGACAACCTCGGCACCCGCACCGTCACATGGACCAAAGACGCCAGCTACACTGGCAGCTACACCACTGACTTCATCGTAGAAACCTCCACCACCCTCACTGGCGTCTGGGGAACTGCGGGTCTCGGTGCTGGTACGAACCAAGTCGTCATTTCCGGCAACAGCGTCACCTACACCTTCCCAGCCTCGGGTAACGTCAACTTCGCCCGTCTCAGAGTCACTGGCCCCTGAGTTCACTCCCTACCCGTCGCAGCCATCTTGCAACCCGCAGGATGGCTGCGATTTTTCGTTTTCCCAAAACCCAAATTTCGGATCTCCGCGTCCCCCCGTGACCTCCACTCTTTTTAAACCCAACCGCTCCGCCGTCAAAACAGCGGTAGCCCTCCTCGCCGCCAGCCTAGTTTTTGTCCACGGCCAAGAAACTCCGCGTCCGGCTTTTCCCTCCGGCATCCGCCTTGCCACCACCACCCGTGGCGAAGCCGCCATCAACGCCCTCGGTAAAAAGCTCCCCGAAGTCGCCGCCCACTACCGCAAGACCCCGGATCAACTCCGCCAACTCCTCCGCTCCGACCATTGCCTCCACGCCGATCCCGAAGGCCGCCTCTTCTACGCCTGCGATCTCCACAAGCACGCCGCCGCACCCGGCATCGAAGAAGCCCCCAGCGCGATCATCGGCCCCACCGATCCCGCGCCTTTTCCCACCGCAGAAGCTTTTCTCCTCCACAGTCGCCCCGGCGCGAACCGCGTCATCTACCTCGACTTCGACGGCCACATCGACAACACGCCGGGAAATTGGAAAGAAGGAGCCTCTGCCCCGCCCTTCGACACCAACGGCGACACCGCCGTCTTTTCCACCTCCGAGCGCGAGCGCATCATTTACATCTGGCAGCGCGTCGCCGAAGACTTCGCCATCTTCGATATCGACGTCACCACCGAAGACCCCGGAGTCGAAGCCCTCAGGAAATCCAATGGCAGCGACCAAATCTACGGCATCCGCTGCGTCATCGGCGGCAGCAGCGGCGGCACGGGTGATTGGTATGTCAACAGCGCAGGCGGCGTCGCCTTCGTCGGCACTTTCGATGCCAGCAACGATGTCCCCTGCTGGGTATTTCCCGGAAATTTAGGCAACAGCGAGAAAAACATCGCCGAGGCCGCCAGCCACGAAGTCGGCCACACTCTCGGCCTCAACCACGACGGCACCAGCTCCCTCAACTACTACTCCGGCCACGGCAACTGGGCACCCATCATGGGCGTCGGCTACTCCAAAGACATCGTCCAGTGGAGCAAAGGCGAATACACCGGGGCAAACAACCTCCAAGACGACCTCGCCGTCATGCTTACCCAAGGTGCCGTTTATCGCCCGGACGACCACGGCAGCACCTCTGCCACCGCCACCGTCCTCACCGCAGATGTGATCCCGATTTTGAGCGAAGGCGTCATTGAAAAACGCGCTGACCTCGACTTCTTCCGCGTCACCGCCGCAGGTGGTTCACTCAGCATCAACGCAAAACTCGCTCCCCGCTCCTCCAATCTCCGCCTCGAAGTCAAACTATACGATACCGCTGGCACCCTTCTCCAAACCGCCTCCGTCACCGACAGCGCGGCCACCGGGACTTTACCCGTCACCCTCACCCGCACCGTCGCCGCTGGTGATTACTTCTTTTCCATCGACGGCATCGGCAGTGGCGATCCGCTTTCCACTGGCTATTCCGACTACGCCAGTCTCGGCCAATACCTCCTCTCCATCACCGGCGTCCAGCCGGACGGCACCACCTGGCTACCCACCGCCGCAGGCACTTACGAATGGAACACGCTCACTAACTGGTCCGTTAGCCCGATCATCAATGCAGCCGGAGCCGCCCTCCGCGTGAACAACAACATCGCCGGAAATCAAACCATCAACCTCGCCACCGCCGTTTCCATCGGCAGTTTATTCCTCGGGGATTCCAATAGCACCCACAGTTTCACCCTCGCCTCCACCGGCGGCAGTCTCACCTTTGACAACCTCACCGCCGCCGCAAATCTCAGTAAAACTTCCGGCTCAAACGACATCATTTCCGCCCCTCTCGTCTTCACCAGCAACCTCGTCGTCAATCAAACCGCCGCAGGAAACCTCAGCCTCACCGGACCTGTCACCGGTGCTGGCTCGCTCACGAAAACTGGCGCAGGAGTCCTCATCGTCGCGAATGCGAAAACCTACACCGGCACCACCACCGTGGACGATGGCGTCCTACGGATCGACACCTCAGACGCCCTTCCATCGGGAAATCTCATCATCGGCAGCGGCGGAATCGTCGGTCTCGCCAGCACCTTCTCCGGCCGCACGCAGGGCAGCGGCGCAAACCAAGTGCAGTGGACCGGAAGCGGCGGTTTCGCAGCCTTCGGTGCCAATCGCTCCGTCGGCCTCGGCACGATGAGTTGGGGTTCTGTTTCCCTCAACGGTAAGATCCTCGTTCTCGGCCACCCGACCGCCGATGCCACACTCATCTGGGCTTCGAACATTTCCCTCGCTGGCGGCTCCCGCACGGTCCAAGTGGACGACGGCACCGCCGCCATCGACGCCCGGATTTCCGGCGTCATCAGTGCTGGCGGCACTTTTAATAAAACCGGCGGCGGCACCCTCGAACTCACTGGAAACAATTCCTACACCGCCATCACCAATCTCGCCGACGGACTCCTGCTCCTCAGCCACGCCTCGGCACTTCCCGGCAGCAACCTCATTCTCGCGGGCGGCATCCTCGGCCTCGGAAATGGAAATTTCACCGACCGCACTCTCGGCACCTCCACCTCCCAAGTGCGCTGGACCGGAGAGAGCGGATTCGCCGCCTTCGGAGCCACCCGTGCCGTGAAATTTAGCGCCAGCTCGCTCAACTGGACCGATACCCATTTCATCGGCGATGGCAAAAACCTCATCCTCAGCCACCCCACCGCCAACGCCACGCTCGACTGGCAACAAGCCATTTCCCTCATCAACGGCTCGCGCACCATCGAAGTCCACGATGGCTCGGCTGACATCGACGCCCAAATCAGCGCACTGATTTCCGGTGGCTCGGCAAGCAACAGCCCGCTCAACAAAACAGGCGAAGGAACCCTCTCAGTCACCGAGCAAAACACCCACTTCGGCGACACCAACGTCAACGCTGGCACATTGATGATCGGCAACGGCGGCACGACGGGCGGGGTTTCTCAGAACTCCCTCAACATCACCGTCGCATCCGGCTCCACGCTCGCCATGAATCGCAGTGACATCGTGAGCCAAGGCTCAAACACCCTCAAAGTCGCCATCACTGGCGAAGGCGGATTTTCCCAAACAGGCAGCGGCACCACGGCTCTCACGCTGGCTAACCCCTACTCCGGCGACACCACCGTCAGCGCTGGCACCCTGCGTCTAGGAAATGCCGCCGCCATCGGCACCGGAACTCTCACCCTCAGTGGCGGAAATCTCGACAGCACTGTGGCGAACCTCGTGAACTCAACCAACAACGACCAATCTTGGGAAAGCGACTTCACCTTCATCGGCACCCAAAACCTCAATCTCGGCACCGGTCCAGTGACTCTCAATGCGAACCGCACAGTCACAGTCAGCGCCAATACCCTGACCGTCGGTGGTGCCATCGGCGGCGGTGCATTCGGCCTCACCAAGCAAGGTACTGGAAATTTAATCCTCAACGGCACCAACACCTTCACCGGACCCACCACCCTCAACGCCAGCTCCGGCACGCTGGAAATCGGCGGTAGCGGCAGACTCGGCAACGGCTCCTACGCCGCAGACATTAGCATCGGCAGCGGCTCCATTTTGAAATACTCCAGCACCGCCGCCCAAACGCTCAGCGGATCAATCAGCGGCTCAGGAGCCATCCTCAAAGATACCGGAACCGCCGCTCTAACCCTCGGCGGCTCGAGCACTTCCTTTACCGGCCCCATCACCCTCAACGCAGGCATCCTCAGCCTGACCAACACCGCCGCACTCGGCAGCACCAGCGCCATCACGCTGGCAGGAAATACCACGCTCGTCACCGCACTGAATGGCATTTCCATCACTGCGCCCATCACTCTCGGCTCCAGCGGCTCCAACTCCACAATATCGTTTGGCATCCCAACAGCCGCCCAAGCCTCGTTCACGCTCAACGGTGCGATCAGCGGAGCAGGAAATTTAATTTTCACCACCCCGAACAACAGCAGCGGCAACAACCTGCAATCCATTTTCCTTGGCTCGGCCAACACCTACGCTGGCGCCACCACCATCACCGCTGGAGCCACTGGCAACACCATGAGCGTCCGAGCTGGAGTCACCAACGCATTGCCAACGACCACCGTGCTGACCCTAGACGGAGGAAACGGATCGGGCTCCGGACGGACGACCTCTTATGATCTCAACGGATTTCACCAAACCCTCGCTGGCCTGACCAACGTCACCGAGCTTTCTCTCAGAAATCAACGCATCCTCAACACCAGCGGCACACCTGTCACGCTCACCATTCAAGACAACAGCGACCGCGCCTTTTCCGGCACCATCAACGGCACCAACCTCAGCCTCACCAAGGCTGGAACGGGTAAATTCACCCTCACCGGCGCGAACGCCTACACCGGAAACACCACCGTCACCGCTGGCACTCTCAGCCTCGGGACCAGCAACTCCAGCAACGAGTCATCCACCGTCACCATCGCCGCAGGTGCCCTGCTCGAACTCAACTTCTCCGGTAGCGACACCGTGGACAAACTCTTCATCGGCACCACCCAAAAGCCCGCAGGAACCTACGGCGCCATCGGCTCCGTCCCGCCAGTCATCGGCATCCCGCAGATCACTGGCACTGGCACCCTCACCGTCATCACGGGTTCCGGCTACACCACTTGGCAATCCGCCAACAATACCGCCCAAGCTGCAAATCTCGACCACGACAACGACGGAGTTTCCAACGCCGTAGAACATTTCCTCGGTGGCTCCACGAACACCACTGGTTTCACCGCTCTGCCCGGCGTCAACACCGTCGGCGGCCTCAGCGTCACTTGGACCAAGCACCCCTCCTACACTGGCAGCTACACCACCGGCTTCACGGTCGAAACCTCCGCCACCCTCGCGGGTCCATGGACCACGGAACCCAGCCCCGGCGCCACCATCACTTTCCCAACCGCAAACGAGGTAAAATTCACCTTCCCCACCCCACTCGGGAGCAAAAATTTCACCCGCCTCAAAGTCACTGGTCCATAAATTCCCACCACTGTCATCAGTCCCATTCTTCGATTTGTTCCTCTACCACCCGATTGGGGGATACCGTTTCACCCGTTCGGGGGATAGACAGAACCTGCATCAAGTTACAGATTCCTACCTTTGAAGCCCAACCCACCCAAGGTCTAACCTCTTAAAACCCAACAGATAAACCCATGAAACCCCGCCCCCTAACGCCTGCCCGCATCGCACTGCCACTCGCCTCCGCCGTAGCCGCTCTGCTAGCTACTCACTCCGCAACAGCCCAGACGACCCGCTATTGGGATAACAACGGCACCACCACTGGCTTCGGCAGCGCAGGTGGCACATGGACTGCACCAACGATCAGCCAATGGAGTACCAGCAGTGTTGGCACAGCTACCCCCGGTGCAAGTATCACCACGCTTATCAATGACCCACTCCACTTCGGCACAGACGTCGCTGGCGGTGGTCTTGGTTCTGGCACTATCACGGTAACGGGCACAGTCAACGCGGCATCCCTGAGATTTGGGAGCCAAACCACCGGCAGTGTCACTCTCTCCGGCGGCACGATCAATCTAGCGGCGGCCACCACCCTTCACACGGGCGCAGGGGGTACCACCAATCACAACATCACATCCTCAATCACCGGAGCATCCACCAGTCTCACTAAAACCGGTAACACACTCACTCTCTCTGGCGCTAACAGCTACACTGGTACGACAATTATCAGCACCGGTACGCTGATTCTCAATAATCTCAGTGCTCTCGGCAGCACCACTGGTGTCACCATTGGTGGTGCAGCAGGAGCGACCCTCTCTTCTGCGTTATCTGGCATCACCGTCACAGCCCCGATCACCACTGCCAATACAGGAATCACCTCCACCATCGCCTTCGCCACCACGTTGGGAGGTAGTTTCGCGCTAAATGGAGCCATCGGTGGCAATGGAAACGTCGCATACACCACCCCAAACGTGGCCAGCGGTGGCAACACGAACACCATCAATCTGGGAGTGGCGGGCACTTATGCCGGTAGCACCAGTATCAACACCGGAAACATCAACAACAATCTGGTGCTCAGAAATGCATCGGGAGCCGCCAACGTCCTTCCGACCTCCACCGTTCTCAATTTCGGCACAGGACTTGGCCCGGCAGGGGCAACCAGAGCTACCACCTTAGATCTAAATGGCCAGAACCAGACGCTTGCCGGTCTTGGCTCGCTTGCGGCGGTAGCAGTGCCAAATGGCAGGAATCACAGGGTCTCCTCGACGGCTGCCGCCACGCTAACCATCAACAGCACTGCCGATCAGACATTCGGTGGTACGACAGTAGCCGGCTCTCTTACAACGAGTGCTCAAATTGCCGGTGCGATCTCTTTAGTTAAGAACGGCGCGGGCACCTTCACTTTAGGCGGTCTTTTGACTGGCACCGGCGCAACTGCCAGCGGCAATACCTTCACTGGCAGCACCACGGTTTTGGGAGGCATCTTGGTTTTGGGTGAAAGCACATCAATCCGCAACAGCGCCTTTGATACCACCGCCAGCGTCACCGGCACCTCAACCGCTGGCCTCCGCACCACCGTCACCACCCTCACCCTCGGCGGTCTCAACGGTAACAAAAACTTCTCAGACGTTTTCACCACCACCACTGGCGGCTACGGCGGCCTCACCGCCCTCACCTTCAATCCCGGCACAGGAGTCATCAATAGCTACTCCGCTGACATTGGCGACGGTGCTACCGGCATGAGCCTCACCAAAACCGGTGCTGGCACGCAAGTTCTCACTGGCTCCAATACCCACACTGGCTCCACTACCGTTTCCGCAGGCGTCCTCGCCGTGAACGGCTCACTGGCCAACACCTCCACCACCACTGTTTCCGGCGCTGGCACTCTCAAAGGCAGCGGCTCCATCGCCAGTGACGTGACGGTCGGTTCAGGCGGCACTCTCGCTTCCGGCACCAGCATCGAAAGCCTCGCTGTCGGCGGGAACCTGAGCTTCACCACCGGCTCCAGCTTTGAATACGAGTTGGACAAAGATGCAGCAGCGAACGAAGCGGGCGACCTCACCGCAGTCACCGGCTCCCTCAGTCTCGCCGGAACCGTCACCTTGAACCTAGTCGAGACCGGCGTCGGTTCATGGGAACTCGGCAGCCCCTTAGGCGATCACTTCGGCAGCCCAGCCGCAGACAAACTGACCCTCATCTCCTACAATGGCACTTGGAACGGTGGCATGTTCACCTACCTCGGAAACTTAGTGTTAGACGACTCAGAGATTTTCATCAACGGCCAACAATGGTTTTTCAACTACAACGACACCGATGCAGGCATCAACTACACTGGTGATCTCGGTTCCGCCACCCGGTTCGTAACCCTTACCGTCCCCGAACCCAACGTCGCTGCCCTGTTCGGTGGACTTGGAATGCTCGCACTCATCCGTCGGCGTCGCTAAAACACAAAGCTCGCCAATTTACCCCCTTTCCGAAGTTAATGGATTTTCTTCGGAATCCTAAGGGACCGCTGATCGGAGAGTCAGCGGTCCCGTTTTTTGTATTTTCATCAATCTGAAACCAGAAATGAGAATCACGGAATACTCGGAACACACGGAAAATCAGAGCCATAGGCACACAACTCGCCACCCCTGAAATTTCCAGTATCATCACAAACACAAACCATATCAGGGCCGACACATCTAAACCTAGACAGGAAAATGGGGACCACTGATTTCACAGATTGAACTGATTTTGAAGAAGTTGATTCAAACCCTACGCTCACTCAAAAGATGACTGGTAATTCTGTCATCTGATTTTCACAACCCTCTGAAAATCTGTGAAATCTGTGGTTATCAATCTTCCCTCCATTTTCTCATTTAGGCTAATTTTTCTTAGCCCCAAAAAGGCAAAAACGGACGCAAAAATCCACGCAGGCGACGCAATTCAAGCCCGGAACGCAAAGCTACCGAACACCTCTTTTTTGCGTATTCTTGCGCCTTTTTGCGGCTGAAAATCTTCGGTTAATTTTGTTACGTTTGCCCTGCAAATCATTCTTTTTCCGTATATTCGGTGTGTTCCGTGGTTCACCATCTTTCTTTTCCAGATAAATCCAACCACTTCCATCAATCACATACCCCCCTAGTATCCATGTCTTCATTCTCTCCCATTCGACGTTCGATGTTCAATCTTGGATGTTCGATGTTCCTTCTCCTCCCCCTCACCCACGCCGCAGAAAAACGTCCCAACATCATCTTCATCGTCTCCGATGACCAAGCCTGGAACGACTACGGCTTCATGGGCCACCCACACATTGCCACCCCCCATCTCGACAAACTCGCCGCAGAATCCATCACCTTCCAACGCGGCTACACCGCCACCCCTCTCTGCCGCCCCTCGCTCGCCACCATCGTCACCGGCCTTTATCCCCACCAACACGGCGTCACCGGCAATGATCCCACCCTGCCCGACTCAAAAACCAAACCCATCAACGGACGAGAAAACCCGAAATACCAACCTCTCTTCCGAGCCGTCATCGACAGCTTTTCCAAACAACCCAATCTCGTCCGCGACCTCACCGCCAGCGGCTACCTCTCCCTCCAGACCGGAAAATGGTGGGAAGGCGATCCCATCAAAACCACTGGATTTTCCCACGCCATGACCGTCGGCACCGGAAAAGGCGACCGCCACGGCGGCAAAGGACTCGAAATCGGCCGTGACGGCCTCAAGCCCATCCAAGACTTCATCGACCAAGCCGGCGAAAAACCCTTCCTCGTCTGGTATGCCCCCATGCTGCCCCACAGCCCCCACACCCCGCCTCCAGAACTTCTGGAAAAATACCGCAAACTCACCCCCAGCGAACCCATCGCCCGCTATTGGGCCTGCGTCGAGTGGTTCGACAAAACCTGCGGCGACCTCCTCGCCCACCTCACCCAGCGCGGCCTGCGGGAAAACACCATTATCATCTATGCCTGCGACAACGGCTACCTCCAGAACCCCGAAAAAACCAACGCCTTTGCCCCCCGCTCCAAGCTCTCCCACTACGAAGGCGGCATCCGCACCCCCATCATGATTTCCTGGCCCACCAAGCTCAAACCCCGCATGGACACCCAGCACCTCGCCAGCACCATCGACCTCTGGCCCACCCTCGCCGCCCTCATCAAAACCCCACTCCCCAAAAATCTCCCCGGCATCGACCTCACCGACGACAAAGCCCTCGCCCAGCGCCAACAAATCTTCGGCGAGCAATACCACCACAACATCGCCGACATCCAACACCCCGCCCGCAGCCTCGAACACCGCTGGATCATCCAAGGCGACTGGAAATTCATCACCCCCCACCCCAAAGATCGCCCTGACTCCCACCCCGAACTCTCCCACCTCAAATCCGATCCCTGGGAAAAATCCGACCTCTCCACCACCCACCCCGACCTCCTCAAAACCCTCTCCCACCAGCTAAACCAATGGTGGACCCCCATCGACCCATAAACTCAGAAAGGAAAATGGAGACCACTGATTTCACCGATTTAACTGATTTTAAAGAAGTCAGCCCACGACACTCACTCACCTAAAAAATGACTACTACTTCTGTCAGTAAATTCTCATAACTCTCTGAAAATCTGTTTAATCCGTGAAATCTGCGGTTTAAAATCTTCCCTCTATTTTCCCATCTAGAACCACAACCCGCGCTGCGCTGGGGCGTGGAAAGCAGAGTCACTTGGGCTTGCGCTCGCAAGCACATCGTGGCGGCGGATTGCATCCGCCAAGCCATCATTACGGAAATTGTCGCGTTTGCTGCTTCCATTGGTTTTTGCGAGTTTGGGCATGGCGGATGCAATCC
>JANOQR010000162.1:0-12376 GCA_031414935.1 Luteolibacter sp.
GCATCGCCTGCAGCGTTAGCTACATCCTCAGCCGATCGTTTTGGGTCCCCGTTGCGATTCACTGGGCTACCGTCGTCGTCTGGGTGCTGTTTCTAGGCGGGCGCAATTTGGTGCTTGAGTCGTAGGTGCCGTAGTATTGGGACACGGAATACACGGAATACACGGAATACACGGATTGAAGAGATCATTCTTTGTTTCCTCACCTCTGCGAGTCCCTCTCCGCGTCCTCTGCACCTCCGCGTTTCGCTTTAAAATGAACCCACGCGCCAACCAATGGCATTGACCGTGCCAACCCATTTTCTAAAACGAAACCCGTACGGCTTCTCGATGACGAACCCTTCATTTCGGCCTGCTCGCATCGGCGGTTTCTCTGGCTCGGCTACTTTTCAATTTCACCGTTGTCGCCTGATTCATCGCCTCACAAACAACCCATTTCCAAAGCAAAATCACCTACTCTCACTCAACACCCAAACACCTTGCCCTCCTCGTGGTGCTTGTTTGATTCAGCCCGGCCCCACCGGGCTTCACCCCTGCGGGGCACGTCGCGTTCGCTTCCTGTCCAAACCGCCTACAAGCCTTCAGCGGTTTTCCGTAAAACCAATTTTGATAAAGAATCAGGTATGGATGCGACCGCATGAACGATGTAAGCCGCACTCAAACCTCAATCTTTGCCCATGTCAAAGAAAGCAAACCACTTACAACGCTCCAGCGGCTGGACCCGCCATTCAAGCGTTGCCGCTCGGAAAGTATCCACATCAAAGCCGAATCGCGCGGATTTCAGCGCGGGCAGTGCGCGAATGGCCAATGATGCGGTAGAGGACCTTCCATCGTTTAAAAAAGAACGTCTGCTGGGGCGCAAGTCCGCATGTGGCCGGCGGAGTGCAAGATCGACTCAGCAGTCCGTGCCTGGGTCAGTCAAGAATTCGACCAATTCATCCCCTTCTCGTGCCGCCACTGGCGATAGGCTGCGAACTGCTCGCTCTTTGTCAGGCTCCTGCGGCTTGGATCTTCTTTGAGGAAATTCTCAAAAGCCCCGCCCGGCGAAGTTTCCGCCACCGACGGCGTATCGTCAATTTCCTGCCGAATCGCGCTCTCGATCAGCAGTTTTTCGATCCGCCGCACCCGCGCGGAGACTCCGAGCAGAAGCAGCGTCATCAAAGCCACCAAGCCGAGGCAACAGGACAACAGAACGACGACCGTATTCGCTTCAATCTGCGGCATTTCCGAATTTTCAAAATCCTCAGCCCTTTGAGAAGCCCGAACTGCGAGGGACTCATTTCTACTGACTTGAGCGACCATGCTGCGACCTTCCATTCGCGAAGTGATGATCCTCGGTGGGGAAATGCGAACCACCAAGAACACGAAAAATCACGAAAGACTAAAAAGTTGAAAATGGATGTTTATTTTCCTGTTGGGCGACAGATTCAAATTTCACAACTGCCTGAATTCTAGTGTTTCTCGTGTCTTACGAGGTTTCTATTTTGCGCTTTGACTTGATACGAGATGGACGCGTTGAGTCAGCGAGTGATAGTCTCCCGCGTGCTTCCGTGGTTTTCCAACAACTCTTTCCCGCTCTACCTCGCGCCGATGGCGGGGGTGACGGATTTGATTTTCCGGCAGATTTGTAAGGAGCTGGGCGCGGATGTGATGGTGACGGAGTTTGTCTCGGCAGAGGGGATCATGCAGGCGGATGAACGGACGCGGAAATATACGGAATTTACTGAAACACAGCGGCCCGTGGGAGTGCAGCTTTTCGGCGCGGATGGCGAGCGGATGGGCGAGGCGGCGAAGAAAATCATCGACTGGAAGCGGCCCGATTTCATCGACATCAACTTCGGCTGTCCGGTGAACAAAGTGGTCTCGCGGAATGGTGGATCGTCGCTGCTGAAGGATTGCCCGATCCTCGCGGCGGTGGCCAGTGGCGTGGCGAAGGCGGTGGGAGATGAGGTGCCAGTGACGGCGAAAATGCGGATCGGCTGGGATGAAAATTCGGTGAACGCGGTGGAGGTGGCGAAAATTTTAGAGGATTGCGGGATGCAGGCCATCGCTGTGCATGGCCGGACGCGGGCGCAGAGTTACAGCGGCGAGGCAGACTGGAATGTGATCGATGCGGTGGCGCGGGCAGTGAGTGTGCCGGTGATCGGCAATGGCGACATCACTTGCGGCGCGGATGTGGTCAAGCGGAGAGCAGAAACAGCGGTGTCTGGCGTGATGATCGGTCGTGCGGCGATGCAGAATCCTTGGGTTTTCCGCGAGGCGAAGCATTTCATCGAGACAGGTCATTTCCTGCCAGAAATCAGCGTGGAAGAGCGGTGGGAGTTGGTGCTCCGTCACTGCAAGCTGGCGGTGGATAGCAAGCGCAATGGAAATGAGAAGCAGACTCTCACGGCGATGCGCTCGCGGCTGATGGCTTATTGCAAAGGGTTTCCCGGCGCGAAGGAACTCCGGCAGAAACTTTGCCAAGTATCCTCGGTGATGGAGGTGGAGGATCTGGCCGTGGAGTCGCAGCGGAAGGTGGAGCTGGCAGAAATGTGATCTAGCGAGTGCCTTCGTAGATGGTGACGACGCCGAAGGTGATCGGGCTGGCATCGGTTTTCGAAAAGCCACAAGACTCTAGCAAGCGAGTCATCCCCTCGCCCGATGGGAATTGCTCGATGGAGCCACCGAGGTATTCGTAGGCGTCTTTTTGGCCGGTCAAGAGGCCAGCCATGTGAGGCAAAACGTTGTGAAGGTACCAGCGGTATGGGCCACGCATGAGACCGTTCGGCAGGGAGAAATCGAGGATTACCAAGCGACCGCCGGGCTTGAGGACGCGGTGCATTTCTCGCAAAGCGGCGGGATAATCCGCCATATTGCGGAGGCCGAAGGCGACGGTGACGACATCGAATTCTTGGTCTGAAAACGGGAGCTTGAGCGCGTCTGCAACGATGGTTTTGGCGATGCCTCGGCTGGCGGCGTGGGCGAGCATTTCCGCACAAAAGTCAGAAGCAATGACTTCGCACTGCGGGCATTGGTCTTGGATTTCTAGGGCCAAATCGCCAGTACCACTGGCCACGTCGAGCAACCGCGATGGTTTCCATTTCATGATGCGAGCGGTGACGATTTTCCGCCAGACGATGTCCATGCCGCAGCTCAGGACGTGGTTGGTCATCACGTAGCGATCCGCGATTCTGGCGAAGGCGTTTTGGACATAGACGGCGTCGGGCATGAAGGATGGGTAGAGCGGGGAGAGAATCCGACAAGTGTGAAGTCACGAGTTTTGCACCAACGCGATCTGTATTTTGATTTTTCGATACTCAAGGATGGCGATGAAATTCCTTGGCAGATGTAAAGGTTTTGGATTCTTTCACCTCACAACTCCAAAAAATATGCTCACAGAATTCAAAAACTTCATTCTCAAAGGCAATGTCATCGACCTTTCCACCGGCGTAATTATCGGTGCGTCATTTGGTAAAATCGTCACGGCGTTTACAGATGGTGTCGTCGCTCCGATTCTCTCCCTAGCCGGAGGAAATCCAGAAGTCGGGTTAAAGGTAGGAATTTTCGATCTTGGTCTGATTATCAGTGCCACGATTGGGTTCCTGATCACTGCGGCAGTGATTTTCTTCATCATCGTGAAGCCTGCTAACGCGCTAATGGCCAGAATGAAAAAGGATGAAGCTGCCGCACCGCCGGCTGGCCCGACTGCTCAGGAAACATTACTCGCCGAGATCCGCGACTTACTGAAACAGAAATCCTAAGGCTCTGGCAGCATCGCTAGCTTTTCCGCTCGTCAGGCTGATTTTGAAGTCCTAGCTTGGCGGCGGAAAATAAATCAGAGGCTGTGCGAGTTGGCACGCTCTTTGCTTTTTCATTCATCACCAATCCGCCTAACCATGAAAAAAATTGAAGCGATCATAAAACCATTCAAGCTCGAAGAAGTAAAGGAGGCCCTCGCTGAGGTGGGTGTGCAAGGTATGACAGTTACCGAAGTTAAAGGCTTCGGTCGTCAGAAAGGTCATACCGAAATTTACCGGGGTTCCGAATACACCGTGGATTTCCTCCCTAAAGTGAAAATCGAAATCGTCGTAGATGACGGCCAAGCGGACGCCGTTGCTGCTGCCATCGTCAAAAGCGCAAACACCGGAAAAATCGGTGACGGCAAGGTTTTCATCTCGACCGTGGAAGAAGCGATCCGCATTCGCACGGGCGAGACTGGCACCTCGGCTGTCGCGGTGAACTGAAATTGCGTCACTGAACTAATCAACTTAACGCCCGTGGCTTCAAAAGAAGTCACGGGATTTTTTTGTGAATGAGGGAAGATTTTTCATGCTGAATTTTAAAACTGCGATTGGGCGGGTCCGAGTTATCGGGATGCTGGAGGGAATCTCATTTATCGCGTTGATGGGAATCGCCATGCCTTTGAAATACCTTGCGAATATGCCGCTGTCCGTGACTTACACGGGGTGGATTCATGGTGTGCTGTTCATCGCCTACGGGGCGGTGGTTTTGATGGCACTGCTTGATCGGAAGATCACGTTTGGGCGGGCAGTTGCTGCGTTTTTCGCGTCGCTGATTCCGTTCGGGCCACTTGTGCTGGATCGATGGCTTGCGGCGGACGAAGCACGGGCGAGCGAATCCTAGCGAGTTGCTGTTTTCCAATCGTGAAATGCGGCACCGAGGAAATGCTGGATGTCGCTCGGTAGCAGGGATTCTGCGGAGAGATGACGTTCGTTGACGGCAATTTCGGCGGCTCGTCCGCAGAGCCACGCGGCGAATTTTGCGGCGTCCATAGTCGATTCCCCGCCCGCGAGTAGGGTACCGATGACGCCTGCCAGTAAATCGCCGTGTCCACCAGTCGCCATGCCGGGCGTGCCGGTGGAGTTGAACCAGAGCGGTTCGGTTTCACGGGTGACGATGGTGCGACAGCCTTTGAGCAAAAGGGTCGCGGAAGTCCTGTCGGCAAATCGACGGGCAGCAACTTCTCTGGGAAGGTCTGCAAGGTCCGGTGCAAGCCTCGCGAACTCGCCAGGATGCGGAGTGATGACGTGATTTTTTGAAAAAAGATCGATCCTGCCAACGCGAGCGATCAGATTCAGAACGTCTGCGTCGAGGATGGTTGAAAGTTTGAAATTTGCGATCAAATCGAGCAAGTTGGCGGCACGAGACTCTTCCATTTCTCCGAGACCACAGCCGACGACGAGAGCGTCAAACCGCGAGTTTAAAAGATCTTCCGGCTGGTAGAATTCCCGGACGATCACTTCTGGCGGACATTTCGAGGAAATAAGAGCCGCGCAGGATGGAACGGCAAACAACGTCACCAACCCTGCGCCGCCGCGAAGTGCGCCCGTGGCGGCTAGGACGGCGGCTCCGACGTAGTTTTCGGAACCCGCCAACACGGCGACTCGCCCGGCCATTCCTTTGTGGAAATCAAACGCCCGTGACGACTTTCCAAAGTGGCATGTTTGAGGGGAAATCAGCTCCCATTTCCCCGGATCGGTGGCGGTCAGTGGCTCCACAGCGACGAGGGCGAGTGCTCCTGTCGCGTTCGCGGCGTGACCGGAAATCAAGCCAGCCTTGGCGTGGCCGATCATGAAAGTGACGTCGGCGATGACGGTATTTGAAAAAAATTCTCCCGAGTCAGGATCGATCCCGGAGGGTAGATCGACGGCTGCGATTCGTGCTCCCGCTTGCTGGCGGAGCATCGCCATTTCCTCGGCCAACGCAGAAAGTGGCTCGCGCAATGGACCGCGCGTGCCAGTGCCGAGCAGGCCGTCGATGAGTAAAAGCGGCCGCTTTGCATCTCGCCAATCCGGCGGACGGTCGAGCGGGCGAAGAACACCGAGTTCGTCCCATTTCGCAGCGGTCAGCGTGGCACATTCGTCGATGGAAAACGCCAAACGAGTCGAGATTTTCCAGCCATAAGAGTCGCGCAAAATCCGCAGCGCAACGAGGGCGTCACCCGCATTGTGGCCTTTTCCGAGATAGCCGATGGCAGTTCCAGGAGTCGGGAAAAAGCGACCGATCGCGTGGCCGAGACGTTCACCAGCAGCATTGAGAAGTTGCTCGCCCGTCCAGCCATTCGCGATTGCTGACGCTTCGATTGCGAGGGAGTCTTGGATGGTAACAGCAGCCACTTCATCAGCCTACGCGGCGACGGCGGTCGCGCATCCTCATTTTTTACTCGCGGCGATAGCGTTGAATACCATCGACGATGCCTTGGGCAATCGAGTCACGGAACCATGCGGACTTCATTCGGTTCCGCTCGGAGGCGTTACTGACGAATCCGCCTTCGACGAGGATGGAGGGCAAGTTGCAATTTCGGATCACGTAGAAACGCGCATATTTCACTTTGCGGTCCACGGTGCGAGTGCGTTTGATGAGGCCGTTTTGGACGTGGTAGGCGAGGCGGCGGCCCTGCTCGCTGGAGTAAAAAGTTTCGAGGCCGCTCACGTCTTGCTTCCATGTGTAGTTGAAATGGACGCTGACAAAGATGGCGTTCCGGTAGCGGTTGGCGGTGCTGACGCGCTGAGGCAGGGAAATGAAGTAGTCGCTGCGCCGGGTCATCACGGTTTGGTAACCGAGGCTTTTCAGTTTTCCTTCGAGCCGGAATGCTGTGTCCAGCGCGAGGTGTTTTTCATAAACCCGGCCCCATTGGCCGCCGTTATCGTGTCCGCCGTGCCCAGCGTCGATGACCACAGTCCGAAAGCCTGCGGCGGATGCGGTGCTGCCCAGTGCCAGCATTCCGATCAGCGAGGCCAAATTAAGGAAAAATTTCATGACTAAAAGTTAAGTTTGGAAAACAGTAAGGATTTCCTAATAATTTTAAAAATTTGTAAAGCGAATTCATCTACCCAGAGAAATTCACGGCTAACACTTGCTCGCTCAGTAAGTAATGGGCGGACGATCCGAGGCTTTACGGACCTTGGCATTCGCTTCAGCCGCAGCTTTTGGATCGTAAGGGATGCTGTTGCTGACTTTCACGGTGCCATCCGCAAAGGTCATCAGCTTGGGATCGCCTTGGGGGCCACGTTGGTGGATTTGGCGATTGGACAATTTCCCATCGGTGTCGATCTGGCAATGCACCCACATCGTCGGCGTGGCCAAATACATGATGTGCATCCGTTGCAGGCGATCCACGGTGACGAGCGGTTTGCGGAGCGACAACGACTCGCCCAAAGAGAACGTGCTCACATTTTGGCCCGTCTTGCCGTCGATGACTTGCGCGTAGATCTGGGCCTTGTCCTCCCCGCTGAAATTGATGACACGGAACTCGCGAGTTTGGCCTTTTCTCCCGGCGATGCCGACTTTCTGTTTCCAGTAAACCGTGCCAGGACTTTGGTTGAAAATGACGCGGTTGGTCGATGAGCCTTCACCGAGATTTTCGGGCATTTTCACCACGGCGATTGCGGAGAAGCTGCCGGGTTCGCTGAGGTGAAAAATCTGTGACAAATCGACTTGGCGGGCCATGGATTCACCTGCGCGGATGGTGAGTTTCCCGAAGGCGGCACGGCCTTTCGGGGTGACTTCATCGCCGTTGCGGTCCTTGAGAATGAAGGTCAGCCACTGCGTCCGCCCGTCTCCATAGAAGGTCAATTCCTGCCCTGCGTGATTGGTGATATTGACCGTGGCGATGATCGGCTCGCCTGCGAGATAGAGTTTTTTACCGAGCGACAGACTGGTAGAAAGCTGCGCCTGCGCCAGCGTCGCGAACGCCAGCAAGACGGGAACGATGAGGAAACTTTTGAGAGTGATCACACGCGAGAGGTAGTGCCTTCCCCGGATCTCGTCAATCTAACGAAAACCGCCAGCTACGATAAACCTCATACCTCGCCGTCTGGGTAGAGTTGGTGGAACTTGATGGCTTCCACGGCGATGGCGGCGGCGGTGCCGAAAATGGTTTCCACGCTGGCCGTTCGCGGCACCTGCGCGGCTGGGCGAGAGAGTCCGAGGATGAGCTGGCCGTAGTTTTGCGCTCCGGCTACGTGCTGGAGGAGTTTCAGGGAAATGTGTGCTGCGTCCAGATTAGGGAAAACTAACACATCTGCTGTCGGACGGGCATCGGCACCGGGGAGCTTGGTTTCTGCGGCTTCGGGATCGAGCGCGACATCCGCCTGAAGTTCCCCTTCGATGCTGATTTCCAGAAACTGCTTCAGCGCGTGATCCCGCGCCAGCGAGGTGGCCGCCGCGACCTTGAGCGCGTCCGGCGTGGTCGCGGAGCCTTTGGTCGAGTGACTGAGCAGCGTCACGTAGGCTTTTCTGCCGAGGAAATGATGCGCCAGTTTCCCTGTCTCGATGGCGATGGCTGCTAGCTCGGTCACATCAGGATTCGGAATCAGCGCGCAGTCCGCGAGAAACAAAATCCCACTGCCGCCCATGTGCTTGAGGTGCTCGCCCGTGAGAAGGGTCACTCCGAAAATTTTTGGCACACTCGGCAGTGGCTTGATCGTGTGCAGCAGTGCCCGAAAATAGGCAGCGGGCATCGCCTGATTTCCCCCGACGATCGCATCCGCCTGACCATACTGCACCATCAACGCGCCGAAGTAGTGCGGCTTCGCGACGATTTCCTCCGCATTTCTAACCAGCATCGTCCGGTAGCGGGCCATGTTTTCCACCCGCTGGCAAAATAGGCCGAAGTCCGTCGCTAACGGCGGATCAATGATGTGAACGAAATTTAACGAAACTCCATGCTCCGCCGCCATCGCCCGAATCCGTGCACGGTTTCCTAACAAAATGGGAGCCACCACCTCGCCCTCCACCAGCCGCGCCGCCGCCCGGATCACCCGGATGTCTTCGCCTTCCGTGAAAACCACTCGCTTCGGGTGACGCCGGAGTTGTTCGAGAAGGTAGCGGGTTACGGAGTTACCGGGAGCTGGCTCTGGAGAAATATCGGACATAGAAAGTCTAGCACTTGCCGTGCGAGGGGACTCTAGTATGGCTTGATCCGCGCGTTCAATCCGATTCATCTTCAAATCCACAAGTGCCCGCAGACTACCACACTCACACTCCGCTTTGCCGCCATGCCGAGGGCGAGCCGGAGCAATTTATCGACGCCGCACTTAAAGCCGGACTCACCGAGTACGGTGTCTCTGACCACGCGCCGCAGATCCCGGAACCTTTCGACGATTGGCGCATGGCTGTGGATGAGCTGCCTATTTATTTTCAATGGATTCAACGTGCGCGGCAACATGCTGCTGGAAAAATCCCGGTCCGTGCCGGACTGGAGTGCGATTGGCTAACAGGCTGCGAGCCGTGGATCGCAGAACTCGCCGCGCGCCATCCGTGGGACTACCTCATCGGCTCCGTCCATTACCTCGGCGACTGGGATTTCGACAACCCGAAATGGCTAGGCCGTTGGGCAGAGAGCGATGTCGAGGCCGTCTGGTCTCACTACTGGAAAACCTACGCGCAAATGGCCGATAGCGGCCTCTTCGACATTCTCGGCCATCCTGATCTCGTAAAAAAATTCGCGCACATCCCCGGTGGCGACCTCGACCGATTTTACGAGCCAGTCATCGACGCCATCGCGGCGGCTGGCAGCGTCATCGAGCTGAACACCGCTGGCTGGCACAAGCCCTGCGCCGAGGCTTACCCCGCGCCGCGTTTCCTCGAACTCGCGTGCTCCGCCGGAATCGGCCTCGTCATTTCCTCCGACGCTCACGCTCCGTTAGAAGTTGCGAGAGATTTCCCCAAAGCCATCGCACTCGCGAAATCCGCAGGCTACCGGGAGACGATCCTCTTTGAAAACCGCCAGCGCCGTACGGAACTCTTCACGCGATCTGGTTGTGAAACGGTCTATCCCGGAGATCCCAGCCACGGGCAGCACTAAGAGCCTGTCTTAAAAATGGCGGGGACCGTCTCTCCGAGCGGTCCGGTGCGTGAGACGTGAATGAAAAGAGAATCAGAAAGCCGGAACGCCCATGTATTCATCAAACCATTCGCCACTCACGCGCCGGACCGCCCGGAGGATCGGTCCCTGCCATCAGCAATATTCAGACAGCCTCTAAGCAGGGGTTCGTATCATCATCCCGTTCGTCTGAAATCATTTGCCTTCAAATCGGCTATTTCTCCCCTGACTAAATTTCACTCAGATCGGGCTGGGTGGTGCCTTCGGGCAGCTTGGTGATGTTCGCAACTTGGAGCAGTGCTTGGGTGGGAGCGGGAGGGCGAACCAGCTAACCGATTCACGGTTTTTTTGATCGCACTTTGGTGGGCTGGCTCTGGGATTTGTATTGTTCCGCTTCCTGCTGCCGTTGTTTGAGTAAAGATTTCATCTTCTCAACAGTCGCAGCGTGTTCTGGTCTGTCTGCGAGATTGGTGTTTTCTTCGGGATCGTTCTTCAGGTCGTAAAGCATGTGTTCCTTGCCATAACTGGTGTAGGTGAAATTTTCCGTGATGATGGCATCTCCTTTACCGAAGCGGTTGTACACGGCATCGCGGAAGGGAGTTTGCGAATCGGTTAGGAGTTTGCTGAAATCGCGGCCTTGGACGGCCTTCGGAATATCCATGCCGGCAATGGTGCAGAGGGTGGGAAAAATGTCCGATGTCTCGACGAGTGAGCAGGTGTTTCCCGGTTTTTTCCCCGGCACCTTGAGGATCAACGGCACGCGGGTGGAGAGGTGCATGGTGTTGTGTTTTCCCCAGAAGTTGTGCTCGCCGAGATGCCAGCCGTGGTCGCCCCAGAGGACGACGATGGTATTTTCGGCGAGGCTCAGGTGTTCGAGTTCCGCGAGGACATCGCCGACGAGTTTGTCCGTGTAGCTGGTGCATGCGAGATAGCCGTGGCGCATCATGCGGTGGAAATCGTCGGAATTCTCATCGAAATCTGCGAGGTGATAGCTGCGAAATTCACCGCTGCCTTTCAGGGTATCCGGGGCATTGGCGGGACGAGATCGGTTACTGGCGACTTCGATTTTTTCTCGCTGATAGAGATCCCAGTAGCGCTTCGGCGCGTAGAAGGGCATGTGCGGTTTCGTGAAACCACAGGCGAGGAAGAAGGGTTTACCATCTTGTTTGAAACGCCGGAGATCTGCGATGGTCTTGACTGCGGTTTTCCCGTCTGGATAGGCGTCGTCAGGCACATCGGGAAACTCAAAGATGCGGCCGCGTTTTTTGGCTGAGAGCTTTTGATTTGTCGCCGGATCCAAGCCAAGCGTCGGAGCCTTAGGGTTCTTCGGCGTCCACGCGGGTTCGCTCCAACTTTTTTCTGCGGAGTCTTCGCGCGAATGGAAAATTTTCCCGTTGGATTGGGTGACGTAACCTGCGTCCTTGAAGACTTGCGGCAGAGTCGTCGCATCAGGGACGTCTTGATCGGCCCGGGTTTCTGCGTTGAGAAAGCGCCGAGCCGTCGGCAGGATACTGGTCATCAAGCTGGCGCGGGACGCGCCACAAACGGCTACCTGACAGTAGGCTCGGTCGAAGCGCATGGCCTGCGATGCGAGCTTGTCGATGTGGGGTGTTCTAGCCTGAGCGGAGCCGTAACAGCCGAGTTCTGGCCGCAAGTCATCGACAGCAATGAAAAGGATGTTGGGCCGGGATTTTTCAGTTGTCTGTGCGCCTGCTGATGGGGCTTGGAAAAACAAGACGCTAGAAATGAGGAGCGAGTATATGGTGGTATGTCGGTTCATGGAGTTGGGTTTTTTTGCTGAAATACACGCCAAGGCAGCAGTTAGTTCCGCTTGATGACGCGGAAAAACTTGCGCGTTTCTCCCGGAATGGGAGTGACCGTCCACACGGCCTGCGTCACGTTGGTCTTGAGGCTGCCAGCCACGTTGACCCATGGCGAAGTCAGATCGGGAGAGGTCTGAAGTTCATATTCCCAAGTGGGTTCCAAGTCATTGAGTCGGAGTTCAAATTCATCCCCTGCCCCGGACTCAGCGATTGCCAACACGAAGGGCTTTGGAGTGAAAGTAGCCGTGATGATTTTATTTCCATCCATCACCACGGCGGTAGGGCTGGAGGAACCCGTCAGGCCACCGCTCCAACCCGTGAAATTGTAGCCGGGAACAGGCGTCGCACTGACGTTGAGCGTCGTTCCAGAAAGATAGCTGCCACCCGGTGGATCGAGCGTCACATTTCCGTTCACGGCGTTGGTAGTTAGGGAGAAGGTCATCGTGTTGTAGGTGACGATGATTTGACCCGTGCCGCCTGTTCCGCCTGTCCGAATCACGGAGGGAGTTGAGTTATTTCTGACTGCGGCTCCAGAGCCTCCGCCGCCCGGATTCGCGCCGCTGTTTCCATTGGCGGTGTTGTTGTGACCCGCTCCTCCAGTGGCACCGCCACCGAGACCCGCAGCACCAGCCGTGACCACCGCACCATCTCCGCCTTCGCCTTGAGAACCGGCACTGCCGCCCCCGCCGCCTGTGCCAACTGAGGAGGTGCCGCCTCCGTCGCCGCC
>JANOQR010000163.1:0-2074 GCA_031414935.1 Luteolibacter sp.
GCCTGCTCAAGCTCGGGGAGCGGGCAGGATTCCTCACTGGGAAGCTGGCGGGGACGACAGATGTGGCTATCCTAACCACTTTAAACGGTCGTACCAGTCTTTTGTGAGGGGTTTCGGAAATTATTTTTGGCAAACGGTCTAGCAACGCGAATGATTCGGAATTTATTCTAAGTGGGAAAATAGAAACCACGAAAAACACGAAGACTCACGAAAGAAGAAACAGTTGAAGATAGATTTTTTCTTCAACTGTTGGGTGAGTCATCCAAATTTCCTAAAAGCTCAAAGTTTAGTGTCTTTCGCGTCTCTCGTGGTTTCTATTTTCTCTTTTGATTTACTCAAGGCTTCGCAGTTCGACGTCCCCGGTAGCGTTCTCGATGCTGGTGATGAGGTCGTTGAGTTGATCGCTGAGCGGCGGCTTGCTCATGGCGGGATCCTTTTTCAATTCATTGAGGCGTGGTAGCATGGGTTTGGCGGCGGCTCCATAGGTTGCGAGAGCTTTGAGGCAACGTGCTCCCCGATCTTTCAGACCCCACATGTTAGGTTCGATGACGTCGATGCAGAGTGGGATTCCTTCTTTGATGCGATGCTTGGCAAAGAGGTCGAGTCCGGCGAGGCGGATGCCGGCAGCAAACATTTCTCCGCTGGGTGCCGGCTCGATGATGGCTTGGCGGATGGCGGGAAGGAGCGGCTTGATCTGGTCGTAGCTCAATTTTTGATAAACTCCGCTGATTTCGCCTCGGGCGCGTCCGTCTTGGTTTTGGAGTCCTGCGAGGATGGCTTTGTTGAGGAGGGTTGTGTCCACGTCTTGAATGGAGTTTTTAAGCATTTTCGCGAAGACGGTGGAACACAGATAACGTTGTTCCATGCCGCGAGGATCTCCAGCGGTGGGCTTCAGGGCCAGGCGTTCTAGCAGAGTTGGTAGCGTGGACATGGCGGGCGCGCCGATGCTTGCGAGTGTCTCGGCGGCTTTGACGCGCATCCAGAGATCGCTGTGAGTGAGGAGTTTCGTGAGTTCTGGGACGGCGGTGGCGGCGTCGGCTTTCAGGTAAGCGAGTGCGTCGCAGGCTCCGTAACGGGTTTCGAGACGAGGAGCGGAAAGCATTTTTACGAGAGGCGCGACGGGTTGTTTTGCTTTGCGGCGGCTGAGTGCCGCGGCGGCACGATCACGCACGATGGGCGACCAACTACTGAGAGATTCTAGCAGTTGATCAGGGCTGAGTGAGTCGTATGCACTGTTGCGGTCTTTGTTGTTCCAGCCGCGACCATCGAGAATCAGTGACTTGGATGCTGTGGCGTCGAGCTGTGGCGTGATGCTGGGTTGCTTGCCAGTGAGCAGGATTTTTTTGAGTGGCATCGCGTAGGCTAACAAATAGCTGCCGCTGGCGTCCCAGTTTGCGTAGCTGTCATTCCCCATCTCCGGTGGTCCGAGATGATAGAAATTTCCCTCTACGCCGCGAGCGAGGTCGAAATACCATGCGCCGAATTCGTTCATCCATGCACCCGTGGCCTGCGGGCCGGACAGGGCGACTCCGGGCATGGACCAGGCGATGTTGAAAAAATTTCCCGTGTGTCCACCATCGCGCTCGGCACCGTGTGAGGCGACGGACATGCGTGAGAAAAACTCTACGCCGTTTTTTTCACCCAGCAGATTGAACAAGACGGCGGTCATCCCGCACTTGCCGTTGTCTTCGTGAGTCTGCATCCACGGGGTGTGATCGCCGTAGGGAATGGCGCCTTTGCCGATGTAGAAACGCAGCAATTTCGCGCTGCGCTCGATGGCGAGATCAAGGTCTGGATCTTTTACTCCGGCGTTGCGAGCGAGAACCATGGACGTCGTTAGAACGGCACCGGGTGAGTTCATCATGCCGTAGCCGAAGAGGCGGCCATTAGGCTGCGCGAACTTGTGGCCCCACGAGCCAACCGCGCTTTGACCGTGTGCAGCTTCGAGCGCGATTCGTTTCAAGCCGGGCATGACCGAGTCATCACCCGTGGCGATTTTGTATTCGGATAGAAACAGCATGATGTAGCCATAATACCAAGTCGCCATCGATTCGGTGGTGAAGTTCGCGCCCCA
>JANOQR010000164.1:0-3407 GCA_031414935.1 Luteolibacter sp.
GGTTGAAAACCGCCGCCACGCCTGCGCGGTTATTTCGCCTGCTCGATCCAATTTGCGAGTCGCTGTTGTAGGGCTAGCAGGTTGGGGCGGATGTTTTCCAAACTAGGATCTGCGACCCACGAGTCCACGATTCCCAGCGCGGCGCGATCTCCAGCGGCGATTTGTTCGAGCTGATAGGGAGCGGGTGAACTGGCGTAAAGTCGGTGACCGGTGGTGGCACTGCGGAGGGGAAATGATTTCAGAAAAATGCCTGCTTCTTCGGTGCTGCGTTCGGGATCGCGGAGGTATTGATCGAGTGCGCCGAGTTGATTCGCATCTGCCGGATCAAGGCGGGCCATGAGGTTGGCACGGAGTGCTGGGTCAGTGGGATTTTCTACGAGCAGAGATCCTAACATGGCTGCTGGGTGATCTGCGGCGAACTCGTGGAGAGCCATTGATTTCAGTGCCGGGTTGCCGTCCCAGCGAAGTAACTGTGTGCCTGCCGTGGCGTTGCCGATGCTGCGCGCGAGATCGAGTGATTCAGCAAAGCCGCCGGATGTCTGCCAGTTTGGTTTGGCTAGCAGGTATTGAAAATGTGAGAGTAGCTCGCCATCATCGGCTCTGGCTGGTCCTTGTTTCGTCAGTGCGCGGAGAGCGATGGCGTATTCGTCGGGAGAGTCTGTTTTTTTTAATAAGGCGCGTGAAATGGCAGCAGCTGTCTCGGGATCGGCAGCGGCGAGCGCGTCCAACAGGAATACCCGGAGCGATGTCCAGCCTGTCAGCAAGCCGTGTGGTCCGACCCGGAATTTCATACCTGTCTTCCGGTCCTCGCCAGTAGCCAAGATGCGGCTGATCGTTTCTGCTAGGACGTGCGGGTCCATCTCTGACCATGCGGCTCGCAGTTCTAGCAATTTTTTCTGAATTTCGTCATCGCTTGGTTTCGGTTCGCGGGTCAGCCAACGGAGTAAGTCATTCCAGTCGGTTTCGATCATTCTGCCCGCTGTTTTTGAGGCGAGAGATGAATCATCCGGGCGAGGAGAGGTGATCCTTTCCGAGCGCGTGGATTTGGGAAGCGCAGCTTTTTTTTCGGCTACGGTTTCAGGTCGAGTTTGCCAGTAGGTTGCGATGGTGGCCGCGCCCAGAAAGAACAGGAAACCCCACCACCGACGGCGAATCATCATGGCTCAGGGTCAGGCTCGGTGTCGGAGTCTTCGATCGCTTCGATTTCAAGGCGATAGGATTCCAGAGTCGCGATGTCGCCTTTGAGCCGATCCCGCACGCGGACTGCCCATTTTCCGATAGGGTCGATGCCGACGAAGTTGCCTGATAGATCGAGATCTTTGACGATGAAGTCGTCCTTATCGGCACCTTCCTCGTTCTGGATCAGGGCAGTGAAGCCGCCGGGTGCAATCACATAGATTTGGAGGTCACCCGTGTGGACGGTGCGAATCGTGAGATCGAGTTTCACGGTCTTCACGACGGTGTCTTCACCGAAACCGCGGACGCCAACGATGTAACTGGACCATTTCTCCGCAGCATCGGGGATTTGTTGAGACTGGGTATATGGGAAAAATAATGAAGATGCGCTGACACCTCGGACAGGGAAGGGGAGCTGTGGTTTTTTCTTAATCACGGGTTCCACTGAGCGAGTCAGAGCGGTGATGTCCTTGGACATGGCATAGACTTCGCATTCCGAAGGCAAACCGCCGACCAATACGCCCGCGACGCTCCATCCCGTGCTAGTTTTGTTTTTCGTCCAGACAGGTCCGCCGCTGTTGCCGGGGCCAGTGGTTACCAGAGTGGTCGCCACCGAGCCATTAGAGCTGTTGGAAAATGGGATGTTGAACGGTCCGGTCTGGTGCATGAAGTAGCCGTCTGTCTCCGTGTCTGTGTAGGCTTCCACAGCGGGGTAGCCGGTGATGAATTTTGAAATGTTCGTGCGAAGGTCCGTCGCGCCGTTGAGGTTGAGCCGCGCGGGTGCTTGGGGGATGAGGTTTTCAAATGCAAAGCCGAGGATGACATCTTTGCCAAAAGCCGCAGAAGCGCCCTGTTCATCGACGATTTCCGCGTAGCGATTGAACCGATAGTAGCCACGGGTCTGGATGGCGTCGTCGGGATTGACCTCCTTGTCATTCACCGTGGGAACCCAAACAGGCGGAGCTCCCCAACCCGTCTCGCTGTAAACGACGTGCGCTGCGGAGAAGAAGGCCCGCTGATTCCACGCGCAGAATCCACTGCCGCGTGACTCATCGGTTAGCACGACTCCATTGTAGCGAAAAGGCACTTCTTTGAGTACAATGGGATCAATTTTGACCGGAAAGGTGGTCTTTGGCTTCGCCATGGCGACAGGGCTTCCTGCGAGAATGAAGATACCCAGAGCGCGAAATTTTAAATTTTTCATAGGTGTAAGGTTATAGCAGCTAAGATTTCCGTAAATGTTTAAGAAAAATTTGTCAAGCGGCCGGGTGGGGTGGTCGTGTGACGTTTCTGTTGGTGAGATGGGTGCGAGGCTTGCCGGAGTCTTTTATTTACCGCTAGTGTCGTCCATGCCTCCACCACGACGTCCGTCACACCGCCCCGGAACGAAGCAAGCTGCTGCGCAAGATCGGGGCTGGGATGCGGTGGCTTCGTGGTATGACAAACTCGTCGGCGAGTCTGGTTCGGACTATCACCGCAACGTGATTTTACCTGCGGCACTTCGCATTCTCGCTCCGCAGCGCGGCGAGGCGATCATTGACGTTTGTTGCGGGCAGGGTGTTTTGATCGCTCCATTGCTTGAGGCGGGGATCGTGAAATTTACCGGAGTCGATGCCAGCCCGCGTCTGATCGCGTCTGCAAAAATGCGTTATGCCGCTGACTCGCGTGTGTCCCTCGTCGTTGCGGATGCCTGCAAGTCGGGTGACTGGGCGGATGGAAAAAACGATGCAGCTACTTGCATTATGGCGATCCACGATGTGCCGGATGTTGTCGGGTTGTTCACCCAAATCGCGAATTCTCTCAAGCCATGCGGGCGCGCAGTGTTAGTCTTCATGCACCCTTGCTTCCGCATCCCGCGCAAGACGCACTGGGGGTGGGATGGGGATCAGAAAATCCAATACCGCCGCCTCGATAGCTACGGGACGCCGTTAGAAATTCCCATTACCACTCATCCGGGAAAAGGCACGGACGAGCAGACATCATTTTACCATCGTCCCTTGTCGGAGCTTCTCAACGCGATCGGGAAAGGTGGGCTGGCGGTCACTGCATGTGAGGAGCTGTATAGTCATCGCCGCTCGCAGGGTAATGGGCCTTTCAGTAAAGCAGAGCACGCTGCCGCAGCGGAGTTTCCGCTCTTTATCGCATTGAAGGCAGTGAGGAAATAATCACTCGCTTTCAGTGCTTGGCCGACGACCGACGCGGTAGAACATTTTTTTCTCGAGTGGCTGCGG
>JANOQR010000165.1:0-2658 GCA_031414935.1 Luteolibacter sp.
ATGAGAGTGATGAGGATCACCAACAAAGTCAGCGTAATTTTGATGTCTGGCATAGCGTTCGGGAGACCGTGAAAGCGCGGTCCTCATGTACTGCCTCCAGCCGTTTGGCAAGAGCAGGATTCGTGATGAAAAAGTGCTGCCTCAGCCAAATTTCCCAGCCGCCAAATGGCGAGAAGAGGGCGCAAAAATTTAAGTCGATCAGTCAAAATAAGTCAGACAGCGACCTTCTCAGTCAGCTTTTTGCGTCTTCTTGATTCCTTTTTGCGGCAAGAAATCTTCGTAACGAAACCCACCCCGTAACCTTGCGCCGCAGTCCTGATTGCGGAAACCTCCGCCATGCAGCGTCCCCGCGTTTCCACCAATCTCGCGATTTCCGCCGACGGGAAAATTTCCTCCGTCCACCGCATCGCCTCGGGTTGGACTTCCCGCGACGATCACGCCCGCCTGCTTGCGCTGCGAGAAAACGCCGATGCCCTTCTCGTCGGTCGCGGCACGTTAGAGGCGGACCGGATGACGCTCACCACGCCCGGAAATCCACTGCGCTGCATCGTTTCAAAGCACGGCAATCTCGATCCCAGCCACCCGATTTTCTCCACCCCCGGCGGGGACATTCATCTACTCGTTACCCACGACGAGTCCCCCACCCTTCCCCTCGAAATCATCGAAAAAATCACGGTCCACCCTCTGAGTCTCAGCCAGTTTCTCACCCATCTTTTTTCCGCTCATCAGATTCGCCACCTGCACTGTGAAGGCGGCGGCAGCTTGATTCGCGCCCTCGCGGAGATCGACGCCATCGACGATTTCCACCTCACCATCGCCGGGCATACGCTTTTCGGCGGCCAACTCGCCCCCACCGCCACTGGGATCACTGGTGATTTTTTACCGAAGTCCGCTGAGTTTGAAATCAGCCACTTCGACCCTCGCCCCGATCTCGGCGAATGTTTCCTGAGCTACTCGCGGAAAAGAAATTGAGAGCTGAGGGTGAAATCTAACTCAATGCTTGTCCTGATGCTCATCCTCCGCGTGGTCTGCGCCGTGCTCCTCGCCTGCGTGATGCCCGCCACCATGAGGCTGATGAAGCTGTTTGGTGCCGTTCGGCCCTTCGAAATCATGGCGTTCACAGGAAACACCGAGCAAGGAGATGGCCGCTAACAACAAGGAAAATGATTTCATCGCGCCGCTTCAATAGCCACTCACTCACGAAAGGCAACCCCCAAGGAGTCTGAAAATTTCACCCAGCCACTCAGACCTCAAAAACCAATTCCGCCGCCTGAAATCCTCAAGCCCCGCGCACTTGCGAGACGTAATCCGCGACAGCCTGGCGAGTGATTCCTGCGATGTCCGCCCGTGGCTTTGCGAAAGGCGGCACAAACCACGGATACGAACCTAGCAGATCGGTGATGACCGCGACTTCCCCATCGCAAGTGCGCTCACCACAGCCGATGCCGATGGTCGGAACCGTCAAAGAATTTGTTAAAAATCGCGCCGCATCTGGGACCACAGATTCCATGACGATGGCGAAGACCCCAGCGTCGATGATGGCTTGCGCGCCTTCGCGGATGGCGGTCGTTTGCTCGGGAGTTTTGCCTTTTTTCCGATAGCCGCCTTCCTCCACCACGCGCTGCGGCAACATCCCGAGATGACCCATCACCGGAATCCCCGCCGCAGTGATCGCCCGGATTTTTTCCGCCTGACGGACGCCGCCTTCAAGTTTCACCGCCTCCGCCCCGGCTGCGACCAGTCGGCGGGCAGTGGCCAATGCTTGCTCCGGCGTCTCATAAGTGTGGATCGGTAAATCCCCAACGACGAGTGCCTGCGGTTTTGCCCGGGCGACGGCAGCCACATGATGGAGCATGTGCTCCAGCGTGACATGCGTGGTGTCTGGGAAACCGAGAACCACCATCCCTAACGAGTCTCCGACCAGTAGGACATCCACGCCACTCTCGTCCAGCAGGCGAGCAGTGGGGTAATCGTAAGCCGTCAGCACAGCGATGGGCAGACCACCTTTTCTGGCGCGGATGGCATCGGCTTTTTGGAGGGCAGTCACAGTAGCTTCTTGCGGCCTGAAAAACCAAAGATCACCGCTCGCGTAAACAAAAATGCCTCTGCCGAAGCAGAGGCAATAATTTGGCGACCCGTAAGGGAGTCGAACCCTTCTTGCCAGGATGAAAACCTGGAGTCCTAACCGATAGACGAACGGGTCGTAAGCCGCGAAGCGGGCGCGAAAGAACCGCAGCGAGCTGGGCATTGCAAGTTTTTTTTAGGTAAAGTTTACGAAGCGAAGTAATCGGGATTTCCCTCAATCATCACAGGTGCCGGGATCGCCCTATTTTCCCGCTTGGCACGTCCTAAATCCCCGTTCAACTTCCACCCACACGACAGGGGAGCTTCAGGACCGTGAAGCCGAGATTTTCCGACGCACGGGAAAAACCCTCCGAACCTGACGCGGGTCATGCCGCCGTAGGAAGTCGAAACCGCCCGCAGTTTCCTTTCCCCGGTCGTGCCTCATCCGCACGGCCTTTTTCTTTCCCTTTTAACCAATAACATCTAACGAATAACTCTTTCCACCATGATCTCCACCGAAGAAACCACCGGCACTGCTCCCGAAACCCACGACGCCTCCCTCGCCCCGCTCCCCGCCTCCACCCGCGTTTACGT
>JANOQR010000166.1:0-11500 GCA_031414935.1 Luteolibacter sp.
GATGATGGCGGAGTGGCGGTAGTTATGTTCGGCGCGTTTTGCTTCGCGGACGCCGGTCTCGAAGTCGGGAACTGAGACGATGGGGAGCATCGGCATCATTTGCTCTTCTTGGACGAAGGCGTGATCGGCATCGGTCTCGGCGAAGAGGAGTTGAGTTCCGCTAGGAATGGTGGCTCCGGCGTGTTTCGCCAGAACTGCAGGGTCGGCACCGACGAGGGCGCGGTTCACGGAGGCGTGTGAGCAACCTCCGCCTTCGCCGGGCTTGAAGGTGAATGCGGCGGCGGTGAGGCGTTCGAGTTCTTGCGAGTTGAGTCGAGCGCCACCGGCTTTGGTGAGCTCTTCGCAGAAGCGGTTGAAAACTGAGCCGACTACGAAGACGACTTTTTCGCCGATGCAGAGCAGATTGTTATCGAACGCACCGCCTTCGATGACGCTGCGAGCGGCGCGGGCGAGATCGGCGGTGGCATCCACGACGACGACGGGATTTCCCGGACCGGCGCAGATGGCACGCTTGCCAGATTTCATCGCGGCGTTGACGACGGCTGGGCCACCAGTGATGGCTAACAAACTCACCAGCGGATTTTTGCAGAGCAGATCGAAAGACTCGAGGCTGGGTGTCTCGATGGTGGTGATGATGTTGTCGATGCCGATTTCGCGGAAAATAGCTTCGTTGTAGGCGCGCACGGCCATAGCGGCACTGCGAGCACCACCGGGATGCGGGTTGAAAACAATCGAATTTCCGGCGGCGACCATGTTGATCACGTTGCCGGTGAGAGTCGGGACCGAGTGAGTGACGGGAAGAATCGCGCCGATGACGCCGAAGGGCGCGTATTCTTCGAGCGTGATGCCGCCGTCACCACTCATAGCGAATGGCTGAAGCCACTCGGTGCCGGGGACGTTTTTGGTGATGAGGAGTTTGCCGATTTTGTGATCGAGGCGGCCAATCTTGGTTTCCTCCATCTCGAACTTGCCCCACGGCTCGGCGTTGGCGACAGCGAGGGTTTTGACGATTTCGATCACCTTCGCGCGGCCAGCGACCCCGAGTTTTTTCAACTGGAGATGAGCATCAGTAGCGGCGTGGGCGGCCTTGTCCACACAGGTGAAAACACCGCGTTGGCCGGACTCACCACTGCATCCGCAACCACAGCCAGACGACTTGGTCGGTGCAGGCGTGGGCTTTGCATCGGGAGCAGAGAGCCGTGAAATGACTGATTCCACCACGGAGCGGATCGTTTCTGGATCGAGAGTTTTCATGAAAAATTTTGAATCAAACTAGGAAAGGTAGCGTATTATGTTAGATTTTTCAATCTAAAGGGGAAGTGGTTCGGCTTTGGCGTAAAGTGCTTTGGGTGCTTCATCAAAATACTTGAAGAGAGCAGGACAAAGCCAACCCTCAATGTCGTAAGTCGGCGAATAATACCAATTACCATCAGCCTCTTCTCTCCTCCACTCAAGCTCTGCCATCGCTCCCGGAAACCGCGAAGTCGAAAAGATAAGTCGAAATCCTTCAGAGGCAGCAGGTATGGATTCAGTCAACCGATCAATCATAGAATCGATTCCGAATACAAACGGCTCGGCTACCAAGCCCACTTTATCATCATCGAACACCCACGCGTTCTGGTGCCGATATGGATTGAGGATAAATAGCGAGTTGGATGTCATTGTCTTACCTAACCGTTTTTGTACACCGTTTTTCCAAGCACTTCGACGCGGTCGATGATGGCGACGATGGCGGCATCCACCGGGATTTGCTTGAGTCCCTGAGCGGCGCGGGCGGAGCTGCCTTGGCAAAAGAGGACGAGTTCACCTTCCCCAGCTCCCACGGTGTCGATAGCGACAATAGTGTTTTGGCCGTCCTTGAACTTGGTAGGATCCTTTTCATCGACGAGCTTGGGGCGCAGGAGCAAGAGCTTCCTGCCGACCATGAGTTCGTCTTTCTTGGTGGATACGACCTGACCGATGACTTCTGCTAGAAACATCTTGAGTTCGGGTAAGGCCTCGCCCGTGATCGGTGAAGACCACGAGCGCGACGGTTTAAATTACTTGCGGACCGGCGGGCGGGCGGCGGTGTCCTTGGGAAGGACGCCATCGGTGGCATCGTCCGGGCGGGCGATGACGTGGGCGCTGACGACTTCGCCAGATTCGGAAGCGGCGGCGGCACCCGCATCGAGCGCGGCTTTGACAGCAGCGACATCGCCAGTGACGACGGCATTGCAGAGTGCGCTGCCGACTTGCTTCATCGGTCCGACGAGTTCGACGTTTGCGGATTTGAGCATCGCGTCAACGCCGACGACGAGACAGGCGAGGCCACGGGTTTCGAGGAGTCCAAGTGCTTGTTTGGCCATGGTAGTGTGTATTTTAGTGTGAGTGGTTTGAGAGATTGATAGAAACTGCTAGGAAAGTTTGCGGAAAACTTCGCGGGCGAGAACGAGTTCTTCGTTCGCTGGAATGACGATGATTTTCACGGGTGAGTCGTCGGTGCTGATGACGGACTCGGTGGCGCGGCAGGCGTCGTTTTTCGCGGCATCGAGATTCACGCCGAATGCTTCGAGATTGGCACATACAGCGGCGCGGGTTTCTTTGCCATTTTCGCCGATGCCTGCGGTGAAAACGAGCGCGTCGATGCCGCCAAGATCGAGTAAAAACGCACCGATCCAATGGCGGATGGAGTGGATGTTCGCGTCGATGGCGAGTTGCGCATCGGCATTTCCATCAGCGGCGGCGGCATTGATGTCGCGGGCGTCGTTAGAAACTCCTGAAAGACCTAGCAGGCCGGATTCTTTGGTGAGTTGGCGCTCGGCCTCATCGAGGGAAATTCCGAGCGTCCGCATCGCGTAAGGAATCGCGCCAGAATCGAGATCGCCGACGCGATTATTCTGTGGAAGTCCGCTCTGAGGGGAAAATCCCATGCTTGAGCCGATGGCGACGCCGTCACGAATGCCAGTGACGGAGCTGGAGCCGCCAAGGTGACAGGAAATGACACGGAACGGTTTTGTTCCGGTGGCTTGCGGGCCGCTTTGATAGAGACTGCGAACGATTTCAGCGACATCTTCACGACCGCAGAGTTCGGCAGATCGCTCGGCGACGAATTTGTGACTCGCGCCGTGGAATCCGTAGCGACGGATGCCGATGTCGCGCCAGGCTTTGGGAATCGCGTAGTTGTATGAAGCGGGTGAAGTCCACTGATAGAACGCGGTTTCAAACAACGCGACGAGCTTGGCCTTCGGCAGAGCTTTTTCAAACTGCCGGATGCCCGCTGCGTAAGGCGGGTTGTGGGCGGGTGCGACGGCGGTGAAACCATCAAGCGCATCCACCGTTTTCTGATCCGCGATGACACAACCGCTGAGGTTTTTGCCTAAAACCGTCTTGAACCCCACTGCATCAATCTCATCCGGGCTGCTGATGATTCCATCGCGCTGAAGCACGGAAAGAGCATCGGCGATGACCTCGGAATGATCCGTCACTCGCTCGTAACCGCCCTTCGCCACGACCTCGCTGCCGCCGTGCTCCATGCGGAACAAGCGGTATTTGAAGGAAGTCGAGCCGAGATTGGCGACGAGGATAAGCATCTGGGTAAAAGCTGAAATGCTGAGAATCTGAAACGCTGAAAAATCAGGCGATCCAAGTGCCGAGTTTCGAGAGGTCGTCGTGGGGACGTGGGATGACTTGGACGGAGGTGACGGTGCCGATTTTCGCGGCAGCAGCAGCGGCGGCGTCGAGGCCAGCTTTGACAGCGGCAACGTCTCCGGTGAAGAAGCCGGTGACTAGGCCGGAGCCGATTTTATCCCAGCCGGTCATTTTGATGTCCGCGGCTTTGAGGGCTGCGTCCGAGGCTTCGATGAGGGCGACGAAACCTTTGGTTTCGATGATGCCGATTGCTTGTTTGGCCATGGTGGTAAGAAGTTGAGAGTTGGTGGTTGAGTGTTGAGAGTCAGAAGAACCTCAGGCGATGCCAAACTGAGTGAGTAGCTCAGCGTGGGGGCGGGCGATGACGTGGGAGGTGACGAGTTCGCCGACGCGGCCAGCCGCTTCTGCTCCGGCATCTACGGCGGCTTTCACGCTGCCGACGTCGCCTTTGACTAGGACGGTCAGGAAACCGCCGCCGGTTTGGATTTGTTTGATAAGTTCGACGTTGGCGGCTTTGGCCATCGCGTCGGTGGCTTCGACGCTGCCGACGAAGCCTTTGGTTTCGATCATGCCGAGTGCAGTGCTCATGGTGTTAGTTTAGTTTGGGATTGGATTGAGATTATTTAGTCAGTTCACAGAAAGTGTCGGGCTTGAGGCCGCAGGCGTTACCTTCGTCGGTGTCGATGTGGACTTCGAGTTTGAAGGATGGATCGACGCGGACGACGAGTTGGTCGAAGGTCATGGCCAGCGGGCCGCCGACTTTGAGCTTCATCACATCGAGGTGCTTCACTCCGTAAAATGCGGCGTCGTCCGGGTGCATGTGGACGTGCGGTTGGGCGCGGATGACGCCCTCGTCCATCTGAAAATAGCCGTTTGGCCCCATCAACATGCAACCGGGCGTGCCTTTGATCGCACCGGACATGGCGACCGGAATATCGAAGCCGAGGGAAATCGCATCGGTGTAAGCCAGCTCGACTTGGTTCAGATCGCGACAAGGACCGAGGATGCGGAGGTTGGAAATAATTCTGCTTCTGGGACCGATCAGGGTGATGGACTCTTTGGCGGCAAACTGGCCATTTTGGTAAAGTCCCTTCATCGGCGTGAGCTGATGGCCGGGGCCAAACAAGGCTTCCACAGCGGCCTGCGTGAGGTGACAATGACGAGCTGAGATGTTGACCAGCAAAGCATTAGGAGCTTTCGACGCGCTTGGAAGCGGGATTCCCATGCTGGCATAAACTTGCTCGCGAACGAGGTGTTCGACTACGGCTCTCGGAGTGGATTGGGAAATCGGTAGTGCCATTTGCTTCGGCAGATTGTTTGATTTGATTGACAAGTCAACGAAAAAACCAACGATTCCCAAAAAACCAAAGAAAAAGACAAATCATGCTCGCCATCGACCGCCAACGCCGGATTTTAGAGCTTCTCCACGGAGCAGGCTCACTCAGAACCATCGAAACGGCGGCAGAACTCGGCGTCACCGACGAGACGGTTCGCAAGGATTTTGAAATTCTGGAAAAACGCGGCGAGCTGATCCGCACCCACGGCGGGGCCAGTCGTCCGCAGAGAGTGCGCGAGGAATTGCCGTTCACGGAGCGACAAGCAATCAGGCGCGAGGAAAAACAAGCGATCGCCCGACTCGCAGCGGGTCGGATTCAGGCGAATGAAACCATTTTCCTCGATGCCAGCTCCACGGTCCTCACGCTGACTGAGTTTCTGCCAGATCTTCCGCTGACGATTCTCACCAACGCGCTGGGAGTCTTCGACGCGCTCGCAGATCGACCTAACATCGACCTCATTTGCACCGGCGGTTTGTTCGATTCGCGCTCCCGTTCGTTCATCGGGCTGACGGCGGAGAAAGCGCTTCAACGCTACAACATTCACCGCATGTTTTTCTCGGGCAGCGGACTTCATCTGGAACGCGGCGTGAGTGAGAGCAACGCGCGGCAGGCGGCATTTAAAGAGCGCGTCGTCGGAAACTCACAAGATGTCGTGTTTCTAGCAGACCACACGAAACTGGGACACAAGGCGTCATTTTTCTTCGCGCAAGTGTCCGAGCTGACGTGCGTCGTCACGGATAAATCCGCCGACCCAGAATTCATCGCGCAGCTCCATCAGAGCGGCGTGGAGGTTTTGCAGGGGACGTGAGATTTGAAGAAAAAGCGCGGCGATCGGTGATCGCCGCTACTTTCAGGGAATCAAATGCTTCACCGCATCGCGCTCTTCGAGCAGCTCGCCGATGGTGAGGTCGATTTTCCCTTGGCTAAAGGCATCCACAGGGACGCCTTGGACGACTTCCCATTTCCCGTCTGCTAGTGTGCGAATGGGCATGGAAGCCATGATGCCTTTTTCAATGCCGTAGGAGCCGTCCGAGCAGACAGCGACGGAGTGCCAATCGCCCGCTGGCGTCGGCGTGATGAGACTTCTCACGGTGTCCATCGCGGCGTTCGCGGCAGAGGCGGCGGAAGAAAGTCCGCGGGCTTTGATGATGGCCGCACCGCGCTGTTGGACAGTGGCGATGAACTCGCCTTTGAGCCATTCGTGATCGGTGATGACTTCGGTGGCGGGGCGGCCGTCGATTTTCGCATTGGTGAAATCTGGATACTGCGTGGCGGAGTGATTTCCCCAGATGCAGAGGTTGGTGACTTTGGATTGATGCACGCCAGCCTTCTGCGCGAGCTGGCTTTTCGCGCGGTTTTCATCGAGCCGAGTCATCGCGAAGAAGCGGTCATTCGGAATGCCAGCGGCGTTGTTCATGGCGATGAGGGCGTTCGTGTTGCAGGGATTTCCGACGACGAGCACGCGGACATCCTTGGCAGCGTTGCGAGCGATCGCTTGGCCCTGGCCGGTGAAAATTTTGCCGTTGATCCCTAGCAGATCTGCACGTTCCATCCCGGCTTTGCGTGGCACGGAACCGACAAGCAGGCACCAATTCGCGTCCTTGAAACCCACATCCAGATCCGCCGTGCCGACGACTTCATTGAGCAGCGGAAACGCGCAGTCATCGAGTTCCATCATCACGCCTTGAAGGGCTGGAAGACCGGGTTCGATCTCAATCAAGCGGAGATTCACTGGCTGGTCAGGACCGAAAACGAAGCCTGACGCGATGCGGAAAAGTAGGGCATAGCCGATCTGGCCAGCGGCACCCGTGATGGAGACGGTGATAGGAGTTTTCATAAGAACGGCGGAAGGCTAGAGAGCGAAATCGAGCGGGTCAACCCGACAAGCAAGCGATGACAGTCAGTAGAAATACGGGATAAAAATTATCGCTTCATCAGCCTGATACCTTGCGCGAGGGCACCTATGACGAAAATTCCGATGGCGATAGCGATCCACTTGTTAGTTGGAGATTCCTTCGTGAGTTGATCGTATTTTCCGGGAGCTGCGGTGGCGAGTGGAGTCGAGGTTTCCTGTGGTTCGGGAGGTGTTAGCTCGGCGGCGGTGAGTTGAGGTTTGCCGACTTCTCCTCTCAAGGCGGCGACTTGGGCGGCGGTGACGGCGGGGGCAGAATTTCCGAAGGAGTTGCGAACGTAGGTGAGGACGGCGGCGATTTGATCGTCATTCTGCGAGGCGAGTGGCTGCATTCCGCCGGGGATATTGTAGTGCTGGCCTTTGACGGTGATGGGTCCGGTTAGGCCTCGGAGTTGAATGCGGATGAGGTTCTCTGGCGGACCATTCACCCACTCGGAACCTGCTAGCGGCGGGCCGACGGATGTCCCCTCCCCGCTCTGACCGTGGCAGGCGACGCAGAGGATGTATTGGGCTTGGCCGGACTTCATCACGGCGGGATCCACGGCCGCTGGAGTCGGTGTGGTCAGTAAAGTAGCAGGATCTAGCAAAGTGGGTTCAGTCGTGGCTTTCACGGCTTCACCGCCTTGGTCGAGGGTGGCCAGCCAAGCGACCAGGTCGCGTAGTTCGGCGAGCTTGAGAACGTCGCCCATCGGCGGCATGGGAGACGCGGGAGTGGTGATGTTCGCGATGTCGGCTCGGGAAATTCGCAGAAATTTCCCTGCGGCGATGATGTCGAGGTGCTCGGGAGTTTCCGCGAGGACGTTGCCGGTAAGGGTGGCACCATTTTTGAAATCGACGAGCACAGCGCCGAATCCGTAGGTGATGGTGGCACTCGGGAGGACCATGGATTCTAGCAGGTAGCGTGGATCGGGATGGCGTTTGGCGATGCCAGCAAGATTGGGTGCCGTTTCGCCACCAGCGGAGTGACCTTCTGAGGCGCGGTGGCAGCGCATACACTGGCTGGCGGGATGAGAGGAGAAGATTTCAGCTCCTTTTTGCGGATCGCCACCGGTGAGCGTGCTGTTCCACTTCGCGAGTGGATCGCTGCTCTCTGCTAGGGATTTCTCAAACTCAGCGAGTGCGTTCGCCACCGCTGCGGCCGTGCGTTTTTTCGCGGCGGCGATGAGTTCTAGCGCGTGTGGCGAGATGCCATTTGCCGCACGGAGAGCTTCGAGATTTTTCACGAAAATGGAATCTACGGATTCGTCTGGGAGCTTAGAAATGACGGCCCAAGTTTTCCTGATGCGAGATGGACTGCCGGAAGCGATGGCTGAATCTAACAAAGGCAGAGCAGTTGCTGGCGAGAGCTGCACCAGCGCGGACAGAGCGGATAGCGCGACATCGTCCGAAGGGTCGCTGGCGAGTTTGGTCAGCAGCGCAGTGGAGTCTTTTGGTTTCTTTTGAAGGACGAGTTCTAATGCGATCGAACGCGCGGCGGCAGGCAAGGCGGGAGTTTCGATCATCGTGCGTAGTGATTTCTCATCGAGTGCCGGAACATCCAAGCGATGCTCGGCAGCGAGTTTTAGCGCGGCGGTTAGAGCAAATCCTTCTTGTTTTAAGAGTGCGGGTAAGGCGGCGAGGATTACGGGTTTGACCGTCGCGGTGTCCCGTTTATCGAGTGGCCGCCAGTGGCCAGTGAGCTGGTCGGCGGGAAATGGCTCGACCCACTCGGTGAGTAAACGGAAGGCTTCTTTCCTAACGATTTCTGGCAGCGCGGGATCGGCGGCGACTTTGATGAGATTCGCGGCATCTTCTTTGGTGCCATTGCGGTAGGCATTGTGTATGAGGCGGCGCAGCATGAATGGCGACCAAGCGCGGACGGATAGATCGTCGAGTAAAGTCGCGACCATGGGCCGTTGGGCCACGAGATCTTGATCGCAAATCGCGCGGATGGCTTCGTCGGCGACTTTCGGATCAGGATCGCGGAGGAAGAGCGAGATGGATGGATTTTTCAACCGACGCAAGGCCACGACCGCTGCGAGACGCAAGGCGGGTGATTCAGACGCGACGAGTGATGTTAGTATCGCTGGTTTCGAAGCGATGTTTTGGAGCGCGAAAATTCCGGCGTGGCGCAGATGGAGGTCACGGTTGTTATTTTCCGTGATGAGGTCGCAGATGTCGCTGTAGTAACCGATGAGTTTTCGTTTCCCGACGGTCATCGCGGCGAAGTAGCGGACACGCGGTAATGCGTCTGCGAGGAGTGGTCCTAACGGGAGTTGCTGTGGTTGGGTTTTCGCGTCGGCGATGCCACGGAGGGCCTGGGCGCGGATTTCTGCGTCCTTGTCTTTCAGCAGCGCGATCAATGCTTTTTCGGCTAGTGGAGGAGTTTTTGCGTCAGGGATTTCACCAAATGCGACCGATGGGAGTGGTGAGAAACTGCGTCTGGCGAGGATGGAAAGCCCCCAGACGCCGTGAACGCGAGTCGTTGGGTTGGCTGAAATCGTGGCCTCGTTGAAGCGTGAGAGGGCATCACTTTTACGGGTGAGTGCAAGCTGTGCTCGGAGGCGGATGCGGAAGTCCGGGTGCCTGAGGAAATTTAACAGAACCGCAGATGAACGATGCTCGAAGCCGTCTTTCATGATCTTCGCCGCGCCGTCGGACTCGATTTTTTGCCAAGTTTTCTCACCTGCATTCAGCGATAGCAGACGACCCGCTGCGTGTGATTTCCACCCGGTGATGAAGTCCGTGACGAACACTTTACCATCCCACGAATACTCGACATCGGTCGCGGCGACGCCCCAGAGAAATTGGCGAGAGTCGGTCATTTCCATGCCCGCACCTTTCGGTTTCATCTCGAAGGACCAGATGCCGGAATTCGCCGCGCCGCCGCGATAGTCGCAAACGAGGAAGCGGTTAAACTCACTTTCCAAGAAACCAGCTCCCGGATGGTAGGTCAGACCTGACGGGCCAGATGATAGATGTGCCTCGGGCGGCAGGATGTAGGCGGGCTGCGCGTCGTTTTTTAATTCCCACATCCGCTCGTCCATCCAGCGGCTGGGCGGGCGTTCTTCAAGGCCGATCTGGCGATGAAAGGTGTGCATCGCTTGGTGTTCCATCTGCCAGCCCGAGTCGCCGCCTTCCACCAGATAGACGACGCGCGCGGCGTCGCCTTGGTCCGAGTTGTTATCCACGGTGAAGGCGTTGCCTAGCGCGTCGAAGGCGATTTCCTTGGGGTTCCGCAGGCCGGTGTGAAATAGCTCGAAGCCTGTTCCATCGGGCTCGAAACGAAATGCAGCGCCTTCGTTGGGATAATCATAGGTCACGCCATCTTTGGTGATGAGGCTTAACCCGCGATCACCGACAGTGCCATAAATTCTGCCGTCAGGTCCGAGAGTGAAGCCATTGAGATCGTGGCCTGATAGAGACACGCGCACCCCGAAGCCTTCTTCCACGGTTTTCCTCTCGTCTGCCACGCCATCGCCATTCGTATCGCGCAGCATGTAGAGCTTCGGGATGCAGGCAAAATAGAGCGAACCCTCGTAGTAAAACACGCCCGCTGCAGTGCCGTCCAGCACGTCGTTGAAGCCATCGGCATAGACCTTGGTTTCGTCGAGTTTGCCGTCGCCATCGGTGTCTGCTAGACGGCGGATGACTTCACTTTTCTTGGTCATGTGTTCAATCGAGACCTTCTCTTTCCATTTTTCATGAAGTGCTCGGCGGTCCTTGGTGGTCTTCGCGGCGAGATCGTCGAGATACCAGTAGAGGTGACTGCGGTCATCCTCAATACCTTCGCGGTACCGGTGAGTTTCGGAAACATAGACTCGCCCTTGCTCATCAAAGGTCAGCGCGGTGGGCGACGTGATGTTCAGCTCTTCGTGAGTCGCCTCGATTTTTAATACACTGTCTAACGGGATGCTGGAATCTGGGATGACGGTGGATTTTACCAGTCCCTCGACGAAGGGTTGCCCCGAGCGAGTCGGGCTGGGAAACTTGTCGTTTAGCGAGTCCGTGAAGACGATGTGATCCACGCCGATGAATCCCCAATCGCCGTCTGCATCATCGACGAGGCGGATGGTCGCCTTGCTGCCGATCAAGTCGCGCACATCCCAGAACGCCTTTTCACAAAGCATCTTGCGCTTGCCGACGGCCTCGCGCACCACCTTGCCACCCACCACTAACTGCACCGCCGTTTTTCCTGACTGATCTCCGCCGGCGATCAGGAAAACGATGGACTCTTCCGCGATGGTGAATTCCGGCGAGGTAAGCATGCCCTTCGCCGCCGCCCCGCCGTGGGTGGAAGCGGCTAGACTTTCGTTCGCGTAGGAAATGAACGGAGCACGGATTTCGTCAGATTTTCCGGCGACAGGAGTGAGTCCGAATGCCGCTCCTTCCGCCGTCCATCCGTCAAAGCCATCGCCCTCGAAAGTTTGGAAAATGAGTCCTGCTGAGAGCGGGAGCGTTAGAGCGAGCGTAGCGAAAAGCGGGCGAAACATGCGGGTTTGGAATGAATGACCATGCGATCATCGGCGCGAGGCTGGCGATTGCCAACCGCAAAGCTGGGTCTCGGGTGGTGGGAAAAATGGGAATGATGCCAAATCTCGAAACAAGCTAGCAAGAGGCTGCGGGCCTCGCTGATTCTTTCAAA
>JANOQR010000167.1:0-17248 GCA_031414935.1 Luteolibacter sp.
CCGTCTTCGTTGGATCACGCCAAATCACCTCTCTTACCTTGGGTGGCATAGGGACAAGGTTTTTGCATTCTGAGACGGTCGTTTGGAACCCACTGATCCCTTCGACCCGTTGGAAAATGTGATGCACGTTGTAGTCGGCACTCGGCAGAGGATCAGGTCAAAAGAAACGCGCATGAAGACCTTCTTCAAAAACCGAAAATGGGAGCTTGGAGCCACATTAACCGGCCTTGCTGGCGGCGCGGCATTGGGAGCAAGGATTGGCGGGGGAGTGGGCTTGGTCGCCGGACCTGCAGGTGGAATGGCTGGAACAGTGCCCGGGGCAATCATGGGCGGCGTGATCGGTGCTCTTTCAGCGAATAAGATTGGTAGCGATGTGGACCGGGCTCGCTCGGCAGCCTGAAAAATCGCGTAGTTACTGTCATCCCTGCGGTAGCTCTGCGTCAAAGGGCAAGTGGAAGTGCGGGAAGACTTCCTTGGTTCGCTTGGTAGGTCACCCAGGTGCTCCGGGAGCGAGCGTGGCAGGAACATGCCGAAGCCGTTTCGGTGCTCGGCTCCTTGGCCTACAACCGGGAGAGCATCGTGGTAATGCGCTACCTTTTGGAGCACGGCCGACGCGCATGCCACACCGCGGCGTCTTTGCGCGAGTGGTTTTTTCTCCACCGACCAGTGCCGGCGACCGATTTCGGCAGCCGGACGTGACTGGCGTCACCTTCGCGCAGGGTGGTCAGGAAGTGGCGGGTCTCGGCCTTGAAGTCTCCGGCACTCTTTTTCTGACAGTGGTGCCGGGTGATGCTCACCAGTTGCCGCGCTCCGGGGAACAGGGCAACTTCAAGGTCCCATTCCGGTACACACCACCGTCAGACTGGTGCGTTTGTCCCCTCAGTTCGCCATGCAATAGAATTTGCTCTAGGGAGAATCAGACCTTTGCTTGCAAAAAAGTGGCACTTCTCACGCTGCCCATCCCGTGATCGCTCACCGTTCCAAACAATCCAATCAATCCCATAAAACCATGAAACCAATGAAACCAATGAAACCAATGAAATTCCGACTGATGGGCCTTTCCATCAAACCGCTTCTATCCGCTCTGGCAGCGGGTGCCGCCTTCGCCGTCACCAGCGCATCAGCAGTCACCGACACTTGGATCGCAGGCTCCGGCAACTGGGATATCTCTTCCCTTAATTGGAACGACGGCGTCACTGCCGGCGTCGCCTTCGCCGATGGCAACGATGTGGTCTTCAGCAACAATGCCGGTGGCACCATCACCGTGGTGGGCACCGTCTCTCCGGCCAGCACCTTGTTCAGTGCCGCGTCTGGGACTTACACCCTTGCAGCAGGTGGCATCGTCTCCGGCACAGGACCGCTCACCAAGTCCGGCACGGGCGAACTGCTAATCAGAAATGTGAACAGCTTCACCGGGAAAACGACCATCAATGCAGGCACCCTGCGGATCACCGGCGCGGTCGGCCTCACCAACGCCGGCGTGAACGGCCCATTAGGCGCTCCTCCGGTGGGGCCGGACGCCACCATCGACCTCTTCAACGGTGCCACTCTCCGGACGGGAAGCACCAGCCCCACGCGGATCAACCAAGCGACGGACCGCCCGCTCAATCTCGCAGGCACCGGCGCGGGAACCGTGACGATCAAAGTCAACGACAACGACACCCGCTTCACCTTCGGCAGTGTGACCGCCAGCGGCACCGGTGACAAGACCCTCGCCTTGCTCATGGGCAGCGAAGGAAATGGTGACCGCGAGAGTATGATCTTCACCGGCGGCATCTCTGATTCTTCCGACTCCGCTCCGACTTCGCTCAGCGTGACGTTCAGAACAGGAAATTCGCAACATCTCAGTCTCGTCGGGACCAGCACCTTCACCGGCCCGATTTCGCTGGTGAACTTCAATGCCGGACTGACCGGCGTCTCCACCCTCACGGTGGGCGGCTTGTTCACCGGGCCAAATGCGGCCAACGGTTTGGCCACTGAGAATACCCGGGGAACGGGCAGCCTCGGCGCTGGCAACTACCCAGGGAACATCTCCCTCGGCCTCAAAACCGTCCTGAACTATCGCAGCTCGGTCGCTCAGACTCTCGCTGGCGAGATTTCCGGCGCGGGCGCTGTGACGGTGGATGGCCTGAGCACGGTGACCATGACCGGCCTCAACAGCTACACCGGCAACACCACCGTGCCTACCGGCAACACCTTGGCGCTTTCCAGCACCGGCGGTATGACCTTCGCGCTCACCAATGCCTCCACCAACAAAATCAGCGGTGCCGGTACTGCCACCTTGGACGGCACATTCACCATCAATACTGCTGCCGTGACCAATGCGACCGGCACTTGGACATTGGTCGATACCACCAGCAAATCCTTCACGTCGAATTTCTCGGTCGATGGCTTCACTCAAGACACCGACGTCTGGACCTTGGTGGACGGCACAAAGACCTGGACCTTCACCGAAAGCACCGGCGAGCTCAGCCTCACCTCCACGGCGGTGTTCACGTCCTTCGGGATTCCCGGTTATCCCGGCGTGATCGACAACAACGCACTGACCATCCGGCTCTTGGTGCCGAAGGATACCGATTTGACCACCCTCGCGCCGACTTTCACGGTTTCTCCTGGAGCAATGGTCAATAATCAGACCAGCGGCGTCACACCGATGCCGACGTTTGCCGCTGCCGTCAACAATACGGTGACTTACACCCTCAGCAGCGCCGTGCCCGATAAACCCTATGCGGTCACCGTCGTTCCAGCCACCGGCATCATCAACTACAGCGTTCACCATGCGGACGACAACGTCACCGTTACTTCCACGAACCTTTCTGGCCCCAACGGCGTCCTAGCCGGCGTTGAAACGTGGAATTTGCCTGTTAGTAGTGGCGATACCTTGCTTACGCAAAGCAACTTGCTCGACTCTGTTGGTGCCACTACCGGCGTAGGAGTCAATTTCAGCTTGATTGGTGGCCCTGATGATTGGGGATACAATTCCACTCTCAAGTTACTCTGGAGATCCGGACGGGTCTTTGCTTCTGGCGGCTCGGGTTCATTCACGATCTCCGGCCTGACCAATGACGATTATTACGATCTCTGGATCGCATCCGCCCACATCAATGGCAGCGGGATCGGCACCTGGTCCACCTCAAACATCAATTCGACCGGAGCCTCCGTCGCGGTAGATAACACCGGTCAATCCGGCAACGGCAGCACCTGGGTTTCGGGCGTCAACTACGTGCGTTTCCAGAACGTGAAAGTGAGCGGTGGAAATATCACGATGACCGTGACGAACAACTTGGATAACCGCGTTGGCTTCAACGGCTTCCAGTTGATCCCGGTCGAGGCACCCACGGCGACCGACTATGATGATTGGATGGCGACCTTCCCATCCATCACCGTTCCCGCCGACAAGCTGTCCACCGCCGATCCCGATGGTGACGGTCTGACCAACCAAGAGGAATACGCCTTCGGTCTCAATCCATCCAGCGGCTCATCGGTCAACCCGATCACCGTGCCGCTCGACAAGACCACCGGCATGTTCAGCTACACCCGCCGTGCCACCCCGGCCATCACCGGCCTCACCTACACCGTGCAGACCTCTACCGATCTGGCGACTTGGACGACGGATGTCGGCTCGGCAGAGACCATCGTCACCGCCGGCGACGTGCAGACTGTGACCTTCACAGTCACCAACCCAGCGGTGGACGGTAAGCTGTTCGTCCGCGTGAAGGCAGAATGACCGCTTCTCCGCCAAGAGAAGCTCGGCATGAGCTAAACCACTAACAAAAAGCCGGGAGTCAAACTCCCGGCTTTTTTTGGGGGCCTGTTTGAGCCGCGCCATACAGCCTCACACGGCAAACTACTGCGCCTCTTCACTCAGTTGCCGCGAGGAAAGAATTTGCCTGCCCCCTCGAATCGCGATTTTTAAGTGCAGCCTAATTCGCAAAAGCCTCCCCGCACTTCTCGATAAGCAGAGCCTTGAAACCCAAAAACACCAGCCGCCTAGTCTTCCCCGCCCTCATCCTCGCCGGTTCGCTGGCAGCACCCTTCGCGCAGGCAGCCAGCCAGACCTGGGACGGCGGTTCCGTGGCGAATGGCAACTGGTCCACGGTCGGTAACTGGGTGGGCGATCCCGCCGCACCGGGTGCCACCAGCGGCACCACCAACACCGATGTCGCGACGTTCAACGCCGCCATTGCCAATACTTGGGGCAATGGCGTCGGCAATCCCATCGTCATTGATTCCGCCACCCAGAACATCGGCGGCATCAGCTTCGGAGGCGCGACGGGCAATTACTTCATCGGCAGCACCGGCGGCAATTCCTTGCTCCTGAGCAGCGGCGGCACCATCCAGATCCTCGGCTCGCTCACCGCAACCAACGCCATTGAAACCATCAATGCGCCACTGGTCATTCAAGGAGCTAACGGCACTTACACCTTTGCAAATCACAGCGCGAACGGCAGCGGCGTGGGTGCTGGCACCCTCAACTTCGGCGGCGGCATCACCGGCGGCGCGGCGGGGGCGACGGTGCTAAACCTGAGCGGTGCAAACATCAATGCCAACACCATCAGCGGCATCATCGGCAATGGTAGCGCCACCACGCTCGCCATCACCAAGAGCGGCTCAGGAACTTGGAAACTCACGGGTGCTAACACCTACACCGGCGCGACCACGATCAACGCCGGCACGCTTACCCTGAACCGGCAGACCGGTTCGCTGAACAGCGCGAGTGCGCTCACGTTCACCGGCAGCGGCACTTTTAATATGGATAACGTGGGGGCCAGCGGCGCGCTCACCCAGAGCCTCGGCGCACTGACTTTCTCCTCCGGCGATGGCACGGTGAAAACGACCCGCACCGCCGCCTTCGACCAGGCGCTCACCTTTGCTTCGCTGTCCGCCCGCACCGCCGGAGCCAGCGCCAACTTCGTCAACACCGGCACCAATTCCGCCACCAACGGCTTTATCTTCACCGCTGCTCCCACCGCCGGCCAGCTCATCGACCGCGGCTACTTCTACAATGGCTCCAGCTACGCGGCGTATGACGCTGGCGGATTTGTGCGTGGGCTGGTCTATGGAACGGACACCAACACGAATGCTTCGATCACCGGCGCACAAACGACTCTCGGCGGTATTAGTGCCACCGCGGACGTCCAATATGTCGGCCTCGCCAATGCCACGACCACTTCGGGTGTCGCATCGGCCAATAATACCCCCACGTTGGCGGTCACCAATGGCGCACTGTTCCTTGTCGGACAAGCCATCACCGGCACCAATATCACGGCAAATACATGGATCACGGGCATTTCCGGAAATACCCTGACCCTGTCGCGAAATACGACCGGTGTGGTGGCCGCGGGCACGACCCTCACGCCCTACAACTCCGTATCCGCTCAGACGACCGGTAGCGTGAACACGGTGAATCTTTCCGGTGTCGGTGCCTCGCTCACCCTTGCGGCGGGCCAGACGCTGAGCGTCAATGGCATCCTTCGTTCGGGAGGCACCGCCGGAGTAGTCAGCACGATCAGCGGTGGCACCGGCATTCAGGCGGGCAGTGCTGGCGGGGACTTGGTTGTCCGCACCGACGCAGCGAACGACACTTTGGAAATTAAGAGCACCATCCTGAACAATAGCGCCAGCACCCTGACCAAAACCGGAGCCGGCACGCTCATCCTCTCCAATCTTGCCAACAACACCTACACGGGAGGCACATTCCTTAATGCTGGCACGGTGCAGTTGGATGGCCTTACAGGAGGGACGCAAACTTACTTCGGCACGGGCACGCTGACGATCGCGGACGGGGCGAGCATCACGAGCATCGTTGACCCGGCCAAGACCGTGGCCAATGCCGTCACTCTGAGCGGTGGCTACGCGAATCTGTCCAGTCGGGATATTTTCTTCACAGGCAAGATTTCGGGTGCTGGCGGAGTGGCTGTGATTGGCGCGGGCCGGTGGCTACACCTTACAAACACCACCAATGACTTCACTGGAGGTATCGTCTTCCGTTCAGGTGGGCAGAACAACACATTGCGGGTCGGTGCCGCCTCGGTGTTGGGCACCGGGGGGATCCGGGTGGAGGGGACTAATAACTTCTTTGAAGCCCAGACGAACCTGACCATCGGTGCCGGCGTGGCGAACTCCATCGAACTGGCATCGGGCGGCGCCCTTACGTTCAACGCAAACTCTGTTCTCCTTTCAGGCGCGATCTCGGGGGCAGGTTCCCTGAGCAATACGAGCACCGGCACCATGACCCTTTCCGGCGTGAACAGTCACACGGGCGGGACCACGGTCGCCGCTGGCGTTCTCACGGTCAGCGGCAGCGGCACCTTCGGCGCATCCACCGGCAGCCTTACGGCGCAGGGCGGCACGCTGGATTTGGCGGGAGGGAGCTGGACGTCGGGCACCGTGAACATCACGGGAGGCATTATCCAAAACGGCACGCTCACCGGCACTTCCTACGCCGCTCAAAAAGGCTTCGTCTCCGCGAACTTGATCGGGGCCGGTGCGCTCACGATGAACAGCAGCGGCAACCGACTGGTGCTTTCGGGAAACAATACCTACAACGGCGGCACCACGATCACCGCAGGCACGCTGCGGGCCACCGGTGACTACGCCCTGCCCAACTACGCCTCTGGAACGATCAATGTCGGTGCCAGTGGAACTTTGCAGGTCACGACCGGCGAATGGAACACGACGGAAATCTTCAATCTCCTGAACAACCCCAACTTGCTCTTCACCTCCGGCGGCACGTTCGCCATCGATACTACCAACGGCGCTTTCTCCAACAGCACGGCCGTTGACATCGTCAACCTGGGCCTGACCAAGCTGGGTGCGAACACGCTGACGCTCACTGGCACGAACAGTTACACGAAGACGACCACCGTGGATCGCGGTACCCTCAAAATTGATGCCGGAGCCGGAGCGACGCTCTCGGCCTCGTCCCCGCTGACTTTCACTGGAACGAGCACGTTTAACTACGACAACACCACCGCCACCGGGGCCAAGGCGCAGAGCATGGCTGCGCTCACTTTTTCCGCTGGCGAAGGCACCGTGCAAGTCACCCGCACCGCCGCGCAGACGGTCGGGTTGACCTTCAGCTCCCTCGCCGCTCGCACGGCTGGGGCGACGCGAAATTTCGTGCTCGACGGCACACCGGGAGTCAACGGCACGGATAGCAAGATCGTCCTCACCGGTCAGGCGGCGGGATTCATCGATCAAGGCACCTTCTTTGGCGGCAATGCCTATGCCTATATGGACGCGGCGGGCACCTTTGTCCGCGGCGGCGTCTATGGCACCGATGCCAACTTCGTCACCAGCGGCACCACTGCCACGCTCGCATCCGCCATCCACCAGCAGATCACCGGCGCGATTACTGCCCAGAATACCGCCAGCTTCACCACCCTGAACATCAGCGGGAACCACAACCTCACGCTCGCAGCGGCAAATACGGTGACGCTCAACGGTATCCTGAAAACCGGCAACACCGCTGGCGGTGCCATCATCAGCGGCGGCACGGGAATCCAGGCTATCAGCAGCGGCGGCGAGATGGTCGTCCGCACCGACGGAGTGAACGACGCTGTGACGATCAGCACACCCATTCTCGCGAACGGTGCCAGCTCGCTCACCAAGTCTGGCGCAGGCACGCTCACGCTCTCCGTCGCAAACACCATCACCGGCGGCGTCAGGCTCAACGCGGGCCAGCTCAATATCAACCACGCGGGCGCGCTCGGCACCGTCGCCAGCCGCCTCACCATCAACGATGGCACCACGCTCGATAACACCAGCGGTGGCAACATTTCCATCCTCACCAAGAACCCGATCACGATCAATGGCAGCTTCACCTACCTCGGCACCAGCGGCGACCTTTCCATCCCCGACGACAACGGCCAAAACATCACCATGCTGAACGACGCCACCATCACCGTCGTTGCCAACACGTTGAAGCTCACCGGTGGGTTCGCCGGCGGCGGCAGCGCGACCTCCGCCAGCCTCACGAAAAACGGTGCGGGCACACTCTGGATCGGCACTAACGGCAACTCCAACTACCAAGGCGGATTGACCATCAACGCCGGCGTGGTGACGGGCAACCAAGGCCAGCCGGATCAGTTCGCGGGAACGGGTCCGATCACCTTGGGAGCCACCTCGGGCAGCGCCAACGCCATCCTCAGCAGTGGTAATAACATTGCGCACAGCGCCCCGATCACCGTGCGTGCAGGCTCCACGGGCATCCTCGCGCTCACCTCCTACAGCGGCACCGGCACATGGGCCGGTGCGATCACACTGAATAACAACCTCACGGTGGGCGGTGCCGGCGCAGTGACTCTGACCAGTGTGATCAGCGGCAGCGGTGGCCTGAACATCGGCAATGCGGGCACCTATTCGGTCTCGTCCGCCAACATCAAGGCCCTGACCAACACCGGCACCGTGACTCTCCTTGGCAACAACACCTTCACCGGGGACACCGTGATGGTTTCCAACAGCGGCACGCTCGCCCTGGCTGGCCTCAATGTGTTGAAAAACAGCACCCTCGATACCGGCACATCCGGCGGCCAGCAAGTCACCTTCACTGCTAGCGGCACCAACACCTACAACATCGGCGGCCTCAAGGGTGCTGACGCCCTGGCCATCGGTGCGAACACGATCAGCGTCGGCGCAAACAACGCGAGCACCGCTTACACCGGCGCGCTTACCGGCACCGGCGGATCGCTCACCAATACCGGCAGCGGCAAGCTGACACTCAGCGGCGCGAACAACTACACTGGTGTGACCACTCTTAGCGCTGGCACCTTGCAATTCGCCAAAATCGCTTCGCTTTACAACAGCGCGCTAGCAAGCTGGACCGCTGCCAACATCAGGGTCGCCAGCGGTGCGACACTGGCGCTCAACGTCGGCGGCACCGGCGAGTTTAGCACCGGCAACGTGACCACGGTGCTGACCAACCTCGGCGGCTTGGGCGGTGCGCCGGGCAGCGGCCTCGGCCTACAGGCGGGGTCGAAGATCGCCTTTGACACTACTAACGCCTCTCCCACCACCTTCACGGTGGCTAACAACATCGCTGACAGCACCGGCACCGGCGGCGGTGCTATCGGCGTGACCAAGCTCGGCACCAACACGCTCACCCTCACCGGCACCAATACCTACACCGGTGTCACAACTGTCAGCGCCGGCACCTTGCTCATCAACGGCTCAAACACCGGTGGCGGCTTGGTCAGCGTCGAATCCGGAGCGACCTTGGGTGGCACCGGTTCTACTACCGCAGCGATCAACGTCACCGGGGTGCTTTCCCCAGGTGCATCGATTCAAAGCCTCGCATCCGGAGCACTCACCATGACCACCGGTTCGTCGTTCGTCTTTGAGGCCGCAAACAACACGGCCACCGGCGCGGATCTGATGGTGGTGAACGGCGCGCTTTCCCTTGCTGGCGTCACCCTGGATCTGAGCGCGGCCAACCTCGGACTCAACACTTGGGATGCGGGCGACAAACTCACGCTCATCAGTTACACCGGCACGGCCATCACCAGCGGCTTCACCGGCTACACCGACGATACGACCTACACCGGCGGGATTTTCGGAACGAACCAATGGTTGTTCAACTACAACGATTCCACTGCAGGAGCCAATTACAACAGCGAAGCGACCGGCTCTTCCTTCGTTACCTTCACCGTCGTCCCCGAGCCCCGCGCGGCCCTGCTCGGTGGCCTCGGCATGCTCGTCCTGCTCCGCCGCCGCCGGGCGTAAATCATTTTCTGGAGTTAATGGGTTTTCTCCAGAAAAGCGGGGTCGCTGATCGAAGGTCAGCGGCCCCGCATTTTTATCATCGCTGCGGTACACCCAAAAAATTCTTTGCTCTCTGCCATACAGACCTATGTCACATATCTGATTGCCACGACCCGCTTGTCTTGCGGGATCGAGGCACATCACCCCGTCCAAAACTTTTCTGCCAAATCCCCATGAATCGACCGAATCTCATTACCCCGATCCGAGTTGCCTTGAAAAACCTAACCCTTGCGATGCCGCTGGCCGCAGCGATGTGGCTGGGCTCAGGACCGACCGCGCAAGCGCAAGCTCCCGTCACCAGCGGCTTGGTCTTGCACATGGATGCGTCTCAAATCACTGGAACAGCCAACGGTGCGCAGCTCAATACCTGGGCGGATACCTCCGGTCTGGCCAACAACGCCATCCGCCAGAGCGGGTCGAGCGCGGGTTATCCCCAGTATGTGACCGGCGCACTCAACGGCCAGCCGGTGGTGCGCTTCAACTCGGCTGCCGGGAACAAGGGCGACCACTTCCGGTTCACACGCATTACGAACATCCGGACCGTCTTCTGGGTCATCAAAGACACTAGCACGGGGAGCAGGTTTTTGCTGGGGGACAACTCCTCTTACGATTTTCATCGGGGATATGGTGGTAACAACGGAAAGCTGTGGGATGGCGGCACCACCAACTATGCTCACAACAACATCCGGACCGGAACTACCAAGCTGATGGGGACAACCATCAACGGAACCACTACCTCGCTGCCCTCCGGTAGTTTTCAATTGGTCTCCCTCGTGACCGCCGGGAATGTGAATGCCGATCAGATCTGTCAGGACCGAACTTTCAACGGCAGTTGGCAGGGTGACATTGCTGAAATCCTGATTTACAACCGCGCCTTGTCGGTTGCCGAGGAGGAGTCTGTCGGCACCTACCTGAGCGCCAAATACGCATTGACCACGGCCTATCCTGCCGCGGGCCCGCCCACCACACCCACCGGGGTGGCGGCAACTCCGGTGTCCGCAGGAGCGGTCAGTGTGAACTGGCCTGCTGTTTCCGGCGCAATCACTTATAACGTATCCTATACGCCCACTTCAGGCGGCACCGAGGTGCTGGTCCCTCTCGTGGCGGGCTTGTCCTACACCGTCACCGGCCTGACCAATGGCACATCCTACGATTTCAAGGTCTCTGCTACCAATTCTTCGGGCACGAGCGCCTATTCCTCCATCGTCACTGCGATCCCCGTGCTGAGTTCGGGCAAGGACATCCTAACCTTCGTTTTTCCCGGCCAACTGGATACCGTTATTTCCGGCACAAACATCGGCTTGACGGTGCCGACCGGCACGAACGTCACCGCGCTCGCGCCGACCTTTACCGTTTCCCCCAACGCCACCGCCAGCCCGGCGTCCGGCACCGCATTGAACTTCACGAGCGCACAGACCTATACGATCACCGCCGAGGATACTACCACCCAAGTTTATACCGTGACGGTCACCGCAGGTGCCATGCCAAACATCTTCACCTGGGCTAGCGCCGTCGCCGGCAACTGGAGCGAGAGCTCGAAATGGACTAACAATTTGGCCACGCTCACCAAACCGATCAATGCCGGCCAAACGGATTACACGCTCAATTTCACCCAGGCCGGCACCTACACGACCACCCAGAATCTGAATAATGGATTCCTCCTCAACCAGCTCAACTTCGGTGGTGGAGTGACCCTCGCGGGCGCCAATAGCCTCGCCCTCAGCAGCTACGGAGCCACCCTGCCTACGCTCAATCAAAACTCGGCCAGCGCAGTTACCATCAGTACGCCACTCAGCCTGGTGGCCAACACCACCGTCGGCGGCAGTAGCAATGGGCAAGTCAGCCTCAACGGCAGTATCACGGGTGCTGGCAGTCTGACCAAGAACGGCAACGGCACGCTGGTCCTCGCCGGTGCGAACAACTTCACTGGCGGCACCAACGTCACGGCGGGCACCATGACACTCGGTAGTCAGACCGGCTTCGGCACGGGTTCCGTGACCTTGGCGGCGGGCACCACCTTCCAGCAGGCAGGCTTCGAAGGCAACGGCGTGGCCGGGGCACTGCCGAATGCATTTGTGCTGAGTGGTATCGGCAATGTGACCATGAATATGCCGTTCGGCTGGAAGGATGTTTGGCTGAGCCAAATCGTCTCCGGCACCGGCGGGTTCACCGTGCAAGGCGGCGGTAGAAAACTAACACTCACCGCTAACAATACTTTCAGCGGTGGACTCACGCTCACCAATGCCAACAACACGCTGCAAATCTCACATTTGAATGCCTTGGGCACAGGAACCTTGCGATCCGAGAGTGCGATCAACAGTGCGACTCTGATTCCTCTCACCGATCTCTCGAGCGGCACCGGTGTAAGCAATGCCATCGACATCGCCTCGGGTGCCTATCTGAATGTGAGTACGTCTGGCGATGGCGGGACTCGTAGTCTGTTGCTTTCTGGCTCGATCACCAGCGCGGTGGGCACGGGAAATCTCAATAAAATCGGCGCAGGCACGCTCACCCTCACCGGAGCCAACTCCTATACCGGACTCACCAAAGTGGCAGCGGGCACGCTCGCCGTCACCAGCGCCGGTTCGCTCGGTGGCGGTACCATGGACATCACCGCAGGAGCCACCGTTGCCCTGAATTTCACCGGCACTCGGCGCATCTCGGCGTTGAGCTTTGCCACCGTGGCCCAGGCCGCTGGCACTTACGGTGCCGCAGGCTCCGGCGCGGCGAATACCAGCACCAATTTCACCGGCACTGGCACTCTAACAGTAGGCGGCGCGGCCTTTGCCGTGACCACCACCACGCTGGCACTCACCAGCGGCAGCAATCCGGAGGCAGTCGGCGCATCACTCACTTTCACCGCCACCATGGCTGGCAGCGCACCCAGCGAAAATGTGAATTTCTATGATGGTGTCACGCTCATCAGCACTCAGCCATTGAGCGGCACGACCGCGAGTTTCACCACCACCAGCCTGGCGCTCGGAACCCATCCGATCACCGCCCGCTATGTCGGTGATACGGCCAACGATCCAAGCGTCTCGGCCGCGATGCCCATCCAGATTATCAATCCCACCGACATCCAGACTTTCACGTTCCCGGGCTTGCCGATGACGACCATCACCGGAACCAACATCACCGTGACCGTGCCGTTCTCCACCAACGTCACCGCGCTTGCGCCGACCTACACGTTGTCCCCGGGAGCCACCTGTGTGCCCGCCTCCGGTTCCACTCAGAATTTCACCAACCCGGTCAACTACGTCGTCTCCGCATCGGGATTTGACAACAAGACTTACACCGTGACCGTGACCAAAGCGGCGGCCCTCAGCCTCAAAGACATCACGTCCTTTGTGTTTGCAGGATTTCCTGCCACCACCATAGGCAGCAACACCGTCAGCGTGACCGTGCCATTCGGGACCGCCGTGTCGAACCTCTCACCCACCTACACGGTTTCAACGCTGGCATCGGGCAGTCCGGTTTCCGGCACCGCGAGAAACTTCGGCAGCCAGCAAACCTACACCATCACGGCTGAGGACAACTCCACCAAAGTCTATACCGTCATAGTCACCGTCGCTCCCGCCAGCTCGGCAAAGGACATTCTAACATCCGACTTCGGAGCACTCGGCCCGGCCACCATCGCGGGGACGAACATCACACTGACCGTGGCACCGAATCAGAACGTGACCGCTCTCGCGCCGACTTTCACGATTTCGCCACTGGCGACGATCAGCCCGGCATCCGGCACCGCGAGGAATTTCACCACGCCGCAGACCTACACCGTCACCGCCCAGAAAGGCACGACCCAGGTCTATACCGTCGCCGTGCAGTCGTATGAAACGTGGTCAAATTCCGGATCGTTCTTCATCCTGACCACCCCAGAAGGCGCGAACATCGCCACCGGTGCTGCGGAAGTGGACTTCCCCGTGCTGCTGCGATTGAACAGCAGCACCTTCAACTTTGCCCAAGCGCAGAGCGATGGTCGTGACATCCGCTTCACCTCGGTAACTGGCGTGCCGCTGTCCTACCAGATTGAGCAATGGGATTCCGCTAACAGCGTTGCCGCTGTCTGGATTAAGATCCCGAGCATCAGCGCCAACGCCCGTCAGGAAGTTAAAATGTATTGGGGCAAGACCGGCGTCGCCACTGAGTCGAGTGGACTCAATGTTTTCAATGCGGCCAACGGCTACGTCAGCGTGATGCACTTGAACGAGACCGTGGCCGACTCCGTGGGAACGCTCACCCCCACCAATATCGGCACGACCGTGACGAACAGCCTCATCGGCAAAGGCCGCACCTTCGTCGCTGGCAATGGCGTGAATGGAGGCAATGGCCTCACGAGCCTGCCCTCTGGAAATGTCGCGCATTCCACCGGAGTGTGGTTCCGTTCGGACACCAGTGGGTTTGAGATCTTTGACTGGGCGAGAGAAGATGATGGCAAAAAAGTCCAAATCCGCCTCGTGAGTCCGCCTCGAATCGTGATCGATGGCAATTTCGCCGGTGTGCAAAGTGCTACCATATTGGCGACATCCCAGTGGCATCATGTGGTGAATACTTACACTCCGGGGAGTCCTGGTGTCTCCCGCATCTACATCGACGGACAGCTCGATGCTTCAGAAAATGCGAATGTGATTATTGTCCCTCCTTCCATCTTGCGCTTGGGTGGATGGTATAATAACTACAATTTTGTTGGCGAGATGGACGAGGCGCGCTTGTCGAAGGTGGCCCGCTCGGCCAACTGGATCAAAATGGAGTATGAAAACCAAAGAGCCCAACAAACGCTGGTGGGAAATCTGGTGCAAGCCGGTTCTACCTTTGCCGCCACCCCCGCCTCCGCAACCCTCTTGGAAGGAACTTCCACCACCCTGAATGCCCAAGCAGGTGGTGCCCAGAAAGTCTATTGGATCGAGAAAAGAACTGGCGTGGACACGGTGCTCGCCGCCGACACGTTCACCCTGCCGGTGAGCGCAGGCCGAGTGACGGGTACCACGAACTACATCATCCAGTTCAAGGCGATCTATGCGTCGAGTGTGCAGACCGTAGATATCCCGATCACGATCACCGAGGATCTGCCCGACCCGGTGTTCACGCTCACTGGTCCCAGCACCTGGGACGGACGGCAGACGATCACGGTCACGCCTGTCATTTCCAACCTCGCCACCTTGCAGGCCAAGGGCCTTGCCAATCTAACCTACACTTGGAGCGTAGGCGGAGTCGCTGCGGCCAAGACGGTCACCACTGGCACGCCCACCGTGCCGGGCGTCATGACGCTCACTCGCGCCCAAGGTAGCGGACCGATGACGGTCACGCTGGTCCTCAATAACGGTGGCTCACTCGTCACCGCCACCAAGACCATCACCGTCACGGAACCTGCCACCGATCCTTACTTGGTGCGCACACCGGGAGTTAATGAAATTCCAGTGACCGGTCAGTTTTACGCCCGCAATCCGAACACCAATCAAGGCACGCTCTATTACAATGGCAGCGAGGGCGGATCGCCGGATAGTGTCTTCCTGAAGATCTACACTACGGATACGGGTTCGGATCTGCTCTACGCCACCCACACCCAGTCGCTGGTCGCGGGTAAATATGCCTTTACCGCGCCGCTCGCACCGGGCCGCGTGACTTACAAGGTCGTCTATGGCACCACCACTGGCGGCCTCGATACCATCGTCAATACAGTGACTGATTTGGTCTGCGGCGATGTCTATATCTTCGAGGGTCAGTCAAATGCGTATGCCACGGATAGCTTGTCACCGAATTTGACAACCAACCCATGGATTCGCACTTATGGTCACACCACGGGCGGTTGGGGTAGAGCAGTTCGCAATGGGAATGATTATACCGTCGGCTATTTTGCCTACGATTTGGCACTCAGCCTCACGACGCAGCATGACATACCGATTTGCATCATCAACGGTTCCGCCGGTGGCACTCGTATTGACCAGCACCTAGCAAATCCAGTGGATCACACCGTGGCGGGCAGTTCTTATTCGATCTACGCCACCCTGCTGAACCGGGTGCTCGGAGCCAAGCTAACTCATGGCATCCGCGGAATCATATGGCACCAAGGCGAGAGCAATAGCGGTTCCGACTCTCCTACCGGAGACTTTGATTACAAGTCGTATCAACAGTTTTTCGTCGATATGTCCGCCGCTTGGAAACAGGACTATCCGAATTTTGAGCGCTACATCGTCTTCCAAGTGATGCCGAAACCTTGCTCACTCGGACCGAAGGGCGATCAACTGCGCGAGGTGCAGCGCACCTTGCCACTGCTGTATTCGAAGATGGATATGCTCAATACACTGGAAGTTGACGGCTACATCGGCTGCCATTTCACCGCCGTCGGTTATGAAAACGTGGCAGATCGGACGCTGCCCGTCGTGAATCATCGGTTCTACGGCATTGTGCCGCCCGCACCCGTCACCGCGCCAGTCTTGCAGCGCGCTTACTTCACCAGCGCAGCTCGTACATCGATCACCCTGGTCTTCGATCAAGCGATGAGCTGGAGCAGCTTCTCGATGGTCAATTACTACGTGGACGATGTCGGTGGCAAAGTCACTTCCGGCAGTGCTTCAGGAAATGTTGTCACGCTCCAATTGAACAGCGCGGCCACTCTCACCGCCACCCTCGACTATATAAAGGACACCATCTGGAATTTTAACGAATCTGTTTCCAGCCTGCTCCATGGCGCGAATACCATCCCCGCGCTGACCTTTGCGGATGTCCCGATCGGACCCTTGATCCCAGCAGCGCTCTCGGCCACCGGCGGTAACAACCAAGTGGCGCTGACTTGGACAGCTTCCGCCGGAGCGACCGGCTACAACATCCAGCGTTCGACAACCAATGGCGGTCCCTACACCGTGATTGGAACTGCGGCAGGCGCGGGTTATACCGACAGCACCGCCACGAATGGCATCACCTACTATTATGTCGTCTCCGCCACGCTCGGCGCGGGCCAGAGTGGAAACTCCAATCAAGCCAGCGCCACACCCGCCGCACCGGTCTCGGCCTACAGCGCGTGGGCCAGCAATCCGGCGCAAGGACTTACTGCCGGCCTGAACGATGGCCCCCTCCATGACCCCGACTTCGATGGCATTTACAACCTCATGGAATTCGTCCTCGGCGGTGCGCCGATGGTTTCCTCACAGGCGATCCTGCCGGTGCTGGCGAAATCTGGTGGGGACTGGTTGTTTGAATATGATCGCAGCGACGCTTCGATGGCACCCGCCACCAACCAAGTCGTCGAATATGGCAGCAACCTCACGGGCTGGACGCCGGTGACCATCCCGGCGACCACGGCTGGCATCGTGACGATCACCTCCGGCAGTCCGTTGGACCATGTGAAAGTCACCCTCCCGGCTAGCGGAAACCAAGTGTTCGCCCGTTTGAAAGTCAGCCAACCATAATCGGATAATCTACTTGCCCGTAGAATGCTGGCACGCGAACTGGACCATTCTCTTGCCTACTTCTTCGGGAGATCAGAGTTGCG
>JANOQR010000168.1:0-109078 GCA_031414935.1 Luteolibacter sp.
GTTCTCCGCAATCGCCTGTGCGCCCGTCGCCATACTCGTCAACCCGCTCATCATCACCGCGATGCCGACCATGTAACTGATCGCCGGTTTCCCTAACGCTCGCTGCGTCACATACGCCGCGCCGCCCGCCTTCGAGTAGCGGCCACCGACGCAGGCGTAGGATAAACCCGTCAGCAATGCCGCGATCATCGCTGCGAGAAACGCCAACCAGATCGCATTGCCTAACGACTCCGCCGCCCGCCCGACCAGCGCATAAATCCCCGCACCTAACATCGAGCCGAGGCCGTAGAAAAGAATCTGCCACCGCCCGAGCGAAGGTTGTAAGCCGCTACGAGGACTCTGCGCGTTTTGCATTACGCGGATGTAATGAGAAATTCAGACCCCGGCAATAGCGGCAATACGACTCCTCAAATAACGACAAGCAGATACCCGAAACGGCAACTGCTAGAGTAGCAATCGGCAGTCGGGTGAAATAGTGATTTTTCCACCCGACAAGCCCACGCTCACATCTTGTAAAACTGATCCCAGCCCTCACGCGGCGGTGGGCCGACGAGCATGGCGTTGGCGATCTTGTCGCTGGTGATTTGCTTGGTAACGCGGTCGAAAATGATTTTTTGGTTCGTCCGTTGGGCGATCACGCCGAGGACCATCACTTGGCTGAGTGGACCGGCGATATCGAAGGATGAGCGGCATTTTTCCTCACCTTTGCAGGCGCGAAGGAAGTTTACGAAGTGGTTAGACGGGCTTTTCTCGAACTGAGGTAAGTCCTTGGCCATTTCCTTGGCTTTCTCTTTCGGGATGATCTGGAGCGTGGTGGCGTGGCTGCCGCCTTTGAATGTGAGATCTTTGCCGTAGATGACTTTGCCGGGAGGCTGGGCCTTGGTTTTCACGGCCCCGGTGGATGGCGGCGGGATGTTAGGATCGACGACGGCATCGCCGAAGTCCGCTGGCATCGGCGGGATGTTTTTCTGGCCGTCATACCAAGTGAGTTCGCAGGGCGGCATTTCGCCGCGTTTGGGGAATTTGAAGTTGAGCGTGGAGGCTTGCGGGAAAATGTAGGGACTGTGACCATCGCCTAATAATACGTCAATTTCCCCTGGCAGGCCGAGATCGAGAAAACGGTGGGCCGTATCGAAAATGTGCGCACCCCAGTCACCGAGGGCGCCATTTCCGAAGTCATACCAAGAGCGCCACTCGCCATTGATGTAGCCTTTATTATACTCGCGGTGCGGACGAGCGACGAGCCAGCTATCCCAATCGAGGCTCGCCGGGATGTCCTGCTTTGAAAGGTAGTCGGAAACTTTCATGCCGTGCCAACGACGCGGATTGTTCATGAAGGCAGTGATCTTCGTTACGTCCTTGATGACGCCCGCTTCGGTCCACGCCTTGAACTGGAAATAGTTCGCCTCGGAGTGGCCTTGGTTGCCCATCTGCGCGGCGACTTTGTATTTTTTCTCCGCCGCCATCATCAGCTCGACCTCTTGGAAAGTGAGAGCCATCGGCTTTTCAACATAGACGTGCTTGCCGAGGGACATCGCGAGCATGGCGATGGGAAAGTGCGAGAAATCTGGAACGCCGATGCTGACCGCCTCGATCTGCGTGCCCATTTTATCGAACATCTGGCGGAAATCCTGAAAGCGCGGGACGTCTGGAAATTTTTTCAACATCCCCTCAGTGTGCGGCGCACCCATGTCGGTGTCACAAAAGGCAACGATTTCGGCTAGGCCAGTATCGTGGAGAGATTTGATGACTTCCGCCCCGCGATTGCCGATGCCGCAGCAGGCCAGCTTGACCTTCTCCGGCTTCGATGGCGCGGAAAATAAGCGCGATGAGGCGGCTAGTGTAAAGGTACCTGCGCCGACCGCACTTTTGATGAAGGTGCGGCGTGGCAATGGAGAACTGGCAAACGGGTTTTGGTGGTTAGAACTCATAATGATGAATAGGCTAAAGAGACGTAATTGAGGATGGGTTTGTTTCGAGATTTGAGAAAATTTTCCGCACTCACGAACCACAATCGGCTGGAGGGCTAGTATCTCGCTCCATCGAGAATACGGACTGCGGTCAACGTGACAACCTGCGAATTTCAAATCTCTCTGTCATTTTTTTCGGGTCAAAAATGCCAGCGAACGACGGCTTGCCGTCTGTGGAATCGCTGTCTAGCTTTGCGCGTCCTAGACGATCATGAAAATAACTTCCCTCCTCATCTTCATCGCCCTCACGTCTTCGTCGTTCGCCCAAGATGGCAACGCCCAGATCGAAGCTCCTGCGGCCGCAACTCCTAACGAATTATCGCCGAACCAGCAGGCATTTCTCAATCTTCCGCAACAAAGCCGCGAGGATTTCGTGAAACACCTCGGTGAAGCGACCCGCCTTTTCCAACAGAAGCGCGTGTTTGAGACGCTGGAAGAACTCGATAAAGCGACCAAAATTTTCGCCGATAGCCCGGAAATCTATAACCTCCGTGGAAGCTGCTTTGTCGAGATGCGTGCGTTTCCGAAAGCGTTAGCTGATTTCCAAAAAGCTGCTACATACACCAAGGACAATCCAAGCATCGAGTTCAACATCGCCGAAGTTTATTTCTGCACGAAGGAATGGAAGAAGGCTCACGAGTTGTTTGAAAAAATCTTCAAGCAACTCCCCAAGGAAAACATCGCACTCGGTCGCCTCGTGGAGTTCAAAATTCTCCTCTGCCAAAAGAAGCTCGGAAAAAATGCCGAAGCAAAAGCCCTCGCAGATAAATATGACTTCCAAGACGACTCACCATTCTACTACTACGCCCAAGCGGCTCTCGAATACGATGCCAAAAACCTCGTGAAAGCTGAAGAGTGGCTAGCGATGGCGGGCCGAGTTTTCCAAGATCCTAACGTGCTCGCTCCATGGCAAGACACTCTCGTGGAATACGGCTACATCAAGAGCTTCTATGGTGATGATGCTGCGGCAGCGGCGGAGTGAGTGAGGCTTGCGGTTAGCAAACAATGTTTGCCGTCACTTTAATTCGGCTGACCTTTTGTTCGTGAAAACGGTTTGATTGACCCATTGCTTTCTGGAAGCTACACTCTGCCATGCATGCAATCGAATATACCATCGAGTTGAACGACTCACGGACACTGCCCATTCCGCAGGAAATTGCCGACCAACTTCCTAAGACGGGTCGAGCACGCATCATTGTCCTAACCGACGAACTGACCGGGGACGCTGAATGGCGTTTGGGAGCTTACCAACAATTTCTTCGAGATGATTCGCAAGAGGACGCAATTTACGACTCTTATCGCTGATGTTTGGAGAAATTTTTATTTGTCAGTTTCCGTTCACATCCGGAACCGGTAGCAAGATTCGTCCAGCATTGGTGCTTTTCGATCTACAGCAGGACGCTGTCATTTGTCGGGTTACTTCTGTGAGTCGCACTGGGAAGCTTGATGTCACACTCAACGACTGGCAGGCTACCGGATTACTTAAACCTTCAATTGCGAGACTCGACCGACTTGTCACCGCCGAGAAGACTATTTTTCTGCGACGCCTTGGCGTGCTGAGTTCTACAGATTTAGCAAGCGTTCGTGATACATGGAACAAGTGGATGAGACTGTGACCACAACACTCAATATGCGCTGAGGTCATTGGTTTTTGAAATCACAGACGGCCCCATTCTTTGCCGATAAACTCTGTGTCAATTTCCTGACTCCGCGCGTTGCAACGAGAAGCTGATTGTTTCATCTTCACCGCATGGGTCTCGAAAAAATCACACGCAAACTCCAAGAAGCTCTTCAGTCGGCACAGAGCATCGCCTCAAAATCCGCGCACGCGGAGCTGAAAAGTGCCCACGTCCTCCTCGCCCTGCTCCAACAGGAAGGTGGAATCGCTGTTCCCATTCTGCAAAAAGCCGGGGTCGATCTGCCGCATCTCAAGCTCGCCGTCACTGCTGCACTCGCTCGCGAACCCAGCATCCAAGGAGCATCCACTCAGCCGCAAATCAGCGTCGGTCTCCGAGCCACGCTCGACGCCGCAGACGCGGCCCGCGAATCCCTCGGTGACGACTACCTCAGCGTCGAGCATTTTCTAATCGGTGCTCTAAAAGGAGATTCACCAGCCGGAAAACTCCTCAAAGAAGCTGGCCTCGATGAGAAAAAGGCCCGCGACGCCATCACTGGCATTCGTGGTTCTCAAAAAGCCTCCGATGAAAATCCCGAGGGCAAATACCAGACTCTGGAAAAATACGGAACCGACCTAACTGCCCGCGCCCGCGAAGGGAAAATCGATCCCGTCATCGGTCGTGATGACGAGATTCGCCGCGTCCTCCAAGTGCTTTCCCGCCGCACGAAAAACAACCCCGTCCTCATCGGCGAGCCCGGTGTCGGTAAGACCGCCATCGTCGAAGGACTCGCCCGCCGCATCATTTCCGGCGACGTTCCAGACTCGATGAAAAACAAACGCATCATCGCCATGGACCTCGGCGGGATGCTTGCTGGGGCGAAGTATCGCGGCGAATTCGAAGAGCGACTCAAAGCATTTCTCAAAGAAGTCACCGAGTCCGAGGGCCAGATTATCCTCTTCATCGACGAACTCCACACCATCGTCGGCGCGGGTGCTAGCGAGGGCGCGGTGGACGCCTCTAACTTACTCAAACCCCAACTCGCCCGCGGCGAACTCCGCACCATCGGCGCAACAACGCTCGATGAATACCGCAAGCACATCGAGAAAGACGCCGCGCTCGAACGCCGCTTCCAGCCCGTCATGGTCGGCGAGCCATCCGTCGAGGACTCCATCGCCATCCTGCGCGGCCTCCAAGAACGCTACGAAGTCCACCACGGTGTCCGCATCCAGGACGGCGCACTCGTCGCCGCCGCCGTGCTATCAGATCGTTACATTTCTGGCCGTTTCCTCCCGGATAAAGCCGTCGATCTCATCGACGAAGCCGCCGCTCGCTTAAAAATCGAACTCGACTCAATGCCCACGGAAATCGACGTGCTAGAGCGGCAGATTCTCCAGTTAGAAATGGAAAAGAAAGCCCTCGAAAAAGAAACCGACAAAGCCTCCGTCGCCCGTCTCGACAAAGTCAAAGAAGAGCAAGCCAACCTCCGCGAAAAATCCTCCGGCCTCATGGCTCAGTGGCGCAATGAGAAGGCAATTATCGACCAAGTCCGCGCCGCCCAAGAGAAAATCGAGACACTTAAAGGAGATACCGAACGTGCCCAACGTATCGGCGATCTCACCCGCGCTTCGCAGATTACTTACGGCGATTTACCTGAAGCGCATCGCGAGTTAGAAGCCGCCAAAGAACAACTCGCCTTGCGCCAAAACCAAGGCGCGTTGCTCAAAGAAGAAGTCACCGAGGACGACATCGCACGCATCGTTTCCTCATGGACCGGCATCCCGGTGAACCACTTGCAGGAAGGCGAAAAGCAAAAACTCGTGAGCATGGAACAGCGGTTAGGCGAACGCGTCATCGGCCAGAAAAGGGCAATCAAAGCCGTCGCCAATGCCGTTCGCCGGGCTCGCGCCGGATTCCAAGATGAGAACCGCCCCATCGGCTCGTTCATTTTCCTAGGCCCCACGGGCGTAGGAAAAACTGAGCTTTCCAAAGCTCTCGCCGAGTTTCTCTTCGATGACGAAGGCGCGATGATCCGCATCGACATGTCAGAATACATGGAGAAACACAGCGTCGCCCGGCTCATCGGCGCACCTCCCGGCTACGTCGGCTACGAAGAGGGCGGTCAACTCAGCGAGCGTGTTAGAAGGAAGCCTTACTCGGTGGTCCTGTTCGATGAGATTGAAAAAGCGCACCCAGATGTCTTCAACGTCCTCCTCCAAGTCCTCGACGACGGACGTATCACCGACGGCCAAGGTCGCACCGTGGACTTCCGCAACACCGTCCTCATCATGACTTCCAACATCGGCTCGCAGTTTATCCTCCACGAAGAAAATGCCGAGCAACGCGAAGCCAAAGTCACCGAAGCCCTGCGCGGTCACTTCCGCCCCGAGTTCCTGAATCGCATCGACGAAATCATCATTTTCGATCGTCTTCAGCGCGAAGAAATCACCACCATCGTCGATCTCCAGCTCGCCCGAGTCCGTCAACGCCTCACGAAACAAGGCCTCGGCCTTGCTCTCACAGAAGCCGCGAAGGAACACATCGGCGACAAGGGCTACGATCCCATCTACGGCGCCCGCCCCTTGAAACGAGTCATCCAACATCTCCTGCTAGATCCGCTCAGTCTCGATGTGCTCGACGGCAAATTCACCGACGGCGACATCATCCAAGCCGACGTAGAAGGCGGACAACTCGTTTTCAAAAAGTAAATTCAGCTTCACGCGGCATCCCATCCACGATTTCAATCACCCATGCCCTCATCCCCTGCCCTGCAAGCCGGACTCTTCATCGTCATCGAGGGAATCGACGGTACGGGGAAATCCACTCAAGCCCGCCGTCTCGCTGAGTGGTTCACCGCGCAAGGCCGCGAAGTCGTCCTCAGCCGCGAGCCGACCGCTGGCCCATGGGGAAAAAAAGCCCGCGAATCAGGCGGTACCGGACGCTTGTCGCCCGATGAAGAATTGCAGTGTTTCCTCAACGACCGCCGCCAACATGTGGAAGAACTCATCGCGCCATCGTTGGCTGCGGGCAAAGTCGTCATTCTGGATCGCTACTATTTCTCGACGATGGCCTATCAGGGATTACGCGGCTTTTATCCCGCAGAAATTCGCCGAAAAAACGAGGAATTCGCGCCGTTGCCAAATCTATTACTCATCCTCGATCTCGATGTGGACTCCGCGCTAGAACGCATCAGCTCACGCGGCGACGTTGCAAACGAATTCGAGAAACGCGACAGCCTAGAGCGTTGCCGAGAAATTTTCCTAACACTCAAAAACGAGCCTTTCGCCCGCGTCATCTGTTCACGCGGCAGCATGGATGAAGTGACGCTGAAAATCCGCGAAGCCGTCAGCGGCGGATGTGAGTAAAAGCTTGTCGGACGGAGGAATTATCTCCATCAAAATGGCATGAAAAAAATGTTTTTTCGCTTACTCGTGATCGCGTCGTTCACCACTTTATCAGTTCATGCTGAATACCGCACATGGACGAATCCCTCCGGCACCACCATCGACGCGGAGTTCATGAAGCAGGACGGTGACAACGTAACCCTGCGCCTTCGCAACGGCAAACTAACGACTTTTTCCCAAAGCAAGTTATCGGATGCCGACCGGGAGTTCATCAAGACCAATGCCTCCAAGACTCCTGTGCCAGAGTCACCCGCAGCCACCAATGCTGACCGCAAAGCCAAGTGGCTCACGAAGATGGAGAAAGCCAAGGAAGAGTCGGGAAAAACCGGGCTACCGATCCTTGTGCTGTTCACCGGCACTTCATGGTGTGGTTACTGCATCAAGTTAGAGGATGTTCTATTCTCCAAAAAAGAGTTCAAAACCTTTGCCAACGAGAATCTCGTGCTGTTGATGTACGATTTCGAATCCGGTGGAAGCTCAGGCTCCAAAGAGGCGAACGAACTGAAGAAGGAGTTCGGAGTCACGGGCTATCCCTCATTTTTCCTAACTGACGGCTCTGGCAGCAAATCCGTGCGCGGCGGCTACAACGACAACATCTCGCCAGAAACCTTTGCAGAGTGGGTCAAAAAGAACGCTCCAGCGAAGAAGTGACGCTGTTAAAAAAACTAACCTATTTCCGCAGCACCGAAGTAAGGCACCAGCGCATCGGGAATTTTTATCGAGCCGTCTGGCTGTTGGTATTGCTCTAGCAGGGCGACATAGAGGCGTGGTAGGGCGGTCCCAGAGCCGTTGAGGGTGTGGGGGAAGCGGTTTTTTCCCTCGGCATCTTTGAAGCGGAGTTTCATCCGCCGGGCTTGGTATTCAGTGAAACATGAGCAGCTCGAAACCTCCAAGTATTTGCCGTGGCCGGGTGCCCAGACTTCGATGTCGTAGGTTTTTGCCGAGGAAAATCCGATGTCTCCGGTGCAGAGTTCGATGGTCCGATAGTGGAGGCCGAGTTTCTGAAGGATAGATTCCGCGTGGGCGGTGAGTTGTTCCAACACTTCAAAGCCGTGATCGGGATGCACGATCTGAACAAGCTCCACTTTGTCGAACTGGTGCATCCGAATGATGCCTTTGTTATCGCGTCCGGCAGACCCAGCTTCGCGGCGAAAACACGGCGTGTAGGCGACCATTTTCACGGGTAAATCTGCTTCGGCGAGGAGGGTGTCGCGGTAGAGATTCGTGACTGGAACCTCGGCTGTGGGCGCGAGGAAGAGACTGTTGACGCCGTTTTCATCGGCATCCGTGCCATACATGTCGTCCTCGAATTTCGGGAGCTGACCAGTGCCTTCCATGCACTCGCGTTTGACGAGATGCGGGACGTTGACTTCCTCGTAGCCGTTCGCCGCTTGGGTATCTAGCAGGAAATTGATGAGTGCGCGTTCGAGTTTCGCACCTTTTCCCCGATAGACGACGAAGCCGGAGCCAGCGGTGCGAATGCCGTCGTCCCAGTTGACGAGGCCGTGCTTGAGTGCGAGTTCGACGTGGTCTTTCGGATCGATTAATTCAGGCTTATTTCCCCACTCGCGGACGACCGGATTCGCCGTCTCGTCGCTGCCGATTGGGCAGGCTTCATGAGTGAGGTTCGGGATGTTGAGGAGCAGGTCATTTTGGCGGAGCGACGCAGTTTCCGCCTCGGCATCCAGCGCGGTGATTTGCTCGTTGATCCCGCGAACCTCGGCCTCGATGGCGGATGTGTCTTGGCCCTGTGCCTTGAGTGAGCCTATTTTCTTGGAAATGGTTTTGCGCGAGTTTTGGAGTTGTTGTTTGGAGGTCTCGAGCGCGCGACGGGATTCGTCGCAGGCGAGGACTTCATTGACTAACTTCCAGTGGTCGCCGCCGCGGGCTTTGAGGCGATCTTGGACGGCGGCGGGATTTTCGCGGATGACGCGGATGTCGAGCATGGCGGCGAGACTCTCACGGGCGATGGGGTGGAGAATCAACGCGAATCTTCCACACTTCGCTAACATGTCACATCCGTTCGCGTTTTTCAAAGTGGGATTCCTTGCATCAGAGAAGTAAAAACTCCTCGCCATTTTTGATGAATCAAGTGATGATCCTTACATCTCTTAATGCCATGAAACTGACTCCTCAGCATTTCCAGCCGCCAGTCTCGATGGCGGAAGAATGGGACAATTCGGCGATGACGGAGTTCAAACGCCAAGAAGCGCGAGAACGAGAGGTTTTCGGATGCTCGTTGGAAGCGCAGCAGTGGCTGGAGCGCTTGCGTAGCTCGCCGCCGCCCGATGTGGTCATCCGTTTGGCACCGAAGGTTCCCGAGAGATTTCCCTTCAAAATGGTACGTCTTCCTTGGTGATATGCAGCCCAGTGCCGAACGTCCGTTTTGTCTGGAGGACTACTTGCCCTTTCTCAAGTCACTTGTAGATAGCGAGGATGAGAGCGTGTTAGTCGGCGGACTGGCGGTTTCCGCTTGGGCGGAATTGTTTCTCGATAAAATGGAGCGTCATCACTTTGATCTCCCGATTTTCAGCAAGGATATCGACTTGAGAGGTCGGAAAATGACCTGCCTAGTTCTGACAAAGATCATGCAGCTCGACGGAGCCATCCTCGGTGGAATGGTGGCTGCCACCCGAAAAAATGCCCCTCACATGGGCCGAGTTTTTGCAGCTTCCATCACTTGGCGAAATTTCAAAACCTCCATCGAGGTGTTGGAGCGGCTTCCCGGCTTGGATTCTGGGATTGCCGACGCTCCCGTGGGCACTCCTCTCAGCCCGTCGGAAAATCTCATTCTACTCGACCCCTGCTCGCTCTTCATTTGCAAGCTGCACGCTGCCAACACTCGTCCGCATGAAGAGGCGAGTAATGACATCACGCACCTCGCCATCCTCTCGCGAGTCATTCCGAGGTTTCTTAGGAAGCTACGTGCCACTCCAGTCGCTGAATATGACGCGATAGAAGATGTCAGGCGACTGTTACGGCAGGTCGAGGATAGCGTGGCAGGGCGACATCCATTCCATGTCCCGCTGATTGCAGATGAAATCGCAACGCTCTGCGACGCACTGTACCTGCATTTGCGTTGATAATGACGAGGCGGCACAAAACAGAGAATACGTGACGGCAAAAACGCTGGCACTGCCAGAATCGAGCACGAGGCAAAGTATCATTCGTGTAAAAAATCGAAACTTGGCGGCTTGTAGGAATTGTCAGGCATGACTAGTTGGCTTCTCTGATGAAGATCAATCACTTTTTGAACTCTTAAAATCCCAATCTCACTGGATACCCTGTCTCGTTCCCATTCCTCTTAAAATGAGTTTCCCATCTCTAGCAGCCAATCTCACCGCCCTCATTGGTGCGGATAAAGTCACCACCGCCGCCGACATCCTCGCCGCGCATTCCGTCGATAAATGGTCCGCCAGCCATCTGCCGGAGGTGGTTGTTTTCGCCGAGTCCACAGCCGATGTTTCCGCTGTTCTGAAATTCGCCAACGATCAGAAAATCCCCGTCACCACCCGTGGCGCGGGCTTTGGCTACGTCGGTGGCGCGGTGCCAGTGAAAGGCGGCATTGTCCTAACGACGGCCCGGATGAATCGCATTCTCGGCATTTATCCAGAGGACGGCGTCGCCATCGTCCAGCCCGGCGTCATCACGGGAGACTTGCAAACTGCCGCCCATGCCGTCGGCTGGGAATATCCGCCCGATCCCGCATCGCTCAAAGACTGCTCCATCGGTGGAAACATTGCTACCAATGCTGGTGGACCTCGCTGCCTGAAATACGGCGTGACTCGGAGTTACGTCCTCGGTCTGGAAGTCGTTCTCGCCACGGGTGAAATTCTCCGTACGGGTGGATGCCTTCACAAAAACAAAACTGGCTTTGACCTCATCGGCATTTTCACGGGTTCGGAAGGTATGTTAGGCGTCGTCACCGAGGCCACGCTCCGCCTCATCCCGAGGCCAGCCAGCCGTGCGATGCTTGCCGCCATTTTCCCTGAGTTCGAAATGGCTGCCTCCGCCGTCCAAGCCATTTTCAACGCGGGTCATCTTCCCTCCGCTTTGGAGATCACCGACACCTTTACCCTCGCGGCGGCTAGAAAAAAACTCGGTGCGGAAACTTTCCCGCCCGGTGATGCCCATCTCATCGTCGAGGTGGACGGACGCCCCGCCGCTACCCTTACGGAAATCGGAGAACTTCACCAGCTCCTCACCCAGCTCGGAGCGACATTCATCGAGTGCGCCCCGGATGAAGCCTCGTGCGAGCGAATCTGGAAACTCCGCCGCGAGTTCTCATTTTCCCTCCGTGACACGGGCCTCACCAAGCTCAATGAAGACATCGTCGTCCCGCGTTCCAAGCTCGTCGAACTGGTCACCTACGCGAGAACGTTAGAAAAAAGCAGCGGTATCCCCATCGCTTGTTTCGGCCACGCCGGTGACGGCAATATTCACACCAATCTGATGGTCCGCGATTACGAAGACCCCACCATCCGCGCCCATGCGGATGCCACGCTCGATCAGCTTTTCACATGGATTCTGGAAAACGACGGCGCGATCACGGGCGAGCACGGCGTCGGCCTCGCGAAAAAACCTTGGATTCGCCAAGCCCTCGGCGAGGTCTCCTTCGCCACCCACCGCGCCCTCAAGGATGCTCTCGATCCCAACGGCATCCTGAATCCCGGGAAGTTTTTGGATTAAAGGAAAACGTTTTTAAGGATTCAGAGCGAGTATCTCGGCGGATTGTGACGCTGGTCACTGTGAACAAGGAACAGCGATTTCCAAATCACCGATGCACACGAAAATCCGAAGAGGAGCGGTGATCCACCACTCTTTGGCTTTTCATGGGCTGAGGCGGATCGGAGTCCGCCGCTCCTTGGATTTTGAATCCTCATCGGCACTGGATTAAAGGCGACGACGATAAGTTTCCCTCGTCAGGCAAAAAGGCCTTTTACCACCTTCGCAGGTTGCACTCCGGTTAGGCGTTCGTCCAAACCTTGGAATTTGAAACTCAGACGTTCGTGCTCCATCCCGAGAGCGTGGAGCAGAGTCGCATGAAGATCGCGGATGTGGACCGGATCTTTGACGATGTTGTAGGACATTTCATCCGTCTCGCCATAAACTTGGCCGCCTTTGATTCCGCCGCCGGCCATCCAAATCGAGAAACAACGCGGATGGTGATCGCGTCCGTAGTTGGTCTCCGACAGCTCACCTTGGCTGTAAACGGTGCGCCCGAATTCACCACCCCAGATGACGAGTGTATCTTCTAACATGCCTCGCTGTTTCAGGTCTTGGATCAGGCCGTAGCAGCCTTGGTCCACATCCTTGCACTGCGAGGTGAGGTCGCGCGGGAGATTGCCGTGTTGGTCCCAGCCGCGATGGAAAATTTGGACGAAGCGCACGCCGCGCTCAATGAGACGCCGCGCCATGATCGCAGAGTTCGCGAAGGTGCCACGGTTTTTACTATCGTCGCCGTAGAGGCGGTAAACGGACTCGGACTCTGCCGTGAGATCGGTGAGTTCTGGCACGGAAGCCTGCATCCTAAACGCCATTTCATACTGCTGCATTCGGTTTTCGATTTCGGGATCACCGATGGCTTGGAACGAGCGGGCGTTGAGTTCGTTGATGCCGTCTAGCATGTTGCGGCGGGTTTCGCGGGAGATTCCAGCCGTGTCTTTCAGGAAGAGCACTGGATCGCCGAGTGATCGCAGCGCGACTCCAGCATACTTGCCCGGCAGGTAGCCGGAACCCCAAAGCCGGGAGGAAATCGCCTGCACGTTAGAAAACGGCGAAGTGTGGGTGGCGTGGAGAACGACGAAGGAGGGCAGCTCTTCGTTCATCGAGCCAAGGCCGTAGGATAGCCATGAGCCGAGTGACGCTTTGCCCGACTGCATCGAGCCGGTATAAACTAACTGATTCGCTGGCTCGTGGTTGATCGCATCGGTGTTCATCGACTTGATGATGCAAATGTCGTCCACCATTTTCGCCGTCCACGGTAACAACTCGGAAACCCACGCACCCGACTGGCCGTGTTGGTCGAATTTAAAAATAGACGGTGCGAGTGGGAAGGTCGGCTGCCCCGAAGTCATCCCTGTTAGCCGCTGACCTTGCGCCTTCAGGTAGGAGTTGAGATCTTCTTTGAAGCGCTTTTGGAGTTCTGGCTTGTAGTCGAACAAGTCAATCTGCGAGGGCGCACCGATCAGGGAAATATAGATTGCCCGCTTCGCCTTCGGGGCGATCTGTGGCAGCATTTGATTGATGCCAGCCATGCTCTCGGCAGCGGAAATTCCGCGTTGACCGAGCAGTGACGCGAGCGCGGCCATGCCAAGGCCGGTACCAGATTTTCTGAAGAAATGGCGGCGGCTGTAGGCGGTGTTGTGAGCTTCCAATGGGTTCATCTGAGTTCAGCGGGTGATGGTTTCGTCGAGGTTGAGAATTTGGCTGGCGATCAATGTCCATGCCGCGAGTTCTGGCACGTCCGCATCCGCGCGAGGCGGCGTGGCTCCGGTGGTGATGAGCTTGGTGGCGTCCGCCGAGTTCGCCCGGAAGGCCGCGAGGGCGGAGTCGAGGGATTTACTAACAATCACGCGTTCAGCATCAGAGAAATGCCTTCCGAGCAGCCGCTCTGTGATGATGTTGAGGCGGGTATTGAAGTCGCTGGCCTCCTTCATGGCGGATGATGCGAGTTCGCGAGATGCTTCGACGAATTGCGGGTCGTTGAGCAACACGAGGGCTTGCAGCGGAGTGTTGGTCATATCTCGCTTTACACAAAAAACCTCGCGGGTTGGGGCGTTGAAAATTTCCATAGATGGCGGCGCGGCGGTGCGTTTCCACATCGTGTAGAGCGAACGCCGATAGAGTGACTCACCGCTGTCTTGACGATAGTTCTTCGTGTTGGACTGCGGCATGGCGACGGCTTCCCAGATTCCTTCTGGCTGGTAGGGCTTCACCGACGGGCCACCAATCTGCGGGGATAAAAGCCCGGAAGCGGAGAGCGCGAGATCGCGGATTTGTTCGGCATCCAGACGATGGCGCGGGCCACGGGCGAGAAGTCGGTTCGATGGATCTTTTTCTAACTTCTCCGCTGAGACCACGCCGGATTGGCGGTAGGTGGCGGAAGTGACCATGAGCTTAATCATGTGGCGCATGTTCCATTTGGAATCCACGAACTCTGCGGCTAGCCAATCGAGCAGCTTGGGATGACTCGGGCGACTGCCCATGATGCCGAAGTCTGCGCTGCTCTCGACGATGCCTGCGCCGAAGAGATAGGACCAGTTGCGGTTCATGGTGACGCGCGCTGGCAGCGGGTTGGCGGGATCATTGAGCCAACGAGCGAGACCGAGACGGTTCTTGGGCGCGTCCGATGCCATCGGTGGGAGCACTGCGGGAGTGATCGGCGTGACTTTTTCACCCAGATCCGCATACGCCCCGCGAGTGAGAACGTGGGCGAAAGGTTCTTCCTTTTTTTCCTCCATCACTAACGAAACAGAGCCTCGCTTGCGGAGGGTGTCTTGCTCGACTTTGAACACGTCTAGGCGAGTTTTTAGCTCACGCGACGGTACGTCGATGTTCGCAATGTAGTAGTTAAAAACCGCTTCGTTTTGTTCTTTAGTGCGCTTCTCGGACGGCAGGGTGATGAGATGGCGAACATCCATTTTTTCCGATAGGTTTTTAATTTCAGCCACCGTGAGAAGGCGACGATAGAAGCGGAAATCCTGAAGTGCCACTTTCCCATTGAGCTTCGAGTCTCCACCTTCACGCGAGCCTAACCGGAGTGGCACGGAAGTCTCGATATTTCCACCCACGGTGTTCGGGTCCGTTTTGGCTGCAACTTTCTTTCCGTCGATGTAGATCGCGCTGGCTTGGTGGCCAGAGATGGTGCCGTCAAAGGTGAACATGACGTGATGCCATTGACCCGCTTTGAATGATTTCTGAGGCGCGACGACTTTGTTAGCCGCCTTATCCCATGAGTCGATGATGTGAGTGCCGGGAACTCCATTCTCCAGATAGATGTCCCAGCCGCGAAGGCTCTCGGCAGGATTCATCCGGGCAATGATTGCCCCCGTCGGACGGCCCTCAGCACGGATGAAGCCGCCATAGGTCACACGATCGCCGCGAGAAAATTTCCCGATGTCTCCGAGTTCGACCGGAGTCCCACTGACGACAGGTGCCTTGCCTAATGGCCCGTCGATACGCTCGATCTCAGTCGGCCACTCACGGGACTGACCATCGACGAACCCTTGCAATGGTCCTTCGGATTCGGTGAACGGAAGGTGGATGGCGAGGGTGGAGTCGATCTCACGCGATGCCGAAATGCTGGCATTGGCAAGCCAAGCATCAAAATCGGGACGAGCGGCAGCCGCGCGTTCGGCTAGCTTTTTCTGGGATGCCTCAACTTCACTCGTCAGAACTCCCCAACGCTCGCGATCTGCGAGCAGCGGCACGAAAACATTAGGCGGATGCTCGGCGTTGTTTCCATCCAGCGCGGCCATCGGCGTATTGCGGAAAAATGCAGTTAGCGAATAGAACTCTTTTGTAGAAACAGGATCAAACTTATGGTCGTGGCAAGCAGCGCAACCCGTGGTCAGGCCGAGCCAGATGGCGGAGACCGTTTCGACTCGGTCCTTCGCGTAGATCGCATCGTATTCCGCTGCGATGGCACCGCCCTCCCCCGTGGTGGCGAGGCAACGTGAAAAGCCAGTGGCGACGAGCTGATCGAGCGAGCGGTTAGGCAGCATGTCGCCAGCGATTTGCTCGGTGGTGAATTGGTCCCAAGGCATGTTGTTCTGAAACGCCCGGATGACCCAATCGCGGTAAGGCCAGATCGCACGGTAGTTGTCGATATGGATGCCGTGGGTGTCCGCGTAGCGTGCGGCATCCAGCCAATGACGGCCAAAATGCTCCGCACTGGCGCTGGTGGCTAACAACTGATCGACCGCTGTCTCGGTGGCGGCTTGAAAGTCGGTAGCGGCAGCTTTTTGGAAAATCTTCACCGCATCCGGCAAAGGCGGCAGTCCTGTGAGATCGAAATGCAGACGGCGGTAGAAACGTGCGGGATCTTCTGGCGGATTCGGCTTAACGTTAGACGCTTCAAATTTCTCCGAGATGAAATGATCGACCGGATTGGCCGCCCAGCCTTTTCCAGCCGTCGGCACTTCCGGTTTTTTCACCGGAGCGAATGACCAATGCATTTCGTATTCCGCGCCTTGCTCGATCCAACGCTCGATCATCGCGATGTCTCGCGGTTTCATCGTCTTGTGGCTCCGCGGCGGCGGCATGATGGAATCTGGATCGGTCTCGTGCATCCGTTTCACCACTTCCGATGCCTTCGGATCGCCTTTGATGATCGTGGGTTTGCCATCGTCTCGCGGCACAAACGCATCTTCGACACGGTCGAGCCGCAGGGGTGCTTTCTTCGGCTCCCGAGTCGAAGAATCCGGCCCGTGGCAATGGTAGCAATTCTCCGACAGGATGGGCTGGATATGCTCGTTGAATGAAATTTTTTCAGGAAGTGCTGCCTTCGTTGGCTCTGCATTTGCCGGAGTTTCTTTCTTGGCGGCGGACTGCGCGGAGTCGCAAGCAACTAGGAAACTGCAGGCAGCAAGCCCAAGCATCGCAGAAATTATCGGGTGAAATTTAATCATCGGCACAGAGAGGTTATCTCATCATACGCTCCGCCATCCACGTTTTTTTTCAAGTGCCTGAGGCAAACCTGAGAGGCAAAAGCCTGAAAATGATTTTGGGTGCAACTGGGGATTTCTATGGCGCATTTGACAAATTGGTTCTGCGGAAACCTCTTCCTCTACGATTTCACAATGATTTCTACCTCATGTAGCCGCCCTGCCACAGCAACGAAACCCATCAGAAGACTTCTTGTCCCAAAATTGCTCAAGATTCTTCTTGGCATTCCACGGTGGATCTTGCAATTTCCGCGCCCGTCCGATTTCCGGGCACCGAAAAGAGCTTCACCATCATGGCCGTATCCATCCGTCTCAACCGTAAGGGCACCAAAGATCGCCCGTATTATAAAATCGTCGCCGTTGACAGCCGCAAGCGTCGCGATGGCCGCTACATCGAGCAACTCGGCACCTACGATCCACTCATCGACGGTGTGAACTACACCATTGATCTCGCAGTCGCCGATAAATGGCTCGGCGTCGGTGCAAAGCCTTCCGAGACCGTCAACAGCATCATCCGCAAAGCACGCACCGCCGCTGCCAGCGCATAATTTGCTCAGATCACAGAAATTTTCACCAACCGCGAGCCGCAAGGACTCGCGGTTGTTTTGTGTATGCCACGCGTCTTGATTTACGGAAAACCAAAAGCAGCACGGGCGTCTCACCCGATACTGTCATTTTAGCTATCAGAAAATCCAACCACAGATGAAAAGGATCAACGCAGATCAAGAGAAAGTGAATTTCGTCTTTATCGGTGTTCTTCATCCGCGTCCATCTGAGTTCATCTGCGGTTAAAAAATTCTTAAACTGACAGGATTGGGCGTCTCGCCTGTTTTCTACTGAAGCAGCCCCAAGGTCTGAACATATCCACCGAACCCATGCCGCGCGTCACTTTTGAAAAATTCATGGAGCGCGCACTCTACGATCCCGCGCGTGGTTACTACTCCCGACGTATCACCGCCGTCGGACGAAATGGCGATTTCACCACTGCCCCGATGTTGTCCGATGCACTCGCACGGGCCATTGCCCACTGGGCCACGAGTGCCATGCGCGAGAGCGGCTGTCGGGACTTGATCGAAGTCGGTCCTGGCGAAGGCGTCCTCGCCGCTCAGGTTGTAAAAAATCTCCCCTGGGATCTCCGCTGGCGCACGCGTCTCCGTTTAGTGGAAACCTCCGCGCCGCTCGCATCACACCAACGCGCACTGCTAGGAAAACGGGCGATCTGGCAGGATTCGATTTCCGACGCACTCGCCGCCTGTGGCGGAAATGCCGTGATTTACTCGAACGAACTGGTGGACGCCTTCCCCGTGCGCCGATTCCAAAAAACCGCTCTCGGCTGGCAAGAACTCGCCGTGGAGATCGACAACGACAACGCCACCGAATCGCTACTCTCCCCTGCCTCGCTCCCGGATTCATCGGGATTTCTCGAAGCTCACCCATCTGGCCAATGGATCGAAATTCACGACTCCTACCGCCGCCATCTCACCACCTGGCTACCCTTTTGGAAATCCGGTCGCCTCCTCACCATCGACTACGGCGCACTCACAGAAAATCTCTATCATCGCCGCCCCCACGGCAGCATCCGCGCCTACCTCCTCCAGCAAAAACTCGAAGGCTTCGCCATCTACCAAAACCCGGGCCGCCAGGATCTCACCGCCGACGTGAATTTCACCGACCTCATCCACTGGAGCCAGCCATGGACACGCGATCACCGCCTGATGACCATGCGTGAGTTTCTATCACCCATATCAAATCTAAATAGCCAGATAGATCTCACCCTCTCGGATTCCCACGGTGCTGGCGATGCATTCCTCGTCCTCGATCAAGCACGCTGAAAAATCAATTCCCACCACCACGACGACGAAAACCGCCGTCCCACATGCCTCGGCCTTGAGAGATTCGCTCTTTCGCCTCCTCTGATAAATCGGGCGAAGCTGCCACATACGCCTTCGCAGCTTCTGGGTCTTCGCGCATCCACCGCATCGCCGTCATGCCCACGGCGCGGTCACGATCTCCATTGTCTTGGATCGTAGTCGCCACCTTCATCAACTCCGCTGGCGAGCCGCTCGTGTTGCTGAAAATATAAGACTGGATCGCAGCATCGCGGACAGCACCTTGCGGAAATGACTCGGCGTATGCCAATGCGGCGGCTGGATTTTGATTCGTCCACGCTGGCATCAGTGAGCGCATCCCATCACGTTGGGCTTCCTCATTATCCTGCTGCTTGAGCAATGCCGCCGCAGCCTGTGGATCTTTGCGAGCGAGGTTTCCGATCACATCATCCAGCACGCGATCCTTCGCTTCGCCAGCTTGCATCGCCGCGAGTTGGGCCGCCGCTGCCGCCGGATCAGTGCCTGATAGACCACCAATGGCCGAGGCTAGCGCATCCGCTTGCTCCTCCGCTGGCAGCGTGCGAATCCACGCTTGGGCCGCCGCGAAATCGCTCGCGCCATACTGACCAGCGATTGAGCGATACGCATCACCGCGATCCCCCGCATCCAGTTGCCCGACCATTTCCGCTGCCTGACTCGGATTCGTTTTTGCGACTTCAGAAATCACCGCATTCATCGCATCGCCCTTACCCGTGGGCAGTCTCGAAGCCCATGCCATCGCCGCCATGGGATCTTGCCGCGCCCATTCGCTGGCGATGATCGAAGCTCCGCCCTGCCCACCGCCGGGGCCACGCCCACCCATCATGCCCATCATCGCGAACTCACGAGGATTTTCCGTGAAATACTTAGCCGCATTCGCCGGGTCCACACTGGCCCAGCTTTGGAGAATACCAGGACGCACAAAATTCCCCGGAATCCCCATCGTGTTAGAAAACGCCATCGCCGCCGTCGGGTCCACCTCCGCCCACCGCCCAAAAAGAAGAAACGACGCCATGATCCGCTCGTTCATCGGCAAGTTTTCCAGCTTCGCAGCTTCTACAGCCAGTTGATCGGCACTGAGACCCCCATAAAATTCCAACAACGCCTGAATGCGATTCGAACTCCCCGGAATCCGAGAAATTTCACCGATACTGGTGTTCCGGGATTTTCGAGCAGTTTCACTGGTCGCGGGTGCCTCGCCGCGAGTGCTCGCACGAGTCCGCAGCGCAGATTCCTCCACCGCGGGCTCACCAGCAGGCGCAGAACCCTTTCCAGAAATATAGCCGCCAACAGCACCCACCACCAAAGTGGCAACAGGGATCATCCAAGGATTTTTCATGGTCGTAGTTGTTTCAGAGGCCAAAAACACCATTAAATGCTTTTGGTTTCGTTAAGTCAGGCTGCGGCTTTCAATCTACCGCGTCGAGGTGGAAATAGGGCGTCATCAGTTCAGACAGAGCCAACTGGCGTTCGCACACTCGGCGTATTGAAGCTATGCAGATTATAATTTTACTACTTATCAACGAAGCCAAAACAGACAAATTCGTCAACAGCGGATCGGCTAAAAGCACCAACGAACCCAACAAAAACTAGCAATGAAAAGGAGACCATCTCGCGTAGGACGGTGTGGTCAGTGCATTAAGGAGAGAATCTGGGCAAACATGTAAGAATTTCGTGGTGAGTGTCTGTTATTTGAGCATTGTATCGTTCCTGAAAAATGAACTTTTCAAAAAACTGAACTAAATTTTAATCAGAACATCCATTTATCTAATTTTACTTTGCTTTATTAAAATAATTAGTATCAAGCTCTCAACATTATTTCAAATACTGTCATGAGCCACTATATTAATAAAAAATGGAAGGGATCGGTCGCCTGTTTCGGCATCATTTGTTTTGCCACTGCTTCAGTAAAATCAGCCGTTGTCATCGACGGCCAAGCCACGGCAGGTGATGGCTACACAACGCTCCACGTTCAAACGAATGCCACGAGCGTCGATAACAGAAATGCTCTAGTGAATTTTCGCTCAGTTCAGGAAAATGATATCTTGAATGTTTTCCTCGGCGGCGTCGTGAACGGCAGCGGTCACTCTATACTTCTATTTATTGATTCCAAGCCCGGCGGAATTTCAAAAATTAGCAATACTCAGATCGCGGTCATTGATCCAGAAGACCCTACGCAGGAGGAATACATCAATCTATTAGCCGTCGATGAAACCGAAGGCATGACCTTCGAGAACGGATTTCTGCCTGACGTTGCGATACGCATTGGGGGAGGCGGTACTGGAGCTGACCGCAGGGCATTTATCACCCGCTATGATCTAGTAGCGGGAACCTTCAACGTCTCTGGCGAGGCACATCAAGCGAACCTTACCGATGGTCCCATTTCCAACACACGAGTAGTGTGGAACCAAGTAGGCGCAGTCGGCAGTTATGGAACCTTCACCAACGGAGTGGAAATGGCATTAAGCCTTCTGACGCTGGGCGTTCCCACCGGCACGACCCAACTCAAGATGATGGCTCTTCATACCGACGGCATCGCACTGGAGGCATCCAATCAAGTCCTAGGTTCACTACCCGCAAACTCGCCCGCGCTGGGCTCCGCCATCAAATTTACAAATTTCCAAACTGTCGTCGGCACCCAAACGCTGCTCGTGCCAGTCACAATTGCAGGACTTGATCCCAATGGAGATGCAGATTCAGACGGCCTACTCAATGGAGTGGAAACCAACACGGGAATCTTTGTAAGCGCCTCGAACACCGGTACTGATCCCGAAGACAATGATTCTGATGACGATGGTTTTTTTGACCAACCGGAGGTGCTTGGCAGCTCGCTACTTGGCTTCGTTTCTAATCCTAACATTAGCAATTACTCAATCGTCGAAATCTTTAACGTTCCGACGATTGGGGCTGCTACCCCGATGGGATTGGAATCCACAAGCCTGACTGGGCAATATCAATGGTCCCTGCAATACAAAATCATTTCTTCTCAGCTTCCGATCAGCGGCCAATTCAACTGCAAATACAGAACCAGTAGTGCTCCTCAGGTGCTCTGGGGTAGTGGGCCGACACCCGGCGTCGCAGTCGTATCGGGAAATGATATTTCCGTTCCCGCGACTGCTACCGGAATCTATCGGTTTTCCTTCGATCAAGCCGCACTTACTTATGCGAATGGTCGATTTACTTTCCCAGATGAGGCCGCATTTCTAGCCGCGTATCAGGTGGTCGCAGGCATAGACTCGGACGGAGATGGCATCCAAAATCAAAATGAATTTACTACAAACACGGACCCCACCAACGCAGACAGTGATGCAGACGGCTTTAACGACAACGCAGACAGCCTACCCCTCGTGATCGGAGGCGGGATAACAGGCTACACGGAATGGGCAGCCAGTTTGCCCCCCGCAGAATCATCTCGGAGTTCAGATCCGGACAAAGACGGTTTCACCAACCTTGAGGAATTTCTCTTCGGAACGCCTGCAACATCTGCGACTGGGACTCTCACACCTATCTCACGTAGCGGCGATTTCCTGATCGTCCGCTGGTTAGAGCGCACCGCAGGCATGACTTACCAGTTTCAGGAAAGCACGACGCTTCCTTCAAGCGCATGGCCTGTAAGTTCGGTATCTCCTACGAATGCGATGAATCAAGCGGATGTGCCTGAGAACTACGTGCGGAAGCAAGTCACGCTGCCGATTGATGCTAACAAAAAGTTTTTCCGAGTGATTGGGACCGAATGAACATACCGAGCTCTTGTCTGCGTTGGACTGAAATTTAGCAAAGCCTCTTCTCGCAAATGCATCTTTGGCGTTTAAATGCTTCGGGTTTTCAGCCACCGTCCGCGCATGTCGCCCAGTCGCCTTACCATTCCTCAGTATGCCATGGCCCTCGCTCACGTTGCCAGTCTGCGCTCGGAAGATCCCTATCGGAAAGTCGGCGCAGCGGCTCTCGACTTTGACAACCGCGTGATCGGCACCGCCTACAATGGCCTCGCGCCCGGCTACAATCCACCGCCGGGATTTTGGGACGACCGCGACGCTCGGCAGAAGTTCATGCTTCATGCGGAAGTGAACCTTTGCAGCCTTTTCCGCCGGGGAGAGGCAAAAATCGTCGCCACCACCACCATGCCGTGTACCGCTTGTATGCAGACACTTTGCGCGTATGGCATTCGGGAAATTTACTACCGCGATGTCTATCATGTCTCGGACGCGCCCGAGATCGCCGCGCTCTACAACGTGAAGCTCGAATGCGTGCCTGAGTTTCCACTCACCGCCCTGTAGTCGGTCTATGACCGTCGGTGATATTGAGGGAAGACGGTCACAGACCGACGCTACATCAGCATGATCTTTTCCCCGCCTCTGGCAGCGCTGAGATAGATTGCCTCAATCAGCGCGACGGATTTCCGTGCCTCACTCGCGGAAGTGGATGGCTCTCGTCCTTCACGAATGGCCGTCACGACTTCCTCGAAATTCCGCTGGTGTTGATGACTCTGAATTGCCTTAGGATCGCTCGCTCCCATCGCGGGTTGATTGCCGCGCATCAAGCGAGCGGAGATCATTTCGTCGATGGGCATCGCAGTTTTAAAATCCCAGACCTCAAACAACTCGTCCGCGAGAAACACCGAGCCTTCTGTGCCGCAGATCTGCACGCGCCCCGGATGCCCTGCCTTTGACCATGAGCAAGTGGACCCTTCTATCACTCCGTAGGCACCGCTCACAAACTCCAGCAACGCCACCGCCGAGTCTTCCACCTCAATCCGCTCGTGAGCGAGACAACCTACGTTTGCTCGCACCGCTCTAACTGGACCCGCAAGATGGAGCAGCGCATCAATCGTGTGAATCCCCTGATTCATTAACGCCCCACCGCCGTCGAGCGCGCGAGTGCCACGCCACGCGGCGGAATCGTAATAAGCCTGATCTCGAAACCATTTCACATAACACGACGCAGAAGTGATTTTCCCGAAGCGACCGCCATCGCACGCTGCTTTGAAAGCGTCCATGGCCGGATTAAAACGACGATTCAAAATCGCGGCGAGAGTCATCTCGGTTTCCTTTGCGGCAGAGATCATCCAATCAATTCGCTCCGTCGTGATTTCTAGTGGTTTTTCACAAATGACATGCTTTCCCGCCGCGAGTGCCGCCAGCGTCGGCCCAAGATGTGCCCCAGATGGCGTAGCGATCGTGACAACTTCTAACTCAGGGTCCGCCAGAAATTCATCCAAGTTAGAATGACACTTCACCCCAAAAGCGCGGCTGACTTCCGCAGTCCTTCCGGCATCTGGATGGTGGACGGAATGAAGCTCGCCGCCATCCATCGCACGTATCGCCTCTGCATGAAATCGCCCAATGCTTCCCGTGCCAATGATCCCGAACTTCATGGGCGAAAAATCCATCAATCCCCTCCCCCCGGCCAGTCGAATGTGATCCTCGACTCAGATTCGCCTCTGACTCAACTTCGTCCCCGATGCGTCGCGCCGGAATTTTTCATACCCGTTTTCAATCCCTAGAAATATGGAAATCGGATCTAGCCACCGAGTTCCGCGTCGCGGGTGCGCTCCATGCTTCGTGGCACCGCAAGCGATTCCTAACGGGCCTCGCTTGGGATCTGATCGCAGCAGCCGCACTGCTCCGTGAAAATGGACCTCCGCGCTCCGTTCTCATGCTTGGTTTGGCAGGCGGCACTGCCTTCCGAGTGCTGCGCCATCTGCTTCCAAAATGTAAGCTGACCGCCATCGACATCGACTCTGAAATCGTGGAACTCGCCCGCGAACACATGGACCTCGATGCGTTGAACATCGAGATTCACACCACCGATGCGTATCCGTGGTTAGAGAAAAATCAGCGGACGTTCGACGTGGTCTTCGATGATATCTATCTCGCAGGAAAAACCGACGTATTCCGCCCGCAGGCATGGAATCCAGAATTGTTAACTCACCTCCGCCGCGCGGTGGCTCCCGGCGGTGTTCTCGCGGTGAACCTCGTGACTGGTGCTGGCCACCGGACGATGCAGTCGCTGACTCGGCGAATTCTAACTAACTCATTTCCACAGGTCCGCAGCTTGACCACGGCGGCAGGAATGAACGAGGTGCTCGTCGCGGGAAACATCGTCGCAACTCGACGGCAGCTCGATCCTTACAACGAGGCGTTTCCCGATTGGCGCGACCGCATGTATTGGGACCGCGTGAATGTGAAGCGAATTTCCTAACACGATGGCAGACATCATTCACCAGCTCTACGAAAACAAGACCTACCCGCCGATGAGTCACCCCTCGTCGGACCCGGCTGTCTCGGCGGTGGCTGCGGCAATGGCGGGGCTGGATGTTCCTCATCCGCGACACGCACGCATCTTGGAAATCGGCTGCTCAACCGGCCACAACCTCATTCCGTTGGCGATGCGTTGGCCAGAAAGTCGCTTCACCGGAATCGACCTCACAGAAAATTCGATCCAAGAAGCTCGCGAAAGAGCGAACCAAGTCGGCCTAACAAACATCCGTTTCCACACAGCAGATTTGAGAGAGTTCGGGCCTGCGGATGGATCTTTCGATTTCATCATCGCCCATGGATTTCTGTCATGGGTGCCAGACGAGGTGAAAATCACGCTGTTTGATTTCTGCCAGAAGCATCTCAGCCCGTCCGGCATTGCGACGATTAGCTTCAACGTCGAATGCGGCTGGCTACCGCGCTTGACCGTGATCGCGAAGGTGAAAGCGATCCTAAATGCTGGAGCAGAGGATGAAATTTCAGCCCTCGCGATTTTGAAATCGGTGACACCGCCCGGCGATCCTGAGCACGCGATCATCGACGACATGCTGGCGAAAGGCGCTGCCATTCTTGCCTTCGACGACTTTGGCCCAGTCAACGATCCATGGTCGTTAGACGATTTTGTTCTTACGGCGGCAGGCGCGAGGCTGCGATGGTTAGGCGAGTCCGATCCGGCTGAAAATTTCCCAGCAGCGCTCGATGATGCCGCTTTCACTGAGCTGCAGCGGCGTGAGTCTGACCCGCTACAGATTCAGCTCGCGATTGATGAAATTGTGCGGCGGACGTTTCGCTCAACAGTTCTATGCCGCGATGACGCGCCAGTGACGGGAAAAATCTCAGCCGAGAAACTACTCGAATTTTCTTATCGTGCGGGAAATCCCCCAAGCGATCCCGCTGCTAGAAAACTCTACGACGCAATTTGCTCGTTCGCTCCGGCGTGCGTGCCGTGGGACGTGATTGCACCTGTTCACGATCAAACTGCCGTGGCTCATTTAGTTTTCGAGGGGATTTCACGCGGCTGGTGGAAACCGAGAATCGAGCCTGTGAGTTACCCGGCTGTTTCAGCTGAATTTCCTAAGCTGGATGGGTTTCGGCTGCTTTGCTCACGGTTAAACTTGCCGGTAGTCGATGCGTGGCACCAGCCTTGCACGTTTCCCATCGTTCACTATCAGATCCTAACGGCGATGGACGGCAGGCTGAAAGTGGATGAGCTGGCCGAACTCTCAAAAAGGCTGTGCCCAGAACTCGCGTTCGAACCTTGGCTCTGCCATCTCGCAAAACGTGGTTTTTTCACTGAGTAAGCCTCGCAGTGACGACGGTCACTTCGTCCCACTCACATAGCCGCAATTGCAGCTTCTTCCGGCTTTGAAATTCTCCGGTAGGCACTTGCAGGATTGTTTCATCGTCATCGGATCGAGAGGCGTGACGGTACGGCATGAACTAGTGAAAATCGCCAAGGCGAGGACAGGGAGCAGGAGTAAGGATTTCATGGGATCAGTCGGGTGAGGGCCGTTTTTTAACAAACCCAAAGGAAAAACTCCAGCACTCTCTTTCCGCTTCGGCAGGGCTGCAAACTCGTCAACGGCTGAGGTCGTCTTGATACATCAGTTTGAAGCCACTCTGATGGAGGATAGCCACAGCGAATTCGTAGTCTTCGACGTGCATCGCAAGCATCGACTGACCTTCAGGGCTGGGCATCAGGGCGTAGGCGAAGTCGATGTTAGTTTCCGCGATCATCAGTGAGTCGAGGCACTGAAGCAGTCCCGGACCGGATTCACGCATAGCAATAACGACCAGCTCGCAAGTGGTATGCGGAATGCCTTTTTCGATGAAAAGTTGCTCGGCGGCATCGGGATCAGAAACGACGAGTCTGGCGACAGTCGCATCTCGCGAATCTTGGACACTGAGGCCGATGACTTCGATGCCGAGTGAGCGCAGGAGCTTCACCATCGCAGCGAGTGCGCCGGCCCGGTTAGGCAGCATAACAGAAAATTGGCGGACAGGCTCGCCGTGGTCGATGATGGTCTCGGACTCCATTTGCGCGAGGCTATCCTAACCGCGCGGCCCACGCAAGGGGATCGTCGTCACAGCACGAGTCATCACGTCCTGAATGACGAGTTGGTTCGGGCGGACATCGGAAATCAGATACTCGGTGCCATCGCCGCCTTTGAACCGCTGCCCAGGAGAGGCGACATAGCGTTTGCCAGTGGCAGAATCCTCGACGAGGGCCACGGGATCGTGTGCGCTTGCGGAAATACCAGCGATCCACTCGCGAGTAGAGCCAGTTTTAGAATCCCGGAGCTGGACCACAGAAATTTCCGAACTCCCGCCGGGATTGACTTTGCTGTCTTCCATCCGCCGCTGGACTCGCACAATGGTGAGGCTCGATCCAAGAATCGAATCACCCGCACGGACCTTCATCTCGCGCGGTGCGACACCGGCGATTTTGATCGTGGCCGTGTCGCCTTGCACCGTCTTGACGCTGATAGGAATTTCCCGCTCGCGATACTGGCGCATGACCAAGGGTGGCATGGGAAATATGTCACCACGTGGACGTGATTGATTAGGAGCCGGTGAATCCATCACGATCGGTTCGCTGAGCGTCTGGCCTTCGAGGGCGACCGATTGTGAGCGTGGTTTGTGATTCTTCGCGAGGGCTGGAGAACTCTCATCAGAAAATGAAGTGGCGTCAGATTTCTCAATGGCAGTCGTGACGGAAACATCGAGCGATTCCGCGATTTCCTCCGGGGATTCCAAGGCTAACTCTTCGGGCAGTGGATCGCGGGAAATCCATGATGCGATTTCTAAATGACCCGCTGAAGTCGCCAGATCCACCGCTGTGCGGCCTGCTGGATCTACGGCGTAACGGCTCGATCCGATGTCGATCAGTAATTTCACCGCTTCTTCGTGGCCGTTTTCTGCCGCGATCATCAACGGCGTGCGGCCATCCTCCATCCGCGCGTAAACAGAGGCACCGTAGTTTGTTAGAGCGTCGATCACCTTTGCCTTTCCGACGAGGGCGGCGAGAAGCAATGCGGCGTCGAGATCATCGCGATTGTAGGCAGCCAGCTCGGCCACCGCCCCGGCACTGCCTTCGCGCACCGCTAGCATGAGTGGTTTGAAACCCTCTGCATCTTTGAGCTGCGGATCTGCTCCTTGGCGTAAAAGCCAACCCGTCATTTCCGTCTGATTCGCGATGACCGCCGCCATCAGTGGAGTGCGATTTTGCGCGCCAGTGAGATCGACTGCTAGGCCGTGGTTGAGGAGAAATTCTGCGGCGTTCTTCGCACCACTGGCCGCCGCGACATGCAGCGCGGAGTCGCCCGCCGCATCGCGAGTGTCAGCGGAGAATTTTCCATCCATGAAGGTTTTCAGCGCAGAAACATGGTTTTCCCGGCTAGCTCGGAACCAATCTTCAGAAGTTAGCGCGTAGCCTGCATCGCCAAGGTCCGACTTCACCACGTCTGCCTTGCGCTTGCAGGACGTGATTGCCGTCATGGAAATCACTGTGGACGCAGCAATGATGCCTTTGAAATACCTGCTCATGGGGGAAACAGATACTTCGCATTTCCTAAGCATTCAACCCAGAACCTTCCGCCGCCTCGACTCCGACAATCCGGCAAGCTCCGTCGCGAATCATGAAGCGCACATTGCAGCCACACAGCAACGCACCAAACACCCGTTCCGGCTCATCGGTCTGAATCGCTGGCCGTGGATCGAGCGCAAGCACCTCGCAAATCACTCGCTGGGCACGTTCGGATAGTTTTGAAAAACCCTCAGTCGCCGTGGACTCGACCTCGACCGTTAGGAGAGGAATCCCCTCCCCTGCAAATCCCGCCGCCGCGTAATGAATCGCCTCAGCGTAGGGCAAATACGGCTTCACATCGTAAACCGGAGTGCCGTCCACCAAATCGAGTCCACCTAGCAAAAGCGCGGGTGATCCAGCCCTTGTCCGATCAATTCCCTCCAGCCGGACGAGGGAAAGCCCGAGCCCGTTTGGCCGAAAAGTCGAGCGGCTGGCGAAGACTCCGATCCGCCGATTTCCACCTAACCGAGGCGGGCGGACGGTCGGTTTCCAGCCTTGGTCCAGTGTTTCATGAAACCCAAAAATCAGCCAGAGATGGGAAAATCCCTCGATCCCGCGAATGGCTTCCTCGCTCCGATAATCCGGGTGGAAATCTAGCCGCCCCCACGCACTCGGGCACAATCCCGGCTGGCGGGGAACCGCGAATTTTCCGCCGAAACACGAGCGAACCGTAGCGATCGGATCGAGGATCATGTCTCGGCGAACAAACCCAAATTTAGCGCGTCTTGAAATGGATGCTGGTCTTCACCATCGCACCCTCGCGGCGGCTGTGGACGGTGAGCTTGTCGAGGTCATCAAGCGCGGAGATCCCCTTGCTGATTTGGCTCTTTTGCTCGGCTTCCAAAGGCGAACCGGTGATGGCTTCGGCGTTGTCTCCCACCAATTTCGAGGTATCCTTGAGGTAAGTTTGGAGGGTCTTGAAGTTCATGCTGAAGAGCAACCCGCTGCGACCTTCGGTTGCAGCGTCCGCCTTGGAAATGAGGTCCAATGCCTGAAGTTTTGAGGAGGAAGCGACGAACCACTTATCGCCCACAGTGACGGATGGCAGGAAATCATCGGTGAAAAACGGCATCGGGAAGAACCAAGTCGTATTGCCGTTTTTCTCGGAGCTGAGTGGCTTTTGCATCGGGATTTCAGCGCCAGTCATCTCACTGATTTTTCCAAGTGTGCTGGTCAGGGTGGTGTTCATTTTATCCCAAGAGCCGGAAAGTTTTGCACGATCCGTCACCGGTGCGATGACTGAAATCCGTGGCACTTTAGCCTTGTCCACGATGCTTTGGGCGATTCCAGGGATGGCCGGAGCACTTCCTTTGAGATCGATCACCAATGCCGATTCACCGCCCAAGCTGGAGCCGAAATCTCCGCTGAACGCGTCCCAAAGCGCGACCAGATCTGGGCGGAATTTCTCGTCGAACATCTTCGTCATCCCCTTGAACTGCGCCATTTCACCTTCGTCCGACTGCACCTCCGCGACTTTCATCCCGAGAGCGTAAGTGGTCTCCAACAGAGCCTCGATGAACTCGTGAGATTTCTGATCGTAGTCCGCATCCACCGTGGCATCCGCGAACAACAGAACGTCATCGGCATCACCGAGAGCAGCGAGTTTGTTAGTCGTTTTGAAATCAAACATGCCGTAGTCCGTCCCACCGAAGGATTCGATTTTCAGACCTTCTTCGAAATAGGCGATCATCCCAGAGTGGTCCACGGTGGTGAGCTTGCGGATTGCGGCTTCACGCTCGGCCACGATTTGAAATAAGGCTTCGAGATCGCGGGTGTTACCGAGTCCATTGGCGCCGGAAAGACCGTCGCGCAGGCCGTTCGTCATGTCCGCGATGCCGCCAGCGGACTTGACGATGAACTCCATCGCCTCCTTTTGGCCGTAGGAAAGAGCGGCGAGATCTTTTGATAAATACGCATCGCCGAAGGCCAGCGCGTTACCACTGAGCAATGACTCCGTCGGGCTGCTGGCGAGTTTCAGGTCGTCAGCAGAGCCACCGATGAAAAGCAACACGTAGTCGCCCACGGTTCCGCTGACCACGATGAGATCCTTTTTTCCGACCGCCGCGATCAGACGATCTGCCGTAGCGGCGTCCATGTCCTCCTCCATGGATTCGCGATCCTCAGTCATCTTCGCGGCGACTTTGCTACCGACGATTTTCACGCCTTCAAACGTGCTGCCACCAGCTTCGATCTTCGCAGGCTCCACCATTTCCGCGAGGAACATATTCATGCTCTCGACGGACGAGGCGATCGTCTGCGCGACCTGCGGACGTTGCTTTTCACTCGCGCGAAATGCCACGTAGATCGGTGGCATGGTGGCCTTCTCGATGGATGAAATGCCGGACTCGCTATCGTTGAGCAAATCTTTAAAAAGTTCCGGTCCCATGCTGCTGCCGTAGGCGTCTGCGAGTCCATCGAGGTCGCCAGCTTTCGCCAAAGCGACGACGGATTTCGCGATTCCCCGCATTTGAAAATAATTCAAGCGGCGGGAAACATTCATGAGATTTCCTAGCTGCTCGCCAGTGGTTTTCCCCATCGCGAGGGTGACTTCAGTTCCGAGAAATGCTTCTGGCCCGGCGGGTTCCGCTTCGTCCGCCAGCGGCTCCTCGTCCTCTTGCTCCACTTCAGGGATTTCCAGATCCTCGTCGTCGATATCGTCAGGGCCGGGAATCATCCCACCGCCAAACGCGCCGCCCATCTCAGATCCGATGAGTTTCCAGAGCTTGGTGTTCTGAGCGCGCTCGGAAATTTTCGTGCCATTATAGACCGCGAGAACCATCTCCGTGTCCTGCGGCAAGTGCTTCGCAAAACCGAGTTTCGCCGCCCGCTCGTCCAGGCTGCTCTTCGACGCCGGGACGCTCGGCACGGGAAGACCTGCTTCCTTCGCCGCCTCGACCACGGCTGCCGCTGCGGCCTCCGGTGTCTTGGCTTCTTCTTTTTTGCCACAGGAACCGAGACCCACTGCCACGACAGGAATCAACAACCATTTTGCGCGATTTTTCATAGAGGCCAGCAGCAAGAACTGCCAAAGCCGCCCTAGCAAGAACATAGGTCATGGAATCCCCTAAAAAAATTCCAGCATTCCCGCGCCTCGTCGTAAGTTAGTCAGATATCCGGGTTGCGGGAAATCCAAGCATGTGGATTCTACACCCAGAACGACCACCATGGCTGCCACCTCCACTCCGCCTCCACGCAACGACCTTTTTCCCTTCGAACTCGTCCGCCCCGAACTCGAGCGCGTGGAAATCGCCATCCGCGAGCAAGTCCGTGGTTTCGACTCCGCTGTCGAGCCCTACGTCGCTTACATCTGCAACACCTCGGGAAAACGCATCCGCCCCGCCCTCGCCATCCTCGTCGGCGGCGCAGCAGGCGGCGTCACGGATGACCACCTGAAAGTCGGCGTCATCCTCGAACTCATCCACATGGCCACCCTCGTCCACGACGACATCATGGACGGAGCCAACACCCGCCGCATGGTCCCCACCGCCAACGCGAAATGGGGCAACGCGCTCTCCGTCCTCCTCGGCGATGCACTCTTTTCCCACGCCCTCACCCTCGCCACCGATTTCAACAGCATCGACATCTGCCGCAAAGTCGGCAACTCCGCCCGCGAAGTATGCCAGGGCGAAATCATCCAAACCCAGCGCCGATTCGACCTCACCTTCACCAAGGCCGAGTATTTCCGCATCATCGAAATGAAAACCGGCGCACTCTTCGCCGCCGCCACCGGACTTTCCGCCAATCTCTCCGGCCTCGATGCCGACACCGAGGCGAAACTCTACGACTACGGCATGAAACTCGGCACCGCCTACCAGATCTACGACGACTGCCTCGATCTCGTCGGCTCCGAAGAAGTCGTCGGAAAAACCCTCCGCACCGATCTCATCAAAGGCAAACTCACCCTGCCCATCCTCAATCTCCTCGAAACCGCCTCCGAGGCCCAGCGCATGAAACTCAACAAGCGCATCCTCGACCAAGAACCGCTCGACCTCCCCGTGCTCCTCGGCATCGCCGAATACGAAGGCGCCATCGACAGCGCCGTGAACACCGCGCTCGCCCTCCTCGCCGAAAGCCGCGAAGACCTCGCCCCGCTCGGGAAGTCCGTCCACTCGGATGCCTTGGCGCAGATCACTTGGTTCTTAGCGGGTTTGCTGGAGAAATGCAGAAGGTAGGAAGTTGAGAGTTGAGAGAAATACAGCGGTTATCCTATCTCTTCCTTTCAACTTCCAACTCTCAACCGCTTCCCATGCCCCAGAAACTCCTCATCATTGGCGGCAGTTTCTGTCCGCTACGGCCAGCCAATGTGAAATTCGAATGATTCACTGACCGCATTCAATCGGGGAGCATCACAGGCGTGTTAATATACCTCATCAGGTCGGTGTGGATCTCCATGTGAGAGCGTATCAAATCATTTATTTCCAGAATGAACGCGAACAAGGCACCATCCTTGTCGGCAACTAGGTTTTTGCCTACAAAGGCAGGATTCTCCAACATCAAAACGCCGTCTGGCCTTTCTTGTTCGGCGGTTTCATTGAACTTCTTTTTTAGGCTATTAACATTACTCCAACCTTTGAAACCAAAAGCATAAATTGGGACGTTAGTCACCACGCAATGTCCGGGTGATTCAAGATCTTTGATGTGCTTCCTCAGATTCCTAATCATCGCCGTTTTTTTCTTCACTTCCTCCCATTGGGTCGAGAGATCCGATTTTACTTCAAAAACTACGGCCACGTTTTCCGCCAGCATGAGATACTCTTTTCCTCCAGGCATGACGAAACTTGGCGCATTGGGGAGAACAATAGCCGAATCTATCTGGCCACAGTGGCCCAGAGACATGGAATCTATCAAAGTTCCAGAAAGAACGCGAAGATGAGGGGGAAAAACCTTGCTAAGGAAATTGTCCACAAAGAACTCTCGATCATTCCCATTGCTTTCTTTCGGGAGTCCGCCGCCTCCTTTGTAGTGGGCCATGAAGGCATCGCGAATTGCGTTCAGTCGTTCTTGTAGAAGTGGATGCATTTGAAATTGCGAGCGCGGGCTAATCAACTTCATCACCCGGAGCCGATGCAACGTCAGGAGCTAACACAAGAATTTCAGAGAGGCTTCCCACTTTCCCCCGGGCTGCACGTTCCTCGAAGGTGTCCCGGACGTTCCAAGCGGAGACTTGTGAAGAAAGGGCGATGGAAATGATCGAGTCCACGGTGGTACTTTCGCGGCGGGCTACCTCTTCGGCCTGACGGATAAGGAAGTCGGGAATGGATGCTTGGATGATCATGGATTCAGGGATTTGAGAACGAGGAGAAACTCTTTTGGCGATACAATCTTCAGGGCTGGAAGTCGGTCAGATGGAAAGTGGCGGCGATTACAAGTGACCAAATATCCGACTTTTGCCTCCAAGGCAAGCTGGGCGAATGCTTCATCATCGGGATCAGGTAGCGCGGGCTTCCAGAATGACGAGGTTTGGAAATAAGTAGATGCGGCGCAGAGGGCGTCAAGAAAACGGTCCACTGCGGAGACCGGAATTCCGATGGCAGGGCATTCGCGCTTCAACACCTCTCCGTATTCAGCAAGCACGGTGTTGCCGATGAACAACTCGAACTCCCTCCTCTCAAGGCGCAAGAGAATTTCGTGCGAAGCCCCGTTTCTCGATCTGAGGGAACACAGAAGGATGTTAGTGTCGATTACGGCGCGGATCATGATGTGGACGAGCAAGAAGTTTAGAAGGGAGCGATTCTCGAATCGTTCCTCCCAGCAAAGATGACGGATCGTTTTTGGCAGAAAAACAATCTTTGCCAATCCCTTCCCCTCTTCCTATCAACCATCAACCTTCAACCATCAACATCTTCCATGCCCCAGAAACTCCTCATCATCGGCGGCGGCTTCGCTGGTCTCGAATGTGCCCGCCGCCTTGCCAACGACGAACGCTTTGAGATCACCCTGATTGATCGCACCAACCACCACCTTTTCCAACCGCTCCTCTACCAAGTCGCATCCGCCTCGCTCGCCGCGCCAGACATCGCCCGCTCCATCCGCCAAGTCCTCGCCTACGCGAAAAACGTCACCGTCCTGATGGACGAAATTTCCACCATCGACCCCGCTGCGAGGCAAGCCACCGGCATCTCCGGCAGTGTCTATCACTACGACTCTCTGCTCCTCGCCGCTGGCGCACGCACCGGCTACTTCGGCCACGACGAGTGGGCAAAACACACTCTCGGCCTCAAGTCCCTCGCCGACGCACAAAACCTCCGCCGCACCGTCCTCTCCAATCTCGAACGCGCCGAACTCACCACCGATCCCGCCGAGCGCACCCGCCTGATGACCATCGCCATCGTCGGTGGTGGACCCACCGGCGTCGAACTCGCCGGAGCCTTCGCTGATCTCGTCCATCGCTCGCTGAAATCTAACTTCCGCCGGATCGACACCAGCAAGCTCCGCATCATCCTCATCGAAGGCTCCGAACACATCCTCGAGGCCTACGATCCCGACCAATGCGACTACGCCCGCAAGCGTCTCGAAAAACTCGGCGTCGAGGTCCGCAACAATACCCGCGTCACCGATGTCCGCGCTGGCGTGCTCGACTTCAAAGACGGCACCACCCTCGAAGCCGCTGCCATCGTCTGGGCCGCAGGTATCGCCGCCAGCCCGCTCACCGCCTCACTCGGCATCCCCACGGATCGCGGCGGGCGCGTCACCCCAGCTCCCGATCTATCCCTTCCTAGCAACCCGGAAATTTTCGTCGCCGGCGACCTCGTCAGCATGAAAGACGTTGAAGGAAAAATGGTTCCCGGCGTCGCCCCCGCCGCCGTCCAAATGGGCACTCACATTGCCAAAATCCTCCAATCCCAAGCCTCCGGCGACTCCAAACGCCCGCCCTTCCGCTACCACGACAAAGGCATGATGGCCATCATCGGCAAAAACTACGCCGTCGTCCGAACCGATAAATTTCAACTCCAAGGCTTCATCGCCTGGCTCGCTTGGTTGTTTGTCCACATCATGTTTCTCATCGGATTCCGCAACAAAATCTCCGTCCTGCTAGGCTGGGCCTACGCCTATCTCATCAACACCCCGGAAGCCCGCATCATCGTCTATCCGCCTGCTGCCGCTCCAGCCCAGAAGCCGTGATTTCATCTCACAGGCTTCCATCAATACCTTCAATTTCAGGTCATCCGAACCACGAACTTAGCTGCCGGATGCCGCTCACTTGTTTCAGATGACTCATCAGAAATTAGGATCCACCCTCTACTTCGGAAATCACGGACTCAAGCAAACTGCTCTTCAAGTGCAGCGTGGAGCGGCTGGGAATAGATCTCAAAACCGCAAGGATTTCCCCCTTCGTTCGTTGCCGTCGCCGGATCGCCCGCACGAGGATACCGATGGTCCCATGGGTGCCGATCCTTAGATTTCCAGCAGCCAGACGGGCTGCTGTATCATCGGTCAGCAGCAGTCCGGGGCGATGCTCCAGTGCCACACGTAAGGCTTCCCACTCGCCGGTGTGCAGGCTGAAAATTTGCGCCATTGCCTCCAACTCGGGCGTTACTGCCATCCTTGGTTTGATCCTGTGCAGCATCACCCCGGGATGGATCAAAGCATCCGGTCGATGCTGCTTCACCTCACGCCATACGGCGTCCGGCACCAGCACTTTCGCGAAATCAGCCAGTAGTTCCAATGCACCCAGCTCATCCAGATGGATCAGCGGCCCCGCGTCGCACACCACAAGTGATGACCCCTGATCAATCGTTCCCATGCAGACCCCATTGCACGTCTTCCTTGATAAAAGCCTCCGTCACCCGCGATGAGTGGGATTCCAGAAATCTTCGCAACGCGTCCGCCAGCAGTTCATTGAAGTCTGTCGCCCAGCCCTCGTTCACATATTTTTCCGCCCGCGCACTCAGCTCGGGTGGCAGTTCTGCTTGGATCACGGTTTTATTCATGGCCGGAAACTAGCACTCCACCCATACGCGCGGAAGGACAAATCCGAATGGAATTCCACGGACTCCCCGTTCAATCATCCACCAGCATCAGCGATCTCTAACTATGCAGCGAATACTTGGATTTTGCTACCCGTCGCTGGCTCAAGAATCCACCGTCCACCCGGATAGTGATTGCCGTTCCTAACAAAATCCGCTTCCATCAGGAAATGAAATCTCCCCTTATCCTGTTAGTCGCGCTGACCTCTTCCGTCCTCGCTCAACCAGATACGAGTAAACTGCTGGAGCAAGGATTGCGGAAAGCCGCCCTCGGAGTTACTCCCGTTTCCGCAGAGGAGCAGTCCATACTCCTGCAAGCCACAGCCACCTTGTTGGCGAAGCATGTCACCTTCCGTCCTGATGGCTCGGCGTCTTCTTTCTTCGATTTCTCTATCCGCCAGCAAGTCGAGTGGAAAAACCTCGTTGTTAAAAATATCAGCCAGCAGCCCGTCAACGAGGCGGATCGTCTCAATGGCATCACCCGCCGCTATTTCGTCGCGTTTTCCAGCGATGCCCACCGCACTTGGGACACCAAGGCAAATACTTGGCAAAAATGGTATCCTATCGGCAACCCATTCTTTCCTGCCGGATTCATGTTCGTTTGGAAAAACAAGCAGTGGACTGCCGAGCAAACGGACCAACTCAAGCACTTCTCTCCCGGTCCCGGGCCATCCATCGCCGCCCCACGCTCCACTACGGAATCGCAAAATCTGCCACCCGGTATGACGCGCGGAAAGTAGCTCAAACGCTATCCTTCCAGATCCGGCACCAAAGCCACCTCCTTTTCCTTGCCCGCCTTCACGGTGGCAAGCAGTCTCCGCGCGTGGTGGAAATCGCGGACATAGAACCGATGGACGAATTGCTGCGGGCACTCGAAGCTGCGGATTGCTCCGCATTGCTTGCGGCGGCGGAAGACATCCATTATGCCGACCTTGCCCACCTTTACGAGAACCTTGACGACGAGAAACGCGATCTGCTCCTCAAGACCATCGGCCCAGAACTGGCGACGGATGTGGTGGCGGAACTCCCCTACCCGCTCATTGAGGAAGCACTGAACCATTTCAAACCCGCGCAACTCCGCGTATTGTTAGGAAACCTTTCCGACGACGACCGCGTGGACGTTTTCCAAGTCGTAAGTGAGGAGGCGCAGATGCGTTTTTTCAGCCTGCTAGGACCACGCGACAAGGAACTCACCCGCAATCTCCTCAAATACGAAGAAGACACCGCTGGCGGACGGATGACCACTCACGTCGGTCGCATCACGGCGGACATGACGGTGAAACAAGCGATCACCGTGCTGCGCCGCGACCGCGAAGACACCGAGACGCTGGCGCGAATTTTCGTCGTCGATGAGCAGGGCCGCCTCGTCGGAAAAGTCCGCCTGCGCGACCTCGCATTCAGCACTTGGGACACGCCCGTTCACGACATCATGGAGGAGGCAGACGAATACATCCTCGCCTCCGCCGACCAAGAAGAAGCCGCACGCACGCTTTCTAAATACGACCTCATCGTCCTGCCAGTGGTCGATGAATTTCACCATCTCCTCGGTGTTCTCACTTACGACGATGCGTTAGAAATTCTCCAAGAAGAGTCCACCGAAGACATCGAAAAACTCTCCGGCATCAGCGGTGAGCAGTCAGAAGTTTCCTACCTCAATACCAGCGTGGTGCTCCAGTATCGGCGGCGCGTTTCATGGCTGGTCGGGCTGGCGTTTGTCTCCATCGGCTCGGGCTATGTGATGTACCGATTCAGCGCAGTGTTAGAGCAAGCCTTCGTCCTCGCACTGTTCCTGCCGATGGTCGTCGCTGCTGGTGGAAACTCGGGTGGCCAAGCAGCCACCATGGTCATCCGTGCGATGGCATTAGGGGAAATCAAAACTGGCAATGCTCTCCGCATCGCATGGAAAGAAGCGCGTACCGGGATGATGTTAGGCGTTACGCTGGGCATCGCGATGGCAGCGTTCATCTGCTTCATCCTCCCTCACATGCAGAACGGCACCGGCGCGGATTTCGATTTCCTCCATCTCTCCTTCGCCGTCTCTGCCGCGCTGATGGTCCAAGTCCTATCCGCCACGGTGATGGGCGCCCTGCTTCCCATCGCCGCCCGCTCGATCAATCTCGACCCCGCCGTCGTCTCCGCGCCTTCGCTCGCCTCCACCGTGGATGTCTCCGGCATGATGATTTATTTCTCCACCGTCGGCGCGATTTTGCATCTGCACTGAGCGGAAAAACACAGATCCCAGCAAAGCAACCCGGGGCGGCAGCTAAATCTCTGGCTGGCCACGATTTCGTTAGGTTAAAAAAATCTCACCCGATGCATCCGATCTTCTCGGGCAGGCGTTGCTTGGTTTGTCGCGGTTCATTTCCGCGATGGAACCAAGCCTAACCATGAAATCATCTCACTTCTTCCTGCTACTGCCTGTCGCGCTCTCCCTCGCTCTCACCACGGCTGCTCACGCATCTAACGTGATCGTCAACGTCAATTACCTTCCTAGCGGAACGGGAACTTTCATCTACAGCATTTCCGTCACCAATAACCTCCCTGACGATCTCGCGTTGGTGAGCCTCATCGACGGACCCACCTTCGACTCACTCATCCAACCCAGCCTCACCTCGCCCGCCGGATTTTTTGCGAGCTACGATAGCAACTTGGGTTTCGTGGACTTGATCGAAGGTAGTTCTGCCTTCACCAGCGGCAGCACCACGGGTCTTTTCACTTTCGAAAGCATGGCCGCACCCGGCTCCGCTTTCACGATGTTTGAAGCCTTCGACGTGAATGGCGGCACCGTGACAGGCATGACCAATCTCGTGCCTGAGCCAGCTTCTACGGGCCTCGTCGCCTTCGCGGCTCTCCCGCTCCTTCTCCGCCGCCGTCGCGTGGCCTGAAATCCGAAAACCTAACCCCGAATCAAAAATTATGAAAATCATCACGAAATCAACCCTCCGAGCCGCCGTTCTCTTCGCGGGCGCTGGCACTCTCATGGCCTCCAGTCACAGCGACGCCCCGCTCATCAAGCAGGACCCGCAAGCCAATCTCACCGACGTTTACGCCTTCATCGGCACCCGTTACGACAATCCATCGCAACAGGTATTGAACGTCCTCGTCAGCGTGCGGCCCTTCTCTGAACCTGGCGACGGCGTGATCTTTGATCGCTTCGCCGACGATGCCACTTACAGCATCCACCTCACCAATCCAGCCACAGGCGCGGAAATGGATCGCTACGACTTCAGCTTTTCCTCGGTGACTGGTGGCCTCAAAAATCCCGACACCATTCTTTCCTACGGACTTGGAACTGCCGCTGGTGCCATCACCAGCATCGGCGACGCCCAACAGAATTTCACCCAAACTTACTCCGTGCGGAGAAACGGCACTCTCATCGGCAGCAACCTTCTCGTGCCACCGCCGAATGCTGGTCCGCGCACCACTCCTGGCTACAACGGCCCCGATGGCAAAGCGGTCTCCGGTGCTTCTAACTTAGCAGGTCTCGACCCACTCACCCGGCAGGCCATTTCCCCCGTCACGGGTGGAGTCGTCGCATGGGCAGGTCCGCGTGAAGACGGTTTCTTCGCTGACACGCCCGGCATTTTCGATTTCCTCAATCCCCGCATCGTCAATAACGACGGCGATGGAAACGACGGACTCGGTCAAGATGGCAACGGCATCGATGGCTTCAAAGGCTTCAACGTCCTGACCTATGCCTTGCAAATCCCGCTCACCGGTTTGCCGACTGGTGGCTACAACGATGCCTTCGGAAATCCTCACACCGGAGTGGGCGTTTACGCATCTGTCAGCCGCCAGCGCGTGACGATCCGCCGCAACGTCGGGCCTAACATCGACAGCGGCCCATGGATCCAAGTCAACCGCCTTGCCAACCCGCTCTTCAACGAAGCACTCGTCCCACTGCGCGATAAAGATCGCTACAACCGGACTCTGCCGACTGGCGACTCATCCTTTGCGACCTACGCGCAAAACAGCGAGCTAGCCTTCCTCATCAACGTCGTGCTCTTCGGTTCCGCAGACGGACAAGCCCCGCTACAAACGAAGAACCGCGCCGATCTCGTGGCCATTATGATCCCAGACGTCATCCGCGTGGACACCACCACCGGCCCGGTCCCGCTTCCCGGTCAGCTCAATTTCAACCGTCTCAGCCTCATCGGCGGCGATGGACTCGGCTGGCCTAACGGACGCCGCATCGGTGATGACGTGGTCGATATCGCCCTCTCGGCGATCGCCAGCGGTCCTACCTTCGCTACGATCACTCCCGTAGGTGACAACGTGGACTCTAACGACCAACTCTACAACACGGTCTTCCCTTACCTCGGCACGCCTCATGCCGGCTCCACCGTCACCCAGCGTGCGGCCCCCGTGAGTCCTCCAGCTCCCTGAGCTAGTGTTAAAATGGTTACTCCTCTCGTCGGTCATTTGATTCGGCGAGAGGAGTTTTTTCCCGGCTCGTTGCCGGAAACTTTCGTCTCATCACTCCATTCGCCCCGTGAAATTTTTACCCATCCTGTTGGCCCCGTTTTTGCCACTTGTGCACGCCCATGAGCATCACGACCACAAGTCAGATCATGCCAAAGCAGCGCAAGAGCCAGCCCAGCCACGCAATGCCCTCGAGTGGATTGCACTCGGAAACAAGGCCATGCAAGAGGCCCGCAACGTTCTTTCCCATGATTTCACGAAGGCGGAAAAGGCTTTCAAACAAGCCCTCGAACTCGAACCCGCGAACTCACAAGCCCTCGTCGGCATGGCGTGGGTCGCGAACTCGAACCACGATTTCAAGGCCGGAAAAAATTGGTGCGAAAAAGCACTCGCCATCGATCCCAAACTCCACGACGCCCACAATCTACTCGGTGACGGCGCGGTCGAACTCGGTGAATACGATGCCGCCTTCGATCACTACCAAGACGCCCTAGACATCCGCGCCGATCTCTCCACCTACGCCCGCGCCTCACACTTGCTCTGGCTAACAGGCGACCCTCGCACCGCGCAATCCCTCATGCGAAAAGCCATCGCGGCTGGCGGTCCATACCCTGAAAACACCGCATGGTGCCAGGCAGAACTCGCCATCCAGCTCATCCACGCGGGCGCATTTCCCACTGCCCGCCAAGAACTGGACCGCGTGCTCAAGCTCGCCCCGGAAAATCCCCGCGTCCTCATCGCCAAAGGCCGACTCGCCAGCGCGCAAAACGACTATCCTGCCGCCATCGAGGCATTTGAAAAATCTGCCGCCATCACGCCCACCCATGACTCGCTAGCGCCCCTCGTGGATCTCTACACCGTGACGAACAACCCGGAAAAAACCCAAGCCCAGATCCGCAAGGTGATCGACTTCCACGACCACTCTCACGGTCACGAAGAATCCCACTCCCACCCCGGCTCTCACCAATACGCCATCTTCCTAGCAGACCACGGCAACAAACCAGAACTCGCACTGGAACAAGCCCGCTCCGCCCGCGAGCATTTCCCGAACATCGCCTCAGAAGACGCCCTCGCATGGACCTACTACAAGTCCGGTAAATACCCCGAAGCCCGTCGCCACCTCATCCGCGCTCTCGCCCAAGACACCCCAGACCCGATGCTTCATTTCCACGCTGGAATGATTTTCGAGAAACTCGGCGAAACCTCCGACTCCCGCCGCCACCTCGCGCAAGCCCTCAACCTCAATGCAGGCTTTCACCCGCTCCATGCCAACACCGCCCGCAACAGCCTAGCAGCTAAAATCAATCCGTGAAAAATCCCTCGAAACCAGAATAAGTTGCCATAAGCTCGCCGCATGGAAAACGAGGCCAGTCCCGAATCGCTTCTCGCCCAAATCGCGGCGGGTAGCAGGGACGCATTTTCCACGCTCTACGATGATTTCTCCGCCGCCCTTCTCGGCATCACCCTCGGCATTTTGAAAAACCGCGCCGAAGCGGAGGAAACCCTCCAAGACCTCTTCGTCGCCATCTGGAAAAAAGCCACCAGCTACGATCCCGCGCACGGGAAAGCCAGCACATGGCTCATCACCATGACCCGCAATCTCGCCATCGACCGCCTCCGCTCCCGCCAACGCCGCGAAAAACTTCACGAATCCGCCAGCAACGAGACCTTCCTCAATCCACCCACCCAAGACTCTCCAGACAGCCCGCTCATCGCCACGGAACGCGCGATGCAAGTCCACCAAGCCCTCAAAACTCTACCCGAAGAAATGCGACTCGTCCTCGATCTGGCTTTTTTCCATAGCTTGACCCAGTCCGAAATCGCAGAAACGTTAAACGAACCGCTGGGCACCATAAAATCACGCATCCGAAGAGCGATGGAGCGCGTTCGTTTAACGCTCTCAAACAGTTCAGGTTCACAAGAGCCCAACGAATTTCTCCCATGAATCCACCATCCAACCAACCGCGCGACCTTGCCGCAGAACTCGCCGCCCTCCACGGGGTGGGTGCTCTGGATGGCGAGGATGCCGCTGCGATGGCTCATTGCGACGATTGCCCCTTCGGCAGACTCGCCCTCGCCGCTTTGGGATTTGAGGAAACCGCTGCCGCCATCGCGGCCACGGCATTTCCTCCGGTGGCTCCGTCTGCTGGCTTGAAGGAAAGCATCATGGCCCGGATTTCCGCTCCTGATCCAGCGACTGACGAAGCGGAAGTCCACTTCACCGCCCATGACGAAGGCGAGTGGCAAACTCTCCCCGGCGGAAAAATCAGGCTCAAAACCTTGTCGGACATCGAGCAAGCCGGACACGCCATGATTTTGCTAGAAGCCGCCCCAGGAGCCGTTTTCTTCCCACACTCCCACGCGGGGATGGAGGAAATTTTCCTCATCAGCGGCGATCTTTCCACCAATGGCCGCGTCCTCGGACCCGGCGATTATCTGCGCCACGCCGCTGGTACTCAGCACCATAAGGCGACCAGCCAGCACGGCTGTCGCGCGCTTTTAGTCACGGCTCGGGAAAATCATCCGCGCAAGGCCATCGGTGCGTATTCCGAGCTAAGGAATTTGATGAAAGGCTTTATTGGCAATTAACAAGGCTTCCCAATCCAGCCAGAAATCGCCAAATCCACGGCGTGAAAGCAACGCTCGCATGGCTGATTTTCGCCAGCACACCCATTTACGCGAACGGCACGGCCCGCTGGGGATTCGGCGCGGCAGATGCCGCCACGGCCGGATCATTTTCCGCCACCGGCGGTGACGCTTTGGCCACCTTGCAAGGAAACCCAGCGGCCATGACTTTGCTCGGCTACGGCGGAGCAACCGTTTCCACGCAGGCGTTGTTCGGCGATGGCGATTACTCAAAAAACGGCCAGAGCTATGATTTAGAAAACGCCCACGGAGTCATCCCGGAAGCCGCGCTCGTTTGGCAAATCCCAGACCGCCCACTCTGGATCGGGGCCTCGCTCGCCGCGATCAGCGCGCTGAAGTCGGATTGGAATTACCCCGACGTGCCGGGCGGAATCGGCGGCATCGCCTACGGGGACGCGGATCACCAGAGTGGCTTCCTCGCCCTGAAGGCAAACCTCGGACTCGCATGGAAAGCCAACGAACAATGGTCGTTCGGAGCCTCCCTCGGCCTCGTTCACAGTCGCGTGAATTTCGACGCACCCTTCATTTTCCAAACCAATCCCGCCCTCGCCGGAGCCAAAGTGGATCTCGATTTGGAAACCAGCGGCTGGGCACCCACGTTCGATACCGGCGTGCTGTGGGAGCCGCATGACGACTGGACCTTCGGGCTGCGCGTCCGCGCGGAAACGACGCTCGACAATGAAGGCAACGCCCGTGCGGATTACTCGTCCCAACTTCCGCCGCTCGGCCTCGCTGGCGCGGACCCCATCGTCCGCTACGACGCATCCACAGAAAATACCCTGCCGCTCGCCATCGCCCTCGGCACTGCATGGCAATGCACGGAAAAACTCCGCCTCGGTGCCACCGTGGAATGGATCAACTGGAGCAACTCCTTCGACGAATTGCCCGTCCAGCTCTCCAACGGCTCGAACCCCGCCATCAATTCCGCCGTCGGCTCATCCCCATCAGACGGCGTGCCTTTGCGCTGGGACGATCGCTTCGTTTTCGCTCTCGGCGCAGAGTATTCTCTCCACCCAGACCTCACTCTCCGCGCGGGCTGGCGCTACGCCGAGTCACCCGTGCCCGGCGAACTCGTCACGCCTTTGAACGGCTCCATCCTCGAACACGCCTTCGCCCTTGGTGCTGGTTGGGCAGTGAGCGATTGGCAAATTGACGTCTCCTACACCGTCGCGCTCGGCGAGGAAACGGTCGGCACTAGCGGCTATCGCGCAGGCGAATACTCGAACAGCTCGCTCGACGTGATGTCCCACGGCATCGGGTTTTCACTCAGCAGAAGTTTTTAAATCGGGCGAAATCAAACTCAGCTATATCATGGTTTGTGGAAAAAGCGCCGATTCACACCGTTGTCCCAACGGCAGAGTCTTCGCACGTAGTCTAACCCTTCAGGGTGTCTTCATCACGCGCCTAAGACACCCTAAAGGGTTAGACTACTTACGAAGAAGTCCCTCTGAGATGCTGGAATGCAGAGCAAATTCCCACAATTCTCGATGCGCTACCGCCTCAACCACGCCGACGGCGAAGAAGCAGCCCTAGGCCGAACATTCCCAGAACGGCAGTCGCAGGCTCAGGAACAACCGTGAAGCTCGCCTTGAAATTGTTGCCACCATTGCTGTTGAAAATCGTCGGATCAGCGTTCACCGCATTCGTGCTGATCTCGGAATAAACCTCCAGCGTGTAAGTTCCCTCGGCCAATCCTGAGAGGACATTTCCCGACAAAACCAAAGCACCATTCGCTCCTTGCACATCACCACCCCATTGCTTGTCGCCCGGATTATTCAAGCCACCGGGAGCACCCACATCGCCCTGCGTCCACTGAAGCGGTAAATTCACGCCCACAAATGCACCCACTACTTTCCAGAAAATCGTGTTCGTGGTGACGACCGTCGAGTTGTTCTCAAAAGATCTCTGCTGGCCACCGATCTGAAGCGAACTGCCGAGGACAAAACTCCCCAGATTCGCGCCGTCGAAATCCACATTCAACGAAGCAGCACCAATGTCGTAAAACGTCAAAGGAGCAGCTCCCGTCGTCGTGGTGAAAAGAAACCCATCGTAAATCCCGGCAGCACCAAACGAAGTTCCGGCTGTCATCAACATGAACGGGGCAATTAGATTTTTCAGTTTCATGGCTTCAAGGTGTGTGGAGTAAATTTTGCGTTTCGATTTCTAAAACGTGGCTAAAAAACTGTGGCTGCGTCAATTTCATTCTCCCTAACCAGAAGTGCCAGACCACGGAATCACCATCCCGGCAAGGTCTCCGCGAGGATTGATCGGATCTTCTTACGCTCTGTTTCCTTCAGCCAATCCACCTCCGATCCCGCATCCCCCAGTGCTGCGTGCATCCGATCCAGCACCGCCCGCTTTACCCGATCTGGCAAAATCGCGAATGCCTGCGAGTAAACCATGTAAGAGCAACGGTTTTTAAAGAGCCGATGAAACAACTGAAAATCTGCCAGCGATTTTCCGCCCGCAGTTTTGGGCATTTGTGAACCTAACATCCGCTGATACGCATCATTCTCCTCCAGATTCTCACCCAGATCGGCCTCATTTTTAAAGAACAGGCAATCGACGATTTTCTCCGCCATCGTATCGGCCACACGCCCAGCCGTGCCTTGGTCAGGATCGCTCGCGGCATCCAAAGCACGACCTAGAAAATGCGCTCGTCGATATTGCAGCGAGGCGGCAATGAGCAAATTGTGCATCTGGCATTGGTGTTCGAGCACCATCAGCGCGACCACGTCACTCGTCGCCTGCGGGTAATTTGAAACATCGATCATCTCGCTCAAATCCGCTAGGTCTCCCGCACGCGGCTCGATGGAACCACCTTCCTGATAAACCCGGTTTCCTAAATGTGGCAACGATCCCCTGCCCGTCACATAGTATCCACCCCAACGCTGCTTCACCGGAGTCTCGTGATTCACTTGGTGAGTCCCCAGATTCAGCATCGGACGCCCGTCCGCATCCGCAAATACGGAGCGAATCTGCATTCCCGGCACCTCCTCAGTGACCGTCGTACCGTGACACGAAAGACAGTTAGAAACATCACGTTTGATCTCCAACCCGCCATCTGGCCCATCATCGATCAAATAGAAAACCACTCCTAACTGCGGATCATGAACGATCGCCTCGATCTTTCCGCCCGGCACGTAGCCGACGTAAGCGTTCATCGAAAAATACAATGCACGCGGGTTCTCCGGGCGGATCAGCGAGTTCTGATGACTCGTCTTAGAAAACACCAAAACCTGCGATTCCTCGGGAATTCCCAAAGTTTTCAGCACAAATTTCAGCCGCTCCAACCCGGTCTCGCCCTCCACTTGGCGTTTCCCAGACGCCAAATCCGCCGCTAACGACGCCAGGGCATCCGTCGCCTGCGAGTCCGAATAACGAATCGGAGCCAAGTCCCAAAAATCCGTATCTGCGCGCACGCAAACGAGCATGATCGCAAAAATCAGCAGTTGCCTCATCACGCTCGGGAAAATCCCATCACTCACCGATCCACTACGCATGTCCTGAGATAAACGCGGTATCGCATGAGCATTTTATCAAAATCACCGCGCCTCGGTAAAACTCAGCCCTAACTCATTTTCCAGCCCGGTGATCTTCGCGCGTTCTCTCGGCTCGATGAGCACGAACGACGTTCCCTTCTTCCCGGCTCGTGCCGTCCTCCCGCTGCGATGCGTGTAGTATTCCGTTTGCTCAGGAAGCTGGTGATGAATCACAAACGACAATCCCTCCACATCGATCCCTCGCGCCGCCACGTCCGTTGCGATCAGAAATTGGAACCGCTCCTTCTTAAACGAGCGCATAATCGTGTCCCGCTCCTTCTGCGTGAGATCACCTTGCAGCACCGCCACCGGATAGCCACGCACCGTGAGCTGCTTGCCCAGAACGATCGCGCCCGCCTTCGTCCGACAGAAAATCACCCCACGATTCTCCGCCTGCCGTTTCAGAAAATCTGCGATGAAATCCGTCTTCTCGTCGCGGCTACAAATCACAAAACGATGATCGATGTCCCGATTCACCACATGTTCCTTATCCACTTTCAACTGATGCGGTTTCCCCGACATGCAGTCTTTTATCAATCCATGAATCGCATCCGGGATCGTCGCCGAAAATAACCAAGTGCTCCGTCTTCCACGAGTCAGCCCAAAGATTTTTACCAACTCCTTCTTAAATCCCATGCTCAACATCTCGTCCGCTTCATCGAGCACCAGATACTTCACCCCTAGCAATGTCAGAGCCTTCTTCTGGATCAAATCGATCAATCTCCCCGGCGTAGCGACCACGATGTGCGTCGGTCGTTGAAGTGAGGCCACTTGCCGATCAAACGAATCCCCACCACTCAGCACCTCCACGAAAATTTTCTGCTCAGAAAACTTCGTGTAGCGGAAAAGCTGCTTACCAATCTGCTTCGCCAGCTCCCGAGTCGGCGCAATCACCAAACCCTGAATTTCCTTCGACTTCGGATCCACTCGCTCTAACAACGGCAACCCAAATGCCGCCGTCTTCCCCGTCCCCGTCTGCGCCTGGGCGATGAAATCACCGCCGCTCTCGATCAAAAACGGAATCGCTTTCTCCTGAATATCCGTCGGGTGAATGATCCCCAGCTCCTTTAGTCCCGGAATAAAATCGGCCCGGACCCCGAGTTCTTGAAAGGTTTTCAACGTCTTGATTTCTAGTGGTAAATTTCTCGCCAACTCGCAATCCGGCCGGCAAGTGAAAGCCTGAAGAACCAGACGCACCATGACGAGCCATGAAATCACCTAGCAGAAAACGTGGGCGAAAATTTCACCTCGTCTCACATGGAAATTGGCCACAACTTTGCCTCACAGAATTTTCCTTGCCCGTGCTCACCCTCGCAAATCCTCTCGGCCTGCTCGCCCTTCTCGGCATACCAGCTGTGCTTGCCATTCATTTCCTCCAGCGGAAATCCATCGAACTTCCCGTATCGACCCTTTTTTTGCTAGAACGCACGCACCGTGACGCAGCGAGCGGCAGACGCTTGGAAAGAATCATGCCGTCCATCCCGCTTTGGATGCAGTTACTGGCGGTGATTCTGCTCGCGTGGTTTCTCGCCGAGCCGCGACTTCGCAAAACTGGCAGCGTCCAACGCGTCGCCATCGTCCTCGACTCATCCGCATCCATGGGCGTCTTCAAATCCCAAGCTATCGCACGTCTCACCGCCGAACTCCCGCTCCTCCAAGGACCAGCCACCCTCACAGAAATCACCGTCCTCGAATCCACTCCCGGCCGTCCGCGTCTCTTCGCTGGCTCGTCCGTCACCGAACTCAAATCCGCCCTCGAAAAATGGACGCCGCTCGATGGTCTGACCGATCCCACCCAAGCTCTCCGTCTCGCCCGCTCGCTCGTCTCGCGCGAAGGCTCCGTGATCTACCTGACGGACACGCCCACGGACTCACTGCCTTTCGAAGCGAGGCTCATCGCCATCGGTGAACCACTCGAAAATGTCGGCTTCACTGGTGTCGCCTTCGCCACCGAGGAGGGCAGCTTGGTCTGGCGTGCCCTCGTCCGAAACCACGGAAAATCCGCCGTAGATCGCACTTGGTTCATGCAGACTCGCGACGGCAAGACCGAGCCTCGCCCGCTGCGTCTCGATGCCGGCGCACTCGTCACCCTCCAAGCCGCATTTCCCCAAGACGCGGAAGACGTTCGCATCGTCCTCTCGCCTGACAGATTCACGTTAGACGACACTCTCCCACTGGTCGCTCCCGCGCCTAAGTCCCTCGCTCTTTTCACCACCACTTCACCCGCCTTCGCCGATCTGACGGAGAAACTTCTCCGCTCTCTGGATGCCGCCACATCCACCACGGACGCCGCGACCGCCGATCTCGCCATCGCTTCCTACGATCCGCTAGACCCCGTCCTGCCGCCGGGAAACTCCATCATTTTTGTCGAAGACAGCACCCGCACCGGAGCCTACCTCAAGGGTGGAATCGTCGCCGAACATCACCCCTTGCTAGACAACCTCAACTGGCAATCTCTGCTTGTCCGCGAAACCCTCCAGCTCGACCGCCAGCCGACCGACACCGTGATTCTCTGGCAAGACAAACGCCCGCTCATTTTCCTCCGCGAAAATCCCACCGGACGCCAACTTTGTTTCAACTTCGACCTCCGCCTCTCCAACGCCGCGAGCCAACCCGCCTTCATCGTGCTGCTCCACCGCTTTGCCGAGTCCATCCGCACCGCCAAAATCGCGCCTGCCAGTCTCATCCTAGAAACCAGCCAACCCATCACCCTCACCGCTGATCCCACGATTCCCGTCAAATTTTCCGCCATCGACCTGAGCGGAAAAACCATCCCAGTCCCCTCCCCCACCCGCCAAGCTCCGTCCATTCCCAGTTTCCTAACCGCCACTCAAGGCGACAGCACTTTACTCCACGCCGCCGTGTATTTCGCCGACACCCGCGAAGCCGATTTCACCGCCTGCGGCACAAACAGCACCGAGGCCGTCACCGCCACCTCCACCCTCGAACGCCACACCCGCCCAGACCCACTCTGGCGCATCTGGCTCCTTCTGCTAGTCGCCGCGCTTCTCGTCTCATGGAAATTCAACTCCCGTAAACTCGCCACGGCATGAACACGTCACGGCTTCCGGTAGTTAATTTCTTTATCCTTCGAGCGCGGGCGGCGCCTCACCGAAAAGCGAGCCTCCCGCTCTTCGAGCGACATCCCTTCGTAAACCACTTCGACCAAGGTTTTCATGCGCTTTGCAAAACGCGATTTCGCATTCCAGTAAAACATCACTGTTTTTCCCTGTTGCTTGCGCACCAAAACACCTGCTCGTTCAAATTTATCGAGCTGCCTCTGAACCGGAAAAAGGGTGAGTCCAAAATCGGACGAAATTGCCCTGCCATAAGATTCACCGTAGTGATAGATATGCAGCAACACAGCCTCCGCCGCTCTGCCACCAAACACCTCGCCAAGCACCGTCATTTCCATGACCTAAAAAGAAGGTCACATGACCTAAAATACAAGTCATTAAATCTTACGTCATGAACCCTCCCAACTGGAAAACTTGCGATGAGAACGAGCTGTGGCGTTACGTGGCGTGGCATCTCGAGGGCGAAGGCATTTCGAGCGTCCTCGTCGGAGGGGCAGTGGTATCTATTTATAGCGACGGCTCTTATCGCTCGGGAGATCTGGATATGATCACAGATGATTTAGGAAGATCGTCACTACCAACCGCACTCGAAAAAATCGGGTTCATTCCTGGGAAATCCCGTTACTACAAGCATCCCGAGTGCGACCATCTATGTCTCGAATTCCCCAAAGGCCCTGTCGAGCTAGGAGAACAATATCAGGTCATCCCGGCTGAGATTTCGGTTGGAAATCGTATAATCAAACTACTGTCTCCAACCGACTGTGTGAAAGATCGTCTTGCGGCGTACATTCACTGGAAATCTAACGACGCCTTCAATCAAGCGGTATTGGTCTGTAGAAAGCAGAGCGTGCGAATCGATATGGAAGATCTCTCCGTATGGTGTCGGCAAGAAGGAGGATCGGCGGCTTTTAGGAAACTCCTGCGGCAACTAAAAATCACCCCATGACCTTCTCCACTCCTGAATACTTTCTTCTCATCCCCGCACTCGGGCTGGCGGGGTGGTTCTGGCGCGGGCTAAAACTACACTCACCGCTGCGGGTCATTTTACTTCTGCTAGCCGTTCTCGCGCTGGTGGAACCCGTCATCCGGCGGCAGCAAAACTCGTTGGATCTTTACGTGCTGCTGGATCGGTCTGACTCCACGGAAGGCTTGGTGGATAAGGGATTTCCTGAGTGGCGAAAATTGCTAGAAGAGTCCAAACCCAGCCGCAAGGACACGCTTCATTTCATCAACTACGCCAGCGAAGTCGCCGAAGTCGGAGCGGATGGTTCGTCGTTCACAGGTTCGCGCAAGTTGACGAAGACCGGTCTCGCGCTCCAATCCATCGCCGCGCAGACCGATGAAAAACGGCCGTCGCGCGTGCTGCTTTTCACCGATGGTTACTCGACCGAGCCACTCCACGAAGCAGCGGCACAACTGCAAGCTCGCGGCGTGCCTCTGGACTTCCGCCTCATCCGCGAGGAAAAGGAAAATGACTTCCGCCTCGTACGCATCGGCTTTCCTGAGCGAGTGCAAGTCGGCGAGCCATTTCTCATTTCCCTGACCGTCCGTGGTTCGACCGATGCGACATTTCCCCTGATCCTGAGACGCAACGGCCAGACTCTCACCGAATCCACCGTCACACTCATCAACGGCCTCGCTACGGTCGAGTTCACCGACCGCATCCCACGCGCCGGAGGCTTCGAGTATCAGGCAGAGATTCGCCCGGAAAATGACGCCCATCCGGGAAACAACCAAGCCAACCGCTGGATCGAAATCACCGGCGGTCCGCGCATCGTCTTGGCCACACGCTATGAAAACGATCCGGTGGCAAAGGCGTTACAAGCCTTGGATTTCACCGTGGAAACCGTCTCTGATCCCTCGAAACTCAAGCCCGGCCTCACCGCCGGAGCAAGAGCCGTGATCCTCAACAACGTCCCAGCACACGAGATTCCCACCGATTTCATGAAGTCGCTCGACTTCTTCGTCCGCGAGCAAGGCGGCGGCTTCCTGATGGCGGGCGGCAAGTATTCCTTCGGCTCCGGCGGCTTTTTCCAATCGCCCAACGACGCGCTACTGCCCGTGTCGATGGAGCTGAAATCCGAGCACCGCAAGCTCGCTGTCGCACTTGCCATCGTCATGGATCGCTCTGGCTCGATGGCTGTCGGCATCGGCGGCGGCAAGACGAAGATGGACCTCGCGAACTCCGGCGCGGCAAATGCCATCGACTTGCTAGGCCCGCTGGACCAGATCACTTTATTTGCCGTCGATAGCGAGCCGACCAAGACGATTCCGCTCACCCGCATCGAGGGAAATAAGGCGAAACTCGGAGCACGCGCCCGCAGCATAAAGTCCGCTGGCGGCGGCATCTACGTTTATGAAGGCCTTAAAGCCGCGTGGGATGAACTTAAAAAATCACCTGCTGGCACACGCCATGTCATTCTGTTTTCCGATGCCAACGACTCCGAAGAACCCGGCGACTACAAGAACCTGCTCAAGGAAATGACCGACAACGGTGCGACTGTTTCCGTCATCGGTCTCGGCACGAATAAGGATGTCGATTCCGCGCTGCTCGAAGACATCGCGAAACTCGGCAAAGGCCGGATGTTCTTCTCAAACCAACCGCTAGACATCCCGAAAATCTTCGCCCAAGAAACCGTCACCATCGCCCGCTCCGCGTTTATCGAAGAACCCATCGGTGCCCAAGCAACAGGCCGCTGGGCGGAAATTTCTCCAAAACCCATCGACTGGTTCAAGCAAGCCGATGGCTACAATCTTTCCTACGCCCGCGAAGACGCGACCGTCTCGCTCGTTTCCACCGATGAATATCTCGCACCGCTCGTCGCCCATGCCCGGCGCGGCCTCGGGCGCAGTGCGGCTGTGTCATTTCCGCTAGGCGGGGATTTCTCGGAAACCGCGCGAAACTGGCCCGGTTACGGCGACTTTCTCCAAACGATGGGTCGCTTCCTCATGGGCCAAGACACGCCGCCCGGCATTGCCCTGCGGCAACGCCTCGATGGCACACGGCTGACGCTCGATCTCCTCTACGATCACGAAATGTGGTCGCAAAAACTCTCTGCCAACCAGCCTCGCGTCCGCTTACGAGATGACACCGGCGGAGCCACTTTCGATCTCCCGTGGCGGCGAATCGCACCCGGCCACTTTTCGCTAACAAGGGATCTCGAAGAAGGCAGCATCGTCCGTGGTGCCGTCCAAGTCGGAGAAAATGCGCTGCCCTTCGGTCCATTGAGCGTGGGATCTTCGGTCGAGTGGTCGTTCGAGCCAGAACGCCTGGCCGAACTGAGAATCGTCTCGAACCAAACCGGAGGCCGCGAGCTGACCGATATTTCCAAAGCCTGGCTACGTCCGCCATTCATCGCCGAGACATCGCTGCGGCTACCGTTAGGAATCGCACTTTTGCTGCTCACGCTGCTCGATGCACTCGTCACCCGAACTGGCTGGAAATTACCACAACTCGCACTTCCGAGCCGAGTTCCTAAAACTCCCCGCGCCAAAGTCGTCAAAGCAAAGCGTGCCGGAATACCAGAACCACTCCCGAAAGCAGCAGTGGAAGCAGAAAAACCCGAACCTACTCCAGAATCCGAAGAATCCGTCAGAAGCACCCGCTTTCAACGCGCGAAGGATAAGAAGTAGTCTTCCTCCCCTCTCTCAAATCTCGCTCACCGGCAAGTTAGAAACTTCCTCACGTACCTTCTCTGCAAGGGCGGTGGAGAGGTAACGCTCAGTCGATGAGCAGCCGATGGTGACGATGCGTTTACCTGCGAACTCAGGCCGTTTAGCGATTTGCATCGCGGCCCAGACGTTGGCTCCGGTAGAAATCCCGGCTGGCAATCCTTCTTCTTGAGCCAGTGCTTGCGCGGTGGCGATGGCGTCTTCGTTCGAAACTTGGATGATCTCGTCGATGATCGAAACGTTGAGGTTTTTCGGGATAAAACCGGCTCCGATTCCCTGAATCATGTGCGGCCCTGGCGCACCGCCGGAAATCACCGGACTGGCGACTGGCTCGACGGCGATGATCTTCGCACTGCCACGAGATTTTAAAACTTCACCCACGCCCGTGAGCGTTCCACCTGTGCCGACACCCGCGACGAAAGCGTCGATCTGGCCATCCGTGTCGCGCCAGATTTCCTCGGCGGTCGTCTCGCGATGAACCTGTGGATTCGCTGGATTATCAAACTGACCTGGACCGAATGAGCCGGGATTTTCCTCAATGAGCTTTTTCGCCATCGCAATGGCACCATTCATGCCGCGAGCACGCGGCGTGAGCACAATTTCAGCCCCTAACAATCGCAGCAATACGCGACGCTCGATCGACATACTCTCCGGCATCGTGAGTATGCAGCGATACCCTTTCGACCGCGCGATGAAGGCGAGCGCGATGCCGGTGTTTCCTGAAGTCGGCTCGATGATGAGTCCGCCGGGCTTGAGCGAGCCGTCTTTTTCGGCTGCCTCGATCATTGCCTTGCCGATGCGGTCTTTCACGCTGAAGAGCGGGTTAAAAAACTCAGCCTTCACGCAGATCTCGGCGGTGAGACCTTGGGTGACGTGATTGAGGCGGATGAGCGGGGTGTTGCCAACGGTAGCAACCATGTTTTGAGCGATGTTCATGTGCGTGAGGATGGTGAATGTTTCGCGAAAGTCTGGCGATGCCCACGCTGCTGAGTCAAGGCCCGGAAAACTGCTCCCTCTGAGAAACCAGACACTCTAACCCATGATGCCGAAAGATGCTCCATCGGAGATCTCCTCTCATCGGTCACTCCGCAAGGTCGTCCCTTGGTTCAGCGCGTGGACTCCGGTGCCATTGAGCGTTTTAAATTCGTAAGACTCCCGCAAGGCATCGCCTAGGTAGTTCTTCGCGATACTAACTGCTCTCGCTAACGATTCGCCACGCGCCAGCAGGGCAGCAATGGCGGCGGAGAGCGTGCAGCCCGTGCCGTGAGATCCTACCACTGGAATTCTCGCCGCCGTGAAACGATGGACTTCGCCGTCATCGACTAACACATCCACACACTGCGCCCCATCCAGATGCCCTCCTTTGAGCAAGACCGCTGTTTGGAAAAGATCCGCTAGTTGCCTCGCCGCAGATTCCAGCTCTGTCTCGCCGGTGATTCGCGCGCCCAACAAGCACTCAGCCTCCGGCAAATTTGGCGTTATCACCCGAGCCAGAGGCAGCAATAACTCGCGATACGCCGCGACCGCGTCCGGCTCTAACAAGCTCGCGCCTGTCGAGGCGATCATCACCGGGTCCACCACCAGCGGCACATGCGGGTAGCTAAGCAAAATTTCTGCCACTGCCGCCACATGCGCTGCCGAGAAAAGCATCCCCGTCTTTACCGCTGCCACCGGAAAGCTCTCCATCAGCAGCGATACCTGATCGACCAACAGCTCCACTGGCACTGCGTGGACCGCCCGCACCACATTCGCCGTCTCCGAGACCACGCACGTCACTGCCGTCAACCCGTGAACGCGAAAATGCTGCATCGTCTTCAAATCCGCCTGAATCCCAGCCCCCGCCGAGCAATCAGAACCCGCGATGGTCAAAGCGACTGGGATAGAATTTTTCACGCCGTCTTCATATCGCCTTCACCGTTCTCGGCAACTCTCGTCTTCGCAACGAAATACTCTTGAGAATGGTGGAGCGTAGCGGATTCGAACCGCTGAAACGATAGGGATTCCCTCAGATATCAAGTAAACCACTGTAAATAAAGGAGATTGAACCACTAATAACCTTGTGGAATGGTAACAATAGGACACACTTTCACCCGCAAAGTCATGGCCAGCACCTACAAACGACCCGGTTCAGAAGTCTATCAGGCGCAATTCTACGTCACCGACCCGGAGACAGGTGAATTGAAAAAGGTCCGCAAATCGACGGGGCACACAAGCAAGAAAAAGGCGCAGGCCTTTGCCGATGAAATGGAGCGCAACGCGCAGTCCATCATGCAGGCCGGGAGCGAGCGGGCACAGCGGGCAAAAGCGGTGCTTGCCGAGGCCGTTGCCGAGATCGAGCGCGAGACGTTTACAGCACCGACCGCCCGCAAGTATCTCTCCCGCCTGCTAGCCATTGCCACGGGCGAGGAGTTGCATTCCTACACCATCCAAAGCTGGTCTGACGAATGGTTGCGCCGGAAGGGTCGGGATAGCTCTCCCGGGACCATGGCACGCTACAAGGGACACGTTGCCGCGCTCACAAGCCACCTAGGAGCCGCCAGAGCCGCCCGCCCGCTTGAAAGCCTCACCACGATGGACGCGAGGAAATGGCGGGAGTCTCTACAGGATGAGGGACGCGCCGGGAAAACCGTTCTAAGCTACGTGAAGGACGCGGGAGCCATCTATCGAGCCGCCATCCGTGAGGGGTTGGTTTCATTCAATCCGTTTGCCTGCCTTGAAACTATCGACACAAGCGACAGCATGAGCCGGAAGCCATTCGCGCTTGCCGAGGTTGCCGCGCTCGTGGAAGCCGCTTCCCTGATGGCAGAGGACGGCAAGGGCAAGCGCACAGCCGAGGAACAGGAAAAGGCCGAGCAAATGTCCAAGGAGATGGCAGGGGCCATTCTCGCAGCCGCATTCACCGGATTACGCCTTGGAGACGTTGCGCGGTTGTCATGGTCTGCCGTCGATTTGCAGGAAAAGCGGATTACGCTCGTTCCTAGCAAGACCAAGAAAAAGAACCGGGAAGTTAGGATTCCCATTCAAGGCGATTTGCTCGCCTATTTTGAAGCCGTCCCCATCCATAGCGACGAGCCGACCGCCCCCGTGTTTCCGATGCTCTCCCAGTTGGCGATTGGTTCCCGCGCCGGACTCTCTCAGACGTTCAATAAGATTATGGCCAAGGCTGGCGTTGATCGTGGCAAGCCATCCCGTGAAGCTGGCGACAATGGCAAGGGCCGGATCATCCATGAGCGCGGATTCCACAGCTTGCGGCACACGTTCACGAGCTGGCTACGTAATGCCGGCGTTAGTGAAGAGGATAGAATGAGCCTAACCGGACACAGCACGCGGGAGAGCCATCAAATCTATTCCCACGCCGAAGAAACCGCCTTGCGTGTTGCCGTCGCCAAACTCCCCAGCCTTGCCAGCAAATGAGCGACACTGAAAACCCGGTAGTCGGGCCGGAAATCCCGCCATGGTATCCGTCGGCAGAAGGCTTTGAATTGATCGACGCGACCGTTTGCCGGATGCTGTGGCGGGGACCGCATAAGATTGAAAAGGAAGCGATTTTTCAGACAGGAAAACCCATCGCCATCATCACACGCCAGCCGCCAAAAGAAGAGCCAGAGGAAGGCGAGGAAAAATGGAAGATTGAGGCGGCGGGATGGCTTACATGGGGGCGCATCACGTTCAATCGAGACGGGACGGTTGAAGTCAGGGAGAACCCCAACGCATATCTATCGGAAAAGGCAGCGACCATCACAGAGAAGCGTGGAACGAAAGGCAAGACGCCGCTCTATGACCTCGTTTGCCGCATCCGGGAATCATTCATCACGCCCAACCCCATACAGGGAATCAAAAGCAAGGTTTCTGGTCTGCCTAACGATCCAACCGATAGCTTGGCGGAAGTCTCAATCGACGCGTGCAAGCATGAGCTTTACGCGGTTTTGAATATGATCGTAAAAGGGGATGATTCCGGCCTAATGGATCTAGCGGAAGCCGTGAAAATCCACCGCCAATCTTTCAGGACTCCCGACCCGGTTACGCTGTCCAAGACGATAGACGCTGACTTGAAGCGGATTCGCGAGGAAGCCGAGCGGCTCATACGTATTGCGAAGAGAAAAACCGAACTATCCGCGAGCCAATTAGAGGCGGAAATCGCTGCCATCATGGGCAACCGCGACTTGCGGATTGAATTGGTCAAATGGCAGGCACCTAGGGAGATTGCAAACCGCAGAAAGACAGCCCCCGGCAAGTGGGGGTATGTTATCAAGGCCGTGGAACTCGTGGCGGCAGCGAAGTGGAAGCGTTTTGACCCGAAAAACCCCGGAAAATGGGGGCCGATTCCATCCCGTGAAGAAATCGCGGAATGTTTTACCGGTGTGAACGTCCGTGAAGGGCTGAAAGGCAACAAGGAAGCCAATATAAACTTGGAAGAGTTGCGGACATATCTCGGACAGTTAGGCTTTGGATGGCTCCCCACGAAAAGGCCGAAAGGCTGACTTTTTGGGATTTAAAACCGTCCCCGCCAGCCCAAAAAAGAGCGGTGAAATCGGCTGAGGTGGTTGCGTTATGGCAACTACTGTTATTAAACAACCACAAGCCCCCATTTGGGGAGACGCAAAGGACGTTCGCGCATTCGTCGGACTTCCTAAAACCACGTTGGAACGCCTGCGGAGGGGCGGCAAGGTCCGATCATCCTCACTACAGGAGGAAGGAACCAAGCGGGGGAAGAGGCTTTATCACCTCCCCTCATTGCTGGCATTCCTTGAATCGAGAGCCACGGGCGGAATCATTCCAACTGGAGTGGCCGAGTAATGCACCCTCAACGCCGCACAGACGAGCATTCCCGCCGCTGCATCTCGACCGATTCTTGCGGACGTGACGAGATCGACCGGGACGGCATGACGAACGATCCCGTTCCGCGTGAGGTTGAGAACCTCGTGGAAACCCTCCGAAGTCTCAATTTCGAGGAAGCATCCCTCGCATTGATAGAAAGGGAAACCGGGACATGACACCCCGAAAAAAAAGATCCCCGGCCCCGCTGAGAACAGGAACCGAGGAAGTTAAGTTGCAAAAGGAGATTACGCCGCCAGTCGAAAAAATACAAGCTCAGGAATTGCTAAAGCTCCTTGGCGTAAAGGCGGTTTTGCTAGCCGTTGGTGCCAAGAAAAATCCCCTTCTGCCGAAGTGGAGCAGCTTGAAATTCTCTCAAACCCAATTGCCGGCCTATCAGAAATCGCTCGCTAATGCGCCTTCAATCGGCGTTTTGTTAGGTAGCGCGTCGGAGGGGCTTTGCTCCATTGATTTCGATTGCGAAACCTACCTAGATGAATTTCTGGAATTGAATCCAAGCCTTAGAGAGACACTTCAAACCAAGGGAAAACGGGGTCGTAATTTGTGGCTGATAGTCGATGGCGAAATTCCGGCCACGAAGCACCTTAAAAGGAATTCTCAGGGAGTGGGAGAATGGAGGTCCGACAAGCATCAAACCGTCATCACGGGCTTGCATCCCGATGGACTTAGCTACCGGATCATTGTGGCCAGCGTCCCCCAAAGGGTCCGGTTCTCAGATTTAGCTTGGCCCGAAAACGATTACAGTTGGCCAACGAAAACATCTCCGCAGGGTGATCTCCTTCCTCCCCCTCCTTCTATTCGTCTCAATACTCTTAATCCTCTTAATCTTCTTAATCCTCTATATCACACACGCGAACTAGCCGACCGTGAGAACAGGGCACGAGACGCATTGCCGCCCTCCGTCAGAAAACTCTATGATAGGTCCATCAAAAACAAATTTACCCCCCGGCAAGGCCAAAGAAACAGCGATTTGGTAGCGATGATTTCATTTCTATTTCAGGCGGTGGGAGAGATACAGCTAAGAGCGATTTCCGAAGCCTATTATGACCTGAATCAAAGCATTTTCACTGATTCAAAAGAACAGCACACAAGCGAAGCGGAGGCAATTATCAAAGGCCGCCGTAAGACATGGCTAGCAGACCTAGAGAACCATGAAAGGCAGTTTTTCGACTCACTTCCATGTCTGCACGGGCAAGCCTTTCGCATTTGTCGCGACCTCTCCATTTCCAGCGCGGACAATGGCGAGGAATGGAGCTTCTTTCTGAGCTATCCAGACCTTGGGCATCGACTGAATTGCCACCCCATGGAAGCCCAGCGCATTCTCGCCACGTTTGAACGAATCGGCTTAATGTCGATCTTTGAAAAAGGAACGCAACATAGCCCGACGGAACGCGGGAAGGCTACGAAATGGCTTTGGAATGCTCAAGTGTTAGAAGTATAGAGTGCGAGGCCCCCGCCGGGGGGGGGGCGTTAGGCTTCCACCCTCAGACTCAAACGGGACCGGTAAAATCGGCTAACAAAAAATCCCAAACGAGGCGCAATCGCCTTTGACTATTTTAGGTATTTGATTTCCTCATAAACCTTGGATTCCCCTAGATACCCACTGCACTTGATGACCCCAGAGCTAATGGAACCATCCAGATACAACTCCCCGTCCTTGGATTGAACAGAAATCGAATCCCCCTTTGCTTGACCTGTAAGCTCGTAGGCATAGCTAATGCGATCAGTCGCAAATCCTGTCACCTTCCCGTCGGGATCTACGATCATGAAAATTACATCCCCGGACGGATATTCCCGTAGGTAGATACCGGCGTTTTTGTATTTTCCTTTTAGGGAGTAGCCTCTGACCTTCACCCCATTGTCCAAACTGGCAGAGAATTGCGTGCCTTTTGAACTGACGATTCCAGTTACTGAATTTCTAAGATTTGGTGCACGCTCCGTTAATGTCACCTTTTTGCCTCTAATGCTTCCAGATACCCGCGCCACGGCACCGTTGATAGTCATCCCCTTGCCAACTATCTTTCCATCGCGAGTCACTGTAATGTTTGCTATGCCTAGAGAATCCCCGCCTTTTTCGGTGAACATCATCCACTTCCCCGGGGCAAAGTCAGCGGCAGAGGCCATGGCAGATGCGACAATTACACTAAGAACAATAGGAAGAATTGCTTTGAAGAAACTCATGACTGCGATTCTCACGAATAAACACCCGGTCAATCAATCCTATTTTCGCGTTGTTCGCTGCCCTTCAGTCTGCTGGGTAAATTTCGCCGTAATTCTGTCGGCAAAAAGAATTTTGCTAGATATAAGCGAAGCCTCCCCACTCAGGCAATCAAATTGAGCGCGGAACTCAATAGGGATTAAACGGTGCCGTGAATCGGTTGAGGTTTAGCAAAACAAACCCTTAATGCAACCCGTCTTCCCCAGATTCCTAACCGTTGAGAATTCTGAAATTTGGCGATTTTCAGAATGGGGCACGGCTTGGGACACACCGGAAGGGAGCTGGAAAGCTAACCCATTGAAAATAAAAGAAGTGGAGCGTAGCGGATTCGAACCGCTGACCCCTTGCATGCCATGCAAGTGCTCTACCAACTGAGCTAACGCCCCTTTCGGGTGGGGCGGAGGTTTATCGGCGGTGACGAGGTGGGGCAAGCGGATTTTTCGAAATATCCCGGCCTTAAAATTTCCTCGCTGGGCAGGCTCAGGCTTGCGGGGCGGCAGCATTCGTTTTCATAGTCGCACGCATGTCGAAATACGCTGGTGAGGAAGTGCTCGTGGTGCCACGGGCGTTGTTGGATGAAATTGGGGCCTTTGGAGGAATCCGTGTGGAAGGGCTGGACGCAGCAGTCGCCAAATTGTTAGACCCGGCGAATCATTTCTTCATGGACCGTGCCGCCGCTGAGGAAGATCCGAGTCATAAGCAGTTGATCCCCTACTGCATCTTTCGCTGCGGAGATCGCATTCTGCATTACACACGCGGAAAATCTGGGGGAGAAAGTCGCTTACACGCGAAGATTTCGGTGGGTGTGGGCGGGCATGTGAACCCAGTCGATACGGGCAATGGTCGCACCGGGCCGGACGCCTACCACGCAGCCGTGACTCGGGAAATCGAGGAGGAGTTAGACCTGCCCGAGGCGCACGAACATCGGATCATCGCCTTGCTTAACGATGATTCAAATCCCGTCGGGCAAGTGCATCTCGGCATCGTCCATTTGATCGACTTAAAATCGGATGCCGTCACGTCGCGAGAGGATGCACTGACGGATCTGGCGTTCTCGTCACTCGCAGATTTGCGGGGGCCACTCTTTGAGCGATTAGAAACTTGGTCTCAGTTTTGCATCCGCCACTTGAGTCCGAGTGATGGATGAACATCGCCGAAATCGAATGTGAATCTGGATGGGAAAATACAAACCACGAAGTCCACCAAAACTCATGGAAGCAGAAGGAACTGAAGTCCATGCTCATTCACCTGTTGATTGAGAGATTCAAGTTTCTCAAACGCTTCAAGTTCAGTAGTTTTGGTGTCTTTCGTGGTTTCTATTTTCTTCTTTGGACTAAACCTTGCTTCAACGAGATGCAAAGGAGTCTTGGGGCGAAATAATCACCTCGTTTCCGCAGATTGGGGTGGCGAGGTCTAAAAAATTTTCTCAGCATCGCAACGGATAAAACAACGACTCTACACGTCAGCCAAATGCCAAACTCATCCAAACCACCCAAGCCGAGAATCCTGATTGTTACGCCTGAAATCACCTATCTCCCCTCGGGCATGGGGAATATGGCGCAGCGAATGTCGGCGAAAGCGGGTGGCCTAGCAGATGTCTCAGCTTCGTTGGTTTCCGCGCTGTTTGAACTGGGGGCGGACGTGCATGTGGCGATGCCAAACTACCGCCGCATGTTCCAAGGAGACATTTTCAACCTGCATGAGCGCGAGTTGAGAATCTACCATGAAGTGCTTCCCGAGGCGCACATCCATCTCGCAGAAGATCGAATTTTTTACTACCGCGAGCAGGTTTACAGCAACCGCTCTGACGAAGCGATGAGGATCGCGTTGGTGTTTCAGCGAGAGGTGATTAACCACATCATACCACGGGTGATGCCGGATTTGGTGCATTGCAATGACTGGATGACGGCGTTGATTCCTGCGATGGCGCGTCGCCGGGGAATCAAGAGCTTGTTCACGGTGCATAACATTCACACGCGGCAAGTCTCGCTAGCTCAGGTGGAGGAGGCGGGAATCGATGCGGCTGAGTTTTGGATGAATTTGTATTTCCAAGGAGCACCCAGCAACTACGACCACGCCCGTTCGCATGTGCCAGTGGATTTACTAACATCCGGGATCTTCGCAGCGCATTACATCAACACAGTGAGTCCACGTTTCTTGTGGGAAATCGTGGAGGGCTGGCACTCGGTGGTTCCAGATTCGGTGCGTGCCGAGTTGCGCTCCAAGTATGCGGCGGGTTGCTCGGCAGGCATCCTCAATGCGCCAGATGCTTCTTACAATCCAGCGACTGATGACTCGTTGGAGCGCACCTTTTCAGTGGCAGATTTCGTGGAGGGCAAGGTGGCAAACAAGCTCGCTTTGCAGCGCGAGTTGCAGCTCAAAGAGGACGCCAACGCGCCGATTTTCTTTTGGCCCTCACGCCTCGATCCAGTGCAAAAGGGACCGCAACTGCTCACGGAAATTCTGCATCGGTTAGTTTCCGACTACTGGAGTCGCGATTTACAGGTCGTGGTGGTGGCGAACGGGCCGCACCAAGAATGGATCGACAAAATCGTGAGTGCGTTCGATCTGCGCGAACGGGTGGCAATTGTCGATTTCGAGGAAAGGCTTTCGCGGCTGGCTTACGCGGCATCGGATTTCATGCTGATGCCGTCTTTGTTCGAGCCGTGCGGGCTGCCACAGATGACTTCGCCGCTGTATGGCTCGCTGCCCATCGTCCACTCGACGGGCGGGCTCTATGACACGGTGCAGCCGCTAGATTTGGAAAACTCGACGGGTAATGGCTTCCGTTTCGACCACTACAATTCGCAGGCATTCCGGTGGGCGATTGATCGAGCCATGGATTTCTATGCGCTACCTGCCGAGGTCCGGGAGCGGGAAATCCGGCGCATCATGATCGAGAGCGAAAAGCAATTTAGCCACCATGAAGTCGCACGGCGTTACATCGCCATCTACGAGGAAATGCTCGCCCGGCCACTGGTGGAGAAGGAATCTGGCGAGGTCATCAAGGCCATCGCCGAAGGCCTAACGGACACCTGAACATCACTGACGTGCGACGTTGCTTGACGAAGCAGGAAGATCGTTAGGACGACAAACGACGACGCCGGCGTGTTTCGAGCTGCCATTGAGATAATCCGTGATCGGTTGGTCGATGACGACCATGCGGCCTTTGTCTCGATCCGAAGTGGCGTGGGTGAAATAGGCTCGATCCTTGAGGCGGACGATCAATCCCACATGCGACGTATAGCCGCTGTGGTAGGTGGTGGTGATCGCGCAGATGTCGCCATTGTGAAGGTATTTTTCCGCGTCGCGGACCTTCGACTTCGGGATGTGATAGATGGGGAGATCGGAAACTTGCGCTTCGATTTTTCCCATCGGCTCGATCAAGGATGGATTCGAGCGGAGATAGCGGTAGGCTTTCCATTGCACGGTCATTTCCTGAACTTCACGCTTCAGCCGTTGGGCACCGGGGATTCTGGAGGTGATGTTCGTGGCGTATCCACGGCGTTGGTTGTCGTGGAAAACTTCCTCCAAATGGTGCATCCGGCTGAGATAGCTGCCGGTGCAGGTGCCATTCCGGTAGCGCTCGATTTCCACCATCTTGAGCATTTCCTGCGGCTTGTAGGGCGCAGGTTTGTATTTCAACAGCCTCGAAATAGCCAAGGCGTTCTCGTAGTAAGTCCAGCAGTCCATGCCTTTGAAGTTCACCACGGGAGACTCGATGCGGTCATCCACTTCTAACGTGTAGTTCACATAAGGCGTGCCGATCATTTCGCGAGCGACGCGGATGGTGCGATCGCCGATGGGGAGTGCGCGCCAATTTTCACGCTCTGCCTTGGCCATGATGGCGTGGAATTTTGCTTCCCCTTGAAACACCGTGGAGAGCGGCAGTCGCGCAGGTGGTAGCGAGTCTAACTTCTGACCGTGGACACCCACGGTGAGCAGCCCGCACGCCAAGCAAATTTCTCTCAAGGGAAAATTCATGCACTCCACATAGCGCGAAATTCCACGGCGGGAAAGGGAACATTCGTGAAAATCACGCTCGCTTCGGGTGCTTAGAAACTAACGGATTCAAAATTGGTATCAGCGTTTCAGGCGTAAATCTTTTTGTAATACTCGTCCACCATGCGGTCGGCGTCGAAGAAGGGAACAACGTCGTTCATGGAGTTGAGGACGAGTTTGTTCCACTTATCCGGGGTGTCGTAGTAGAGCGGGAGGACTTTTTCCGTCATCAGTTTATAGAAACCAAGGAGGTCGTGGCGGTCGCGGTCTTCGTGACTGAGCGCGGTGTCGGCGGGCGGGATGATGAAGGAGTTTTTCCCGTCTTTTGCGAACTCGCAGACCCAGCCGTCGTAGGTGGAAATGTTGACGGAGCCGTTCATGGCGGCGGTCATGCCGGAGGTGCCAGAGGCTTCGCGGGTGACGACGGGGTTATTGAGCCAGAGGTCAGAGCCGTTTTTAAGGAAGCGGGAAAGTTCTAACTCATAACCGACGAGGACGGTGGCGTTCGGGTAATCCTTGGTGAGGCGGATGAGGTGGTTGAAGGTGTCGATGGCGGAGTAGTCGAAGGGATACGGCTTACCGGCCCAAATGATTTGGATCGGATATTGGCTGTTATGGACGAGCTCGCGGAAGAGTTTCATGTCGCGTGCGATGAGGTCGGGGCGCTTGTAGCCAGCAAAGCGGCGGGCCCAGACGAGGGTGAGAACATTGGGGTTCAGGAGCTTGCCCGTTTGGTCGGCGACGACGCGGAAGAGACGTTCTTTGAGTTCGCGTTTGCGGTGTCTGAGTTCTTCGATGTCGCCGCGTTGGCGGGCGTGTTCGAGTCCTTGGTCAGCCCAGTATTTTTTATTTTGGGCGTTGGTGACGTGGGTGATTTTACAGATATTAGGAAAATTTTCCCACATGTGACGGGAGACTTCGCCGTGGAGCTTGGAGACGCCGTTAGCGATGCGGGCGAGGCGGAGAGCAGCGAGGGAGTGATTGAACTCATCACCCTCGATGCCCGTAATTTCCCGGACTTCGTGCTCAGGGAGGCTGCCGAAGAACGAGAAGTCATGAAGCAGCTTGAAGCCGTGCTTTTCGTTTCCTGCCTCCTCGGGAGTGTGAGTGGTAAAGACGAGGCGTTTTTTGACTTCCTCAAGGCTGCGATGCTTCTCGTAGATGTGAAAAGCAGCAGAAAGACCGTGGGCTTCATTTAGGTGCCAGACTTCAGGATCAATGCCGAGTTCGTCTAGCAGACGTGCGCCGCCCGCGCCGAGGATGATGTATTGGGCGATGCGGCGAAGGTGATCTTGATCGTAAAGGCGGTGGGTGATGGCTCGCGAGAGGCTGTCGTTTTCCTCGATGTCGGTGCTGAGGAAAAACATCGGCACGGTGTTAAAAATGTCGCCGGGGAGAAACATCGCTTTGACCCAGACGGGGTGGCCGTGGACGGGGACGGTGAAGCGGATGCCGGTGTCTTGGAGGAATGCGTATTCTTTTTTGCGGAACTGGACGGCGAGTTCGCGGTCTTCGCCACGGGCTTGATTGTAGTAGCCGTAGGTCCAGAGGATGCCGATGCCACAGAGGTTCTGGCGCATGGCGGCGGCGGCCCGCATGTGGGAGCCGGCGAGAAATCCGAGTCCGCCAGAGTAGATTTTGAAGCTCTGGTCGATGGCAAACTCGCAGGAGAAATAGACGGCGCTCTTGGCGTATTCGGGGGCGATTTCGTAAGTGTGAGCGAAGGGCTTCGGAAGAAAAGAGGATGCCATGGTGGGTGCAGGTGGTGATGTGACGGGTGTTGCTTTGAGATGTCCGATTCAGGGCGATGGTTGCAGGCAAAAGCTGATTTGGACGTTTTTCAGCGGGCGAGAAAATTGCGGGGCTGGCTTGGAGTTGTCGAGTCTTGGGGAAATCAGCTAGAAATTTGGGTATTTCCTGAAATTTCTCGGTCTGCCTATTTCCTTGCGTCGATCTTTGCCCGGACACCTTGCAGCGGCTTTTCGATCCAACGCCACGACGCCATCGTGAGCCACCAAGTGACCACGGCGAATGCTGGGATGCGGAGAATTTCTCCGAAAATGTTGTTGAAGGGCCAGAACCACAGGAACCAGAAAATCTTCCCTGCGACTAATGAAGCGAGATTGTGAAACAGATAGATTCCGTAAGAAACTTGGCCGATCCGTTGCAGCTTCGGGTGCTCCAACACTCTGCCGATCACGCCCCTGAATCCGACCGAACCCACCGCAATCAGACCGCACAACGCGACTGCTAGAAACGTCTGCTGTAGCCCACGGATGCCAAAAGTGGCCCCGCCGAGCGCGTGTGATCCGCTGAGGGCGACGTATCCCACAAGTCCGGCGGCGGAGAGCCAACGCAGGCCGCTATTTTCCAGCGACATGCCGCGATGGACTGCCAACGCGAGCAGCCCCCCTACCCCGAAGTAGTCGAAGGATGACCATGTGAGCAATCCGGGCCGTGTAAACCAAGGCTGCCAGAAATCCTCCAGTTGCCGAGAAATCGGGCCGATGGCGGCAAAAACGAGGATCGCGGGTAACAAACATTTTCTCGGTAAAAACCAGATCACGAACGGCCAGATCAGATAGAACTGCTGCTGCATGGCCAGTGACCAAAAGTGACTCGTTCCCTTCGGCCAGTCTGCCAAAGTCGCCATGTGGATGTTTGAAAGATGGCAGAGATACCATGGCAATCCCGTCCACACATCGGGCGGTTGCCCCATCCAGAAATCCGGCGCCTGGACGATCAGCGCGAGAGCCACTGCCGCATAATATGGCGCAAGGATACGCAACCCACGGCGAATCTGGTTGGTCTTGAGTGAATCGAGTTTCCACGGCTTTTCCAGTGCATCTTTGCGATCACGCTCGCGCAGCAGCGAACCCGTGATGAGGTAGCCTGTGAGAACGAGGAAAAAGAACAGGAAGATCTCGAACGGAAAAATTCGCGGCCAAGACTGCGGGCACCAGTGATCCCAGCAGATTGCGATCATCGCCACTGCCCTCATCCCGTCCAGTTGCACCGCACGACCGTTCACTCGGGGTGTGAAATCATGAAGCTGTGGCGGATGCACGCGTTTTTCCGAAAATGCGGGCGGGGTAGAAAGTTTGAGAATTAGATAAATCTTATCTACCGCTTACATGTGAATGTCTGCAAAACTAGCTTAGTAGAATTTTAAAAGTGATGCTACTTACCAGAAATCTGCTGGATTGTGATACAATTCATAGAGTCGTGGGTCAAAAAACGAGCTGTCAATTTTTCCAAGGTTTACGCGCGGGAATGACCCATTGCAGTGCTTCCGCTCGTTCGCCGGGTGCTCGTTTTCCCTCCGCCTTGGAGATATTGAGCGCAAGTTCGCTTCCTTGCCGATAAGCCTGCGGGTCAGACTTTCGAATCCCTTCTAGGTGTTTGCCGACTAGGCTTGCGGGAACGAGTTTGGATGGGTTCGTAAGGACTGTTTGAAAGGCACAGGTCGCCATCCGTGAGTCGTTCGCTTCTTTTGCTAGACGGAGGCCATAGAGAAAACCGGAGACCGCGTTGTCGTCATCTTTGTTGATGATTGGTTCCATGATTTTGATCGCGCGGCTAGCCGTGTAGAGAGTCTGAAGCGATTCCCATTTGCCGAATACCGCGAGCTTGTTTTTGAGGCGGGCCGTGTAGTCTCGTGCGCTTTCATTTGCGATTGGAGGCAATTGAGCTTCTTCAGCAAAAGTGATGTGCAGGCATAGAACGTCAAATTGTCGTTGGAGCTCGCGAATGGCAGGTACCGTGGTCATTTTTAGGCTGGATTCGTGAACGGCACGTTGCATTCCGTGGCCTGCTAAAAGCTGTTCGGAGCGAGTCGCCATAGTTTGCAGAAAAGACAACTCAATGAACCAAGTTCCGAAGTTGGAGTTGTCCCTATCTGATTCGACTGCTAGCCGTAACGCGGGAAGATTCTGAGTAATCGCACTGAGCATCGTCATTCGAGCGGCGGCGTTCTCTGGAGACGTTGCCGGAATGATAGGTTTGAATTCGGATGGTGAGATAGACTGTTTCACCGCATGAATATAGTGAAGGTAGCGTGAGCGAGGTATGCCGAGATCGGTAGTCTCTTGTGATTCCAAGCGACTCACGAAATCTTTGAGCTTTGCGGAGTCCTTGGATTGTTTCGCCAATGATCCTTCTTGGATGATTTTTATTAGATTTTCTGCGGCAGAAGTCCTGTGTCGCGCACTATCTGGAAGCCACTCCTCAAAAGATCGTTGTTTTCTTATTTCTGCGAGCAAGGGGTCTAGATCTTCAGGTGTATTTGCGGTCATCGCTCGCTCGAGAAGAGATTTGACCGTGGATTCGAATTCTTCCAAAGAAGGGACGCCAATCTGTTTATTTGCGGTCTGAAGTGCAGCAGAAATGGTAGCTGGATTCAACCAACTCATGGAAGTCGCGGAGAATCTCATTCGATCTAGCGACTGCATCGCTTGGGAATGTTGTTTCGTCTTGGAGTGCAAGAAGAGTTCCTGCCAGGTGGTTACAAACTGTTTAAAAAGATCCAACTGTATATGAATCGAGTCTAAGTCTTCCGAGGCACGTGACTGATTGAGGAGACTGGTGATTTCAAGAAGTGAAGCATCAAAATCCGCCGAAGTGTTAGCAGAGAGCATTTTATCTGCGATGCGGGTGGTGGTCTCTTTGGCAAGCTCGTTGAAGTGTTTCGTCGCCTCGGTTTGGCTGGCTTTTGCTTGCTCAAGGTAAGCCGTTGCTAGATCGGCACTTTTCTTTGATCCATAGGTCAAAATGGTGGCGCTCCAGTTGGAACTTTTGTGTGACCGCGAGGTCGAAGTGTCCTCCTGAATGAGTTGATCGAGAGCTTGTGCAAGGCGGTGGAGATCAGCTTTCTCAGGATTCTTAGAGGTCCGCAATTGATCCATGTCGTCTCGGATTGAGGCGATCAATTCGCTGCGAACATTCTGCGGTCCGTTGGGCACCAGAGCTGGAGCTGGTGCGCTATTGGCTACAACCTTTACTTCGCGTTTTTCACATCCGGAGTGGAACAGTGAAATCGCGCACAGAAGTAGTCGTAGATTATTTCTGGGATTGGTCATTGAGCTGAGAATTTAGGTTTTTCATCTAAGGTTTCCATGAGTCAGATAGATATTTCAAGGAACTTGATTCCCAAGAATTTTCAAAAGTCCGCGAACAGATCCATTTGCGGAGCGTTCGGCTTGGGGAGGGTGGGTTGGTCGGTGTTTTTGGCTTTGGGGCCTTGGGTTTTGGCTTCGGGCTTGGCGGAGTGGAGTTCGAGGTGGCTGAGGATGGACTTGGCGCGCTCGACGACGATTTTTGGTAGGCCGGCGAGGCGGGCGACTTGGATGCCGTAGGATTTGTCAGCGGCTCCGGGGAGGATTTTGTGGAGGAAGATGATTTCTTCGTTCCACTCACGGACGGCGACGTTGTAGTTGGCAACGGCGGACTTGGTGTTGGCGAGGTCGGTGAGCTCGTGGTAGTGAGTGGCGAAAAGGGTGCGGCAGCCGATGGCATCGTGCAGGTGCTCGGCGACGGCCCAGGCGATGGAGAGGCCGTCGAAGGTGGCGGTGCCACGGCCGATTTCGTCGAGGATGACGAGGGAGCGGTCGGTGGCGTGGTTGAGGATGAGGGCGGTTTCGCTCATTTCGACCATGAAGGTGGATTGGCCGCGTGAAAGGTCGTCGCTGGCTCCGACGCGGCAGAAGATACGATCGACGAGGCCGAGGGTGGCGGATTCGGCAGGGACGTAGGCGCCGATCTGGGCCATGACGGCGATGAGGGCGATCTGGCGGATGTAGGTGGATTTTCCGGCCATGTTGGGGCCGGTGAGGATTTGGAGGCGGGCGGTGTCGGGATCGAGTTCGGTGTCGTTGGGGACGAATTTGACGTCGGTGAGGGTTTGTTCGAGCACGGGATGGCGACCGTTGATGACGAAGAAGCCGATGTTTTCTGTGAGGACGGGGCGGCAGTGGCGGTGGTATTGGGCGACTTCTGCGAGGGCGCAGAGGACGTCGATTTCCGCGACGGCGGCGGCGGTTTCTTGGAGGGCCGGGAGGTGGGTGATGACTTGGGCGCGGAGCTGGGCGAAGAGTTCGGCTTCGAGTTGCTTGGAGCGTTCTTCGGCGCCGAGGACTTTGTTTTCCATTTCCTTGAGCGCGGGGGTGATGTAGCGCTCGGCGTTGGACATGGTTTGCTTGCGGGTGTAGTCGTCAGGGACTTTGGCAAGGTGACTGGTGGTGATCTCGATGAAGTAGCCGAAGACGTTGTTGAATTTGATTTTCAGGGAGTCGATGCCGGTGCGTTTGCGTTCGTCTTCTTGGAGGCGGGCGATCCAGTCTTTGCCGCCGCGAGAGGCGTTGCGGAGTTCATCGAGCTCGGGTGACCAGCCGTCGCGGATGATGCCGCCGTCGCGGAGATGGGCAGGTGGCTCGTCGGTGAGGGCGGTGGCGAGGAGGATGGTGAGGTCGGTGAAATCGTGGAGATGGGTGAGCTGGGAGCTTTGAGCGGAGAGGAGGGAGGAGTAGTCTTCCTTGAGCGTGGGGACGTGGGTGAGGGAAATGCAGAGGGACTGGAGATCGCGGGCGTTGCCGGAATTTTGCGAGAGGCGGGAGGTGGTGCGCTCGATGTCGCGGATGCCTTTGAGGGATTCGCGGCATTTCGAGAGGATGTAGGGCTCGGCGAGGAGTGCGGCGATGATGTCTTGGCGGGCGGTGAGCGCGGCGAGGTCACGGAGTGGGTGCAGAATCCAATCGCGAAGGAGGCGGGCACCCATGGGCGTGGCGGTGCGGTCGAGAACTCCAAGGAGGGTGTGATTTTTTCCTGAACGGGAATCGACGAGGTCGAGATTGCGCTGCGAGGCGGAGTCGATGAGGACGTGGTCGGTGCTTTCTCGGACGCGCGGCGGGTGGAGGTGGCCGCAGGGACGGCGGAGTTGGTGGATGAGGTAGTGGAGAATCGCGCCACCAGCACCGCTAGCGGCATGGAGTTGGGCGCAGCCGAAGCCGTCGAGCGAGTGGACGTTGAAATGGTCTTTGAGCAGGGTGGCGGCGTGCTCGGGGAGGAAGGTGTAGCCTTCGTAGATGAGGCAGTTGGTGAGTTTTCCAAACTCGGCGGTCTGGTGATCTGGGATGAGCAGCTCAGAGGGGGAAATGCGGGCGAGTTCGTCTTCGAGCAGGCCAATTTCCGCAAACTCGGCGATGGTGAACTCGCCGGTGGTGTGGTCGATGCAGGCGAGGCCGATGGATTTTCCGTGACGATAAACGGCGGCGAGGTAGTTCGGGCGTTGGTCGTCGAGCAGCTCAAAATCGTCGATGGAGCCGGGTGTGAGGATGCGGGAAATTTCGCGAGAAACGAGTTTTCCGGCGACGGGTTCGGAGGTTTGTTCGGCGATGGCGACCCGCTTTCCGGCCTTGAGCAGGCGGGCGATGTAGCCTTGCGCGGCATGATACGGAACGCCGCACATTGGCGTGCCGCCGCGTTTGGTGAGGGCGACGTTCATGATGGGCGAGGCGTTTTTCGCGTCGTCGAAGAACATCTCGTAGAAGTCGCCGAGACGGTAAAAAAGGATCATGTCGGCGGGCAGAGATTTCCGCATGGCTTGATATTGGGCCATCATCGGGGTCAGTGCAGGCTCGGACATGGGCGGAGAGTGGTGAGCCTGTGGGGAAGAATCAAGTGGTGAGGGATTTGAAAATGGCGTGAGTTTCTCAACGCCGTTTTGGTTGGCCAAGTTTAGCGTGATTTACTCTTTCTTCGGGCGAAACATCCTCTTTCCATCAATCAATAAAAGAATCGCCCGATTTGCCCACATCTTCGTCGTCCTCAGAGGTTCATCATTCACTTAACTCAAAAGCAGGCTTCAATCGGCTTCATGAATGTACCTTTGGCTTTCAACGCCAGTCTTCAAGAGTGAGGCCGTCGAATCGGCGGAAGTCTTTGGTGTTGTTAGTGACGACGGTCCATTGCTGACGCAGTCCAGTGGCGGCGATAAAGACATCGGTGATGCTGACTGGCGTGCCTTGGTTGAGTAACCCGGCATTGAGGCGGGCGGCGATACGGGCGCAGTTGGAATCAAAGGGCAAAATTTGCAAGGAGCTGACGAAACGTAAGACTTTGGTGCGTTCGTCTTCACGATGTTCGTCCGGTGCTCGGTCTGCGCCTTGGAAAAGCTCGAATTCTGTGACTACGGAAATGTAGCAGTCTTTTGGGCGACAAGTAGCAAGCTGATCGACGACTTTTTTGCGACCCCGCAAGACGTCGATACAGACATTGGTATCGAGGATTCGCTTCAAAGTGCTTTCTCCACGTAAGTGATTTTTTCGCGCCCGAAGTCTTTACGAGAAATTCGCACGCTTTCAAAAAAACCAACTGGCCAACCGTTTTCTGTCACTTGTTCAATGATGATTTTACCGTCCTCGCGATGGATGGAGACGGGACCACAAGTCAGCTCCAGCGCCTTTGGGAGCCTGACGGCGAGTGAATTGCCGCTTTTGAAGATCTTGGTTTTCATGCGGCTCATAGATGTACTTCCAGGGATATACTGTCAAGTTGAGGAACCTGTTTTGTTTCACGCTATGACTGGATTTTAAGAAATACTCGACAAGGCGGGCAAAAAGCCATACCGAGTATGGTATGAAAATGACCATGCACATAGATGAGGATTTGCTGAAGCGAGTCATGGAGGAATACGAATGCAAGTCGAAGACCGAAGCGGTCGAAATGGCCTTGCGGGAAATGGATAGAAAGATGCGTTTCCGGGAATTCGGAAGACGAGGAATCGGGCTGACGTCCGAGGAAATGGCAGATGCGGTGGATCCCAACTATGATTTGAACTCAATGCGCGAGGCGGAAATTCCCAACTATGCCAAATGAAGTCCTGATTGACAGTAATGTCTATATCGACCTGCTGAGATCCAGACGCGATCCGATCGGCACTTTGTATGACTGGGCAGAAGAGCTGGGAAGATCGCTTGTGGTCTGCGGGATGGTTCGCTTGGAGGTTTTACGGGGAATCACAGCGGTCAAAGCGCGGGAGCGTATTTCCTCACTCATGGATGTGATGGTCAACGTGCCAAGTGACAATCGGTTGTGGCAAGCTGCGGCTGATCTGGGATGGGAAATGGATCGAAAAGGCAAGGTGATCCCTGGGCCGGATTTAGTAATCGGGGCCAGCGCGTTGAGAATAGGTGCTGCCGTGTTGACCTCTGACGCCCATTTCAAAAGCATCGAAGGCCTGCAGGTGTATGCACCACCTCAAGAGTGGTTCACTTGAATTTAACGGACACGCTCCAGCAACCACGCGAGAAGCTCGCTGATCGGTAAGCGTTCTTGTTCCATCGAGTCACGGTGGCGGATGGTGACGGTGCCTTTGAGGTCGGGATTTTCCTCGCCGAGTGTCTCGAAATCCACCGTCACGCAGAACGGGGTGCCGACTTCGTCTTGGCGACGATAGCGACGGCCGAGTGCTCCGCCGTCGTCATAGAAAACGTTCATCCATGGCTGGAGCGTCTTTTGGATTTCTTTGCAGAGGCGGACTTGTTCCTCGTTCTTCTTCAGCAGTGGGAAAATGCCTACTTTGATGGGCGCCATGCGTGGGACGAAGCGCAGAACGGTGCGGCTGTCGTCTTTGCCCTTCTCGTCGGTGAGAGTTTCTTCATCGAAGGCTTCGCAAATGAGCGCGAGCACCGTGCGGTCGCAACCGGCAGACGGCTCGACAACGTGTGGGAGAAATTTCTCCTTCGTTTCCTCGTCGAAGTAGAGCTGGGACTTGCCAGAGCCTTTTTCATGCACGCCGAGGTCGTAGTCAGTGCGATAGGCGACTCCTTCTAACTCTTGAATGCCGAAGGGGAACTCATACTCGATGTCGTAAGTTTTCTTCGAGTAGAAGGCACGCTCGCCATCGGGGATGTCGAGGATGTGGAGCTTCTCGCGCGGGATGCCGATCTCGCCGTAGAACTTGAGACGCTCTTCTAACCACTCGTCGGTGAGGCGAAGCCCGTCGTCTGGGTGGCAGAAATACTCGATCTCCATTTGCTCGAACTCGCGCGAGCGGAAGGTAAAATTGCGCGGGTTGATCTCGTTGCGGAACGATTTCCCAATCTGCGCGATGCCGAATGGGAGCTTCACGCGGTTTGAGTCGAGGACGTTCTTGTATTGGCAGAAAATCGACTGAGCGGTTTCCGGGCGGAGGTAGGCGATGCCGTCACCCGTTGCGCCCATGTTTGTTTTGAACATCAGTTCAAACTGCTTCGGCTCGGAAAGCACGCCACCACAATGTGGACACGGATTTTGAAGTCCCGTCTGAGCCAGTTGTTCCGTGGCCATTAGTTGGTAAAAATGCCATGGCTCCATGGATTGGCCGAGACGCTCCGATTCTTCGATGAAAAAGCTAAGTGTGATATCGAGATTCCGAACCAAGGCCAAACCGGGAGCCAGTTTCTTGCCGTATTTGTTCGCCCAGCGTTTGAGTTGTTCACCATTTACGGAAGCTCCCGTGATGTGACCGTCTGTCGTCACAGCCATGGCTCCGGCGAGGGACTGAGCCCACTCCGACTCCGCCATCATGCTCTGCAACTGGTCAAAGCGGATGTGGCGCTGGCAGCTTTTACAAGTGGACATCGGATCACTAAATCCACCGACGTGTCCCGACGAGACAAGCACCTGCTCCATCGTCAAAATCGCGCCGTCCATGCCGAGGACATCGTCGCGTTCCTGTACGGTTTTCCGCCACCAATAGTCTTTTAAATTCCGCTTCAGTTCCGCACCGAGCGGGCCGTAGTCCCAGCAGCCGTTGAGGCCGCCGTAAATTTCTCCAGCTTGGAAAATGAAGCCGCGGCGTTTGCACAGCGACACGATTTTTTCCATGCGGGCGGGATCGGTGACATCTTTGTTAGCCATAAATTTTCAGGTTCGGGCGCGAAGGGAAGCAGGCGCGGCAGCGAGCGGCAAGACAGGATTGCGTTCCTGCTTGGGATGGGAAAAATCCCGCTATGACCCGTTGCCCGTGGCTACCGCCCCAACATCCGCTCTACGTTGAATACCATGATTCCGAGTGGGGCGTGCCGTCTCGCGATCCACGATATTTGTTCGAGTGCATCTGCCTAGAAGGCGCGCAAGCCGGGCTGTCTTGGTGGACCGTGCTCCAAAAACGCGAACGCTACCGCCAAGTTTTTCACAACTTCGAGCCAGCGAAAGTCGCGAAAATGACGGATGCTCAGTTGGAAAAACTCATCCTCGATCCCGGCATCATCCGTCATCGCGGGAAAATTCTATCTGTCCGCCAGAATGCGCGGGCGTGGCTAGAAATCGCCGATCCAGTCGATTGGTTGTGGAGCTTCACAGGCGGGAAAACGATTACCAATCACCACCGAGTGCTCGCAGATTTCAAATCTAGCACGCCGGAATCTGACGCGCTTTCCAAGGCTCTGCGTAAGGCTGGATTTAACTTCGTCGGCTCCACCACGATGCACGCATTCATGCAAGCCGTCGGCATGGTGGACGATCACACGACGGATTGTTTCAGGAAAAAATCTGCCAAATGAACGAACCACGTCATCGCGTAGTAGGCATGTGGCCGATTTTGAGATACTTCTTTTCCTGTCGCCGCGAGCACCCCATCCCCCCGAGGAGCGGACAGCGACAAACACAACCTCCCCCCCGAGTTTGAAATAATCCCCCCGATTCAAAAAAGTCGGCGAAAATCGAGTTCCCCCCCACTTCGGTTTCCGCCGACTTCTTTTTTTCTCACCCGCAGGCCAACGACTGCGGACTCTGCAAAAGCTGCGAGTGGCGATTTTTCCCTTCCCAAATCCAGATGCATGGATTACCCATCACGCCCGCCTGAAATGGTGGTCGTAGTTCAATGGTAGAGCCCCAGATTGTGATTCTGGTTGTTGCGGGTTCGAGTCCCGTCGATCACCCCACCTTTCCCATCGGAGTCTCAAGAGAGATTTGGACGGGGAAGAGGGAAACTAAGTAGAACGACTGATGCAGCCGCTTGAGAGCAGGATTCACTATAAATTTCGCAATTCGCTGCTGTTAGCGGAAGCGTTGACTCATCCGAGTCTCGCATACGAGTCGCAGAAACCGCATTTCGATAACCAGCGGATGGAGTTCCTCGGCGACGCCGTGCTCCAGCTCATCGTCACTGAAGAGCTTTTTAAAATGTTCCCAGACTTCACTGAGGGACGACTCACCAAGCTGCGATCGCGCGTGGTTTCCCGCAGGGCTCTTGCTCGATTCGCGATGGCGATTCACTTGGGCGATTACGTTTTGCTGGGAAAAGGCGAAGAAGCCACGGGTGGTCGGCGGCGGCTATCGACCTTGGCGGACGCCTTCGAGTCACTGATCGGCGCGGTCTATCTGGACTCGGGTCCGGTTCCGGCGCGTGAGTTGGTGTTGCGGCTTTTCGAGTCAGAGATTGGTAGCATGGTCACCAGTCCCGAGGAGCGAAATCCCAAAGGCGAGCTCCAGGAATGCCTGCAAGCGATTCATCCGCAGGCACCGATTTACAAGGTCATCGGCGAGAGCGGCCCGGATCATCGGCGCGTTTTCCAATCCGAAGTTTCATGGCAAGGCACCATTCTCGCGACCGGCAAAGGCAAGAGTAAGAAAGAAGCCGAGGCCAGAGCCGCCGCGGAAGCACTGCGGGCGCGGGTGTGGGAGAAATGATTCCTAATTGCTCTCGTTGTTTGAAAACGAACTTGGAGTCACAAGCTCGCCTGGCTAGCCTACCGCCCCGATGATGGATCGCGATGAGACGGCATTTTTTGAATTCCAAGCGACGGAGAAAAGCGCGTCTCCCAGAACTTTGGTGAACTACCGGCACGCACTTGCGGTCTATCAAAAATGGCGCGGCGAGAAATTCGCCGGATGGCGGAATGAGACGGCAGATGATTTTCGGGATTACATTTTCGCGCTCGGCAAGCAGGGATTCAAGCGGGCGACGATTCGTCTGCGGTTCGCGGCATTGCGTTCGTTTTACAAATATCTGGTGCTGCGGCAGGGCTTGGCACGCAGTCCGGTGGTGGAAGTGCTGCTGCCGAAGACGGAGCGAGGATTGCCCGTGGTGCTGACCATCGCGCAGATCGAAGAGCTGCTAGGAATGCCGCTGCGTGTCGAAGTGAGTAAAAAGTTTCCGCTGTGGTTGGCGCTGCGAGACGTGGCAATTCTCGAACTATTTTACTCCTGCGGGCTGCGGATTTCTGAGTTGCTCGCGCTCGATGTGAGGCACGTTGATTTCATCGGCGAGTCCGTGCGAGTGATGGGAAAAGGGGCGAAAGAGCGCATGGTTCCCGTCGGCGGGGCAGCTCTGAATGCGATCCAACGCTATCGGCAGGAAGCGGTGGTAACGTCAGGCCCCTTGTTTCTCAGCATCCGGCGCACGCGGATCACGCAGCAGGCGGTGGATCAGTTGTTGAAGAAGTATTTGAACAGAAGCAGCATCAAGTTCGCGGTCAGTCCGCACAAGCTGCGGCACAGTTTCGCGACCCACATGCTGGATGCAGGTGCGGACTTGCGGAGCGTGCAGGTTTTGTTAGGCCACGCATCTTTGTCCACGACTCAGATTTACACCCACGTCACCAAGGAGCGGCTGAAGGACGCTTACGACACCGCCCATCCCCGCGCGTGAAATTTTTCATCACTCTAGGCTGCTTCTTGGGTTTGGCCTCGTGTGGCACGCAAGTCCCGCTTTCGTCAGGCAAAGATCCGCAACGAGAACTGGTGGATCGGGTGAACGCGACTTCCACGCTGGCGGTGCTGTTTGTCGGAAATAGTTACAGTTTCGGCGTGCCCAAAGCGTTTTCAAAACTAGCCGCGAAAAATGGGAAAAACGTCCGAGTCGGCCACTCGGCTCATGGCGGTTGGACGCTCTCAAAACACGCGGCGTCTGAGCCGACTTTGAGAAAAATCCGCGAGGGAAATTGGGACATCGTCGTCTTCCAAGAGCAGAGCGAGATTCCCGCCATGTCGCCTGGCTTCGCGGCATTCACGATGTTTCCTCCGCTGCGAAAACTGGCCACTGAAGCCCGCAGCAGCGGGGCTATCCCGTTACTCTATCAAACATGGGGCAGGCGCGATGGCCATCACCAGCTAGCGGGTGACGATTTCCACGCGATGTCACAACGACTGCGAGCCGGCTACCGTGCAGCGGGTGAAAATACGGGATGTCTGGTCGTCCCGGTGGGCGAGGCATGGCAGCGAGAATTCGCGGCTGGAAACGGTGATCGGCTGTTCATGGAGGATGGAAGTCACCCGTCAGCATTCGGAAACCATGTGACGGCGGAGGTTTTCTATCACACCATCTTCGGAAAATGACAAAGGAGAGCGCGTGGCTCTCCTTTGCGGTTTTGGGGGTGAGATTTCAGAACGTGTAAGTCACCTGATAGCTACCAAATCCTGAGATAGGACCTGAGATCACGACGAGATTGAATGTCACGGAAGCGGCCTTTGGCTTTCCAGTTCCTTTCGTTACCTTTGCTGATCCGATGAGTTTGTAGGGATCGCCACCGGAAAGATAATCATGCACGTCGCCAGTGATGTAGGCGTAGTTGATGCTGAATCCTGAGCCAGTCAGTTCACCTTTTTTGCCGATCTTGAACTTAATGTTCTGCCCTTTTCTAAAGGTGGGCATTTTTGGGTGAATCTTGCCATTCGAACTCACGATGGTGACGTTCTTGACCTTCAGCGTGAACTCGTCGCCAGCTTTGAAATTTCCGTATTTCTTAGCGGCAAATTCAACGAATTCAGCAGCAGGAGCGGCTTGCACGCTGGAGATCGGTAGAACGGCGGAACAAGCGATGATGAGTGTGGTGAGCAGTGTTTTCATAGTGGTAAATATCCCAATGGACGCGAAGTCGGATAACAAGCAGGTCGCCCGACAGCAAGGGGAAAGTCGCTTTAGAGATCAGGAAACCAGCGACTTCCACTCACGGCACGCGGAAGATTTTCTTATTCGACGGATCACGAACGAGCTGCCCGGAGGTGAAGCCTGCCACATCGATGACGTTGAATGGTTCGTAGGGGCTGATGACTTCGTTGGGATTATTCGTTGCGCGTCCGGTGGGGTAGCCGCCAGTGGCAGTGGGCGGCGGTGGCTCGGGTGTTGGCTCGACGGGTGGGGAAATATCGTTGCCGTAAGCGTCGGGCTGGACGGGGATGGGCGCGTGCGGTGGATTCGGCCTGAAACGCGGCGGTGGCACGGGCGGCGGCGGTGTGCAGGAGTGAAGTCCAACGATGCCAGCGAGGAGAAGAAGTGCGTGTTTAGACATGGATTACTAATGGGAATTTAGAGAACTCTATTTACTCAACGGGATCTTGCAATGAGATGCTTGGAAAGAATCGCCAGCTTACGGAATCGAGAAATGCGGTAACGTTTCTCAAAAACACGGAAACCATCGGCACGCATCTTATCGAGCAATGCCTGATAGGTTTCCGCCATGATGCGGGCCGGGGCGAGGGCTTTGCGATCACTCGCAGGCAGGGCAGCGGCGGCTTCCTGAAAATAGCGGTCAGCACGGTCTGCCTCGTAGGCCATGAGGGCGAGGAAACGTTGATCGCGCACGCGAGCGAGGAGGTTTTCCTGAGTGTAGCCGAAGCGGGCGAGGTCTTCGAGCGGTAGGTAAATTCGTTGGCCGTTAGAAAGATCCTCGTCGATGTCCCGCAGGATATTTGTCAACTGCAAGGCGTGTCCCAGCGCGATGGCGTATTGCTCTGAGCCAGCATCTTTACACCCAAACAGGCGAATCGAAACGAGGCCCACCGCGCAGGCGACTTTCCAGATGTAGCTGGAGAGAATTTCCTGAGTGTGAAAAAGCTGCGGTTGCAGATCCATCATGCAGCCCTCGACGATGGCGATGAGCAGGTGGTTCGGAATGCTCCGTCTGTCGCGTAGGGAGAGGATTTCTCGTTGAAAATCATCGGGAGTTTCGAAACCCAGCGTGAGTCCAGATTTCCAGAGTTCTAAGGCGTGAGCACGATCGCCTAACTGCAATCCGGGTTCGTCTGCGAGATCGTCGAGAGTTCTGCAAAATGCGTAGAAGAGCACCATGTCATCGCGCCGATCCGCAGGCAGGACACGCAGCGCAAAAGCCAGATTTGACTTCGCCTTGCGAGTGATCTCCGAGGCGGTGGACACGGCATCAGCGGATGAATCCCCAATGGCCAGTGGTGAACGGCCACAGCGAAAAGAGCGCGGGACCGACGAGGTTAAACTCTTTCACCGCCCCCCAATAGCGAGAATCCAGCGAGTTGTTCGTGTTGTCGCCAAAGGCCGCGTATTCGCGCATCCCGGGGCGGGCTTCACTGGCGAGGGTGAGAACGTCGCCCGACTTGGAGATATACTGGCGGATGGATTTTCCATCGCTAGATTGATCCCTAGAGCTCGCATAACTGTAACCGTTAGGGTTAATATTGTAAGCACCCTCGCCTTTGATGACGTTCTGAATACCGGGTTCTTGGGCGATTTTCCCGTTAACCATTAAGTTTGGTGACTGCACAGAGAGTTTATCTCCAGGGACTCCCACGAGACGCTTAATATAGTGGGCACCCGCTCCTTGCGGACCATTGCGTCGCTTAATTCCCTCAATGCCTGTGGTTTCAAACACGAAAACTTCGCCGCGTTTTGGACTGCGGAAATGATAGGAAAATTTGTCCACTAGCACCAGATCTCCAGTATCAACATAGCCTTCACAAAGTACCGTGCCTTTCGGAATCATCCCGCGATGGGCTTGAGCGTAGCTGATTGCAGCATCAAGCCCCAAGTTCTTGAGCGGCGATGAGGGGCTAGGCAGTCGCAGCGGATCGCTACCAAGTAAACGGCTCACAGCGTTGGGTTTGGAATCCGCGAAGATGATTTCTGAACGACTGAAGAAATGCAAAAACTGCATGTCCTTAATGTCGGCAATCCGCCGATCCTTGTCATTCACGACATGGACGTAATCTCTCCCGCGCAAAGCCATCTGCATCATCCGCACAGGGAAACTCGGCCAATCTTCCTTCTTCAGTGGCGTACCGATGATCCCGTTCAACGTCGGCTGCATCGAGCCGGTGGGAATCCGAAACGGCTGGAGATAGTAAGCCCGCAGGCCCAGCGCAATGACGATAGCGACGAACATGACCTCGACGTTTTCCTCAAGCCAACCGAGCGGTTTCTCATGCGGCAGCGCGTTTTCGCAAACCGCTCGCACCTGCTTCGATGCCTCAGCCACTGCTGCGCGATCTTTGGACTTTATCGCCGCAAGCAAGTCATCCCGCCGGGAATTAATTTCCGCCACGCGCTCCGGCTTCAACAAGTCGCGTTTGTAATCGACGAATTTCTTCGCGCCCTTCACGAGGTGCAGCGCTTCCTTTTTCCACTTGGGCGAAAACATGTGCGAAGTCTTGTGGCGAAACCGCGCCACTGCAAGCGCGGAGAGGCTTGCACGACCGAAGTCGCTATCAGAAACGAAGTGATTTCTCCAACGGACCGCGAAATTTATTTCGCCCGAAGCTCCAAGACTTGCCCGCGCGAAATGAATTTCGCGGTCCATTTCCACGCACCGCAGTCGTCACATCGGTCCGCTGGCGGGCGGCTTGATGAACTCCCAGTCGGCCTCTGAAACACAACACGGATCTGCCGCTACCCAGTGATTGGCGGAAATTTCGCGAAGTGAAAGATCCGCGCCAATGGTCTCCGCATACTTGGGGTGATTGATGCGATGACCGAAAGCACTTCCTGCTGGCGGGTCGATGGGGGATGGGACATCGCCTTCGAGCAAAATTCTCTGCCGCTTCACCTTGGGATCGTGAGACGGAATCGCGGACAGAAGAGCCTGCGTGTAGGCATGGCGCGGGTTTTGATAAATCGCCTCCGCCGTCGCTAGCTCGACGATTTTTCCCAGATACATCACGGCCACTCGATCACTCACATGTTTCACCACCGAGAGATCGTGAGCGATGAAAAGATAGGCTAGGCCGAAATCCTTCTGCAACTCGACGAGGAGATTGAGAATCTGCGATTGAACCGAGACATCCAGCGCGGAAACTGGCTCATCACAGACGATCAGCTTCGGCTTGAGAGCTAACGCTCGAGCGATCCCGATGCGCTGGCGTTGACCGCCGGAAAACTCGAACGAATAGCGATCCGCCGCCGAAATCGGGAGGCCGACACGATCTAGCAGTTCATTCACCCAAGTGATCCTTTCGGAGCGATTTCCCATCCCATGGATGACGAATGGCTCGGCGATAAGATCCCTAACGCTCATGCGCGGATCGAGCGATTCCGCCGGATCTTGGAAGATCATCTGGAAATTTTTCCGCAACGGACGCAGGGCGCGTTGGTGGGTGTTCGTGATGTCATGCTGGTCGAAGGAAATGCTTCCAGACGTTGGCTTGATGAGCCGGACGATTGCTTTTCCCAGCGTGGATTTCCCGCAGCCCGACTCACCGACGAGTCCCAAGGTTTCCCCCGGAGCAATGTCTAACGAGACGCCATCCACCGCGCGCACAGCGGAAGTTTGGCGCATTAGAACACCGCTACGCACTGGATAGTGGATGCGGAGATCAGTGATGGAGAGGAGAGGTGGCATAGCTGTGAGAATGAACATCGAACATCGAACGCCCAACATTGAACATCGAAGGGAAGAAAATGAAGAGAAGTGAGAGTTATTTTCGGCGTTTTTCGGCGGTGGCGATGCTGGTGACGAAGATGCGAATGAGTTGGTCGGTTTCGTCGAGGAGGTGAGTGAGATTGTTTTCGCTAGGAAGTAATGCGGCGCGGGAAATCAACCTGAGCCATCGTTCCGATTCACGAAGTTCTTTTAAGGCGAGCCGCATTTTATGAATGAAATCAGCCGGAGACTCGGCGGCTTGCGCCTCGCCATGATGAGACAAGGGCGCGGTGCCAGAACGCAAAAGTTGATGTCCCACATGCCTCTCAGCGTAGTCGCCACTCAGCTTGCGAGTCAGTGAAATCACCATCGCTCCAAAGTCCAACAGCCGATCTTCCAAGTCATACTTCGGTTTATCATCATCCTTCTTCATTCTCTTCCCTTCTCTTCAATTTCTTCCCTTCGATGTTCGATGTTCGATGTTCATCTTCCCGCGCACTCCGCACAATCCTCCACCCAATGCCCCGGCGAAGCCTCGATAAACCTCGGCCGTTCCCGAGAAACCGGCGCATTCCGCCCCATCCGCTGACAAAACCGACAGCCATGCGAAAGATCTGCCAATGGCGCAACCATCCCCGGAATGGTGTGAAGCACGGACTTGGACGGCATATCGAGTGTAGGAATCGAAGCGAGTAGCCCGCGCGTGTAGGCGTGAAGCGGATTGGCAAACAGCTCCTCTGCCGATGCTTTCTCCACGACACGCCCCGCATACATCACCACCACTTCGTCGCATGACTCCGCGATCACTCCAAGATCATGCGTGATCAAAATCGTGGACATCCCCATTTCTTCACGAAGACGTCCCATCAGATCCAAAATCTGCGCCTGCACCGTGACATCGAGCGCGGTAGTAGGCTCGTCGGCGATGAGCAGAGACGGCTTGCAAGCCAACGCCATCGCGATGACGACGCGTTGCCGCATCCCGCCTGATAGGTGATGCGGGTAATCCATCATTCGCTTCTCCGGCGCGGGAATGCGGACGAGATCGAGCATCTCAGTCGCTGCCGCCCACGCATCGCGATTCGACAACTTCGTGTGAATCCGAAAAACCTCCGCCACTTGCCGTCCGATCCGATGCACCGGGTTCAAAGCTGCCATTGGCTCCTGGAAAATCACCCCGATCTCACCGCCACGGATGCGATGAATTTCCCGATCCGTCGCTCTCACCAGATCATGTCCTTTGAAGAAAACATGCCCACCGAGAATTTTTCCCGCAGGTTGCGGCAGCAAACGGATGATTGACATGGCGGTGACGCTTTTCCCACATCCCGACTCACCCACAATGCCGACCGTCTTGCCTAACGGAACATTGAACGACACTTGATCCACCGCCCGCAGCAAGCCGCGCTCGGTTTCAAACGAGGTGATGAGCTTGTCCACCTCCAAGATATTTTCCGGCTCTTCGGTCATGGTTCTCCGGGTGTTTCTTCAGATTTAGGCGGGAGGACGCGGTATTCATCGACGACTCGTGTGCTCTCCGGGAAAACCTTGCCTACACGCCGGGCCGCCATCGTTTCGGCCTTCACCTTGTCATCGATCCACAGCACATGCGTCTCGTGTGGCTCGTAAGTTACCGGCGGACTGAAACGAGTTTCCTCACTGTCCGGCCATTTCACCCACCGCCATGAGCCGACTTTCACGAAGTCGATGGCGAATCCGGGGACGAAGATCGCTTCGTCGTGCATGATGTTTTGCAGTTTCCGCACTGCATCGGCGAGTTCCTCTTCGGTGCCAGCACTGCGGACGATCTCGCTGAGTCGGTCGGTATCAGGACGTGCCCAAACGAAAGTGTTGTTGGTGTTAGGTTTTGGATTTCCCTTCGCGTCGAAGGCATTGGTCGAGTGGAGAAATTGATAGAAGTCCGGCATCGGCGGTTCGGTATTCCATGAGCCAAAACCAATCTCATGCTGCTTCTGCATTTCCTTTTTGTAGGACACAGTCATCTCAAGTCCATCGAGACGCAGCTCCATCCCGCAGGCTTTTGCTTCGTCGCGCAGCAGCGAAAAAATCCGATCATAGATTGGCATCCCCGGATAAGTGAGCGCGATGGAAAGCCGAGTTCCATCTGATTTTTTCAAAACCCCATCAGGCCCTTCTTCGCTGTAGCCCGCTTTCGCGAACGATTCGCGGGCCGCTTGGATCGAGTAAGGACGTGCCTTGATGTTAGGATCGCTCAGCGTGCCAAATCCCTCGTTGAAGGCATTCAGCCGCTGATAGTCGCCGCGATAAATTACGTCGATCACCTTCTGCCAGTTCATCGCATAATGAATGCCGATGCGGACATCCAAATTCCCCAGAGGTGGTTTGGTCACATTCAGATAAAGACCGAGTGGGACTTTGGGAAACTGCTTATAGAACGTCGTCCGCTCGATGTAGCCGTCGTAAATCGGTGGGATCTCGGATTTTTCATACCAATACTCAGGCCGCGTGATGAGAAAGGTGTCGATCTCGCCCGCGCGAAATAACTCGAACGCTTTCGACTCATCGCGGACCACGCTGTTGACGAGCTTGTCTGGGTTGAAACGGTAACGATAGTATTTCCTATCCTTCGCCCACCAGTCTTTGACACGGGTTTGGGTGATAGAAACTCCTTTAACGATGTCGCCGGGTTTCACCTCATACGCGCCAGTGGTGGGCGGGAATCGCCATTGGTATCGCTCAGCATAGTCAGGCCCATACTCAGCATAAAAATGCGCGGGCGATGGTCCAAGAGCTCCGGCGATGAGTGGGCCAAAGAAACTCGCCTCCGGCTGCGAAACCGAGATGGTGTGATCGTCATACATCGCGATCTGAGCGATGTTCTCGCGGTAAAATTGCTTCTGATAAGGATTCACCAAGTTGTCGGAAACGTTGACGAAAACCGTGACGAGGAAATCTCGCGCCGAGACCGCGACTCCGTCCGAGTAACGAGCTTCTGGATCGATGCGAAAATACACCGTTCGCTTGTCCGCAGATATCGCCCACTCGCGAGCCAGCCCAGGGATGATCTTCATCGTCTTCGGGTGCAGTGATAGCAGGTCGATGTCGATCAAGTCATAGAGTTCACTGCGAAAACTATGATTCGCGTTCGGGCCGAAAGGACGAATGGTCGGCGGAAAATCAGAGATTTGCCGTCGCAACACACCGCCTTTGATTGCACGTGAATCACCAATCTCCGGCTGATCCATGCCGTTTTCCCAAATCAGATCCGCTGGGATTTCAGTTGGATCTCCGACTTTAAGATAATCTCCGAGACCGAGGCGGAACTCCCATTTCTCACGTTCGCGGCGATTTGCCGTCGCTTGGATTTCTAGCAGTGCTTTCGCCTCACCTTGCGCGGTGGTGAGAGCTGCGCTGATGCGTTCGGTTTCTTGATTCGTGATCGCCTGCTGCTCGGCGAGCCACTTTTGGATGTAGTTGTTATAGCGCGGAATGAATGCCTCGAAGTCCAGCGCGCGCGCAGTCTCGCTCTCGTCCTTGCGGCATGAAGCCAACAGGCAAATGCCAGCGGCGACGAGAACCAGCGATAGAAGAAAGCGACGCATCAACGGTAGTAGGTGAATTTTTTGGGATCGAAGGCTTCTCGGACCGCTTCACCGACAAAGGTAATGAGCACCAACAGCCCGACGAGAACGACGAAGGTGGAAGTGACGAGCCAAGGCGATGACAAATTAGCCAGCCCGTCGTTCAGCAAGCGGCCCCAGCTCGCATACTCTGGCGGCAGGCCGAAACCGAGGTAGTCCAGCGAAGTCAGCGAGGAAATCATGATGGACACACTGAACGGCACCAAGGTCACAATGATCGCGACGGTGTTGGGTAACAGGTGGCGAAAAATGATGCGAGGCGTGCTCGCGCCGAGAACCTTCGCAGCAGAAATGTAGTCGCGCTCCTTGTCGCGGTAAGCCGCAGTCCGCATCAGTGAGCTGAGGCCCATCCAACTGAAAACCACAAGGATCGTGAGGATGATCGGGAGCCCTTTGTAATGAATGGGGACCATGCTGGAGAAGATGATCATCAGCAGCAGAAATGGCACGTTAGAGAAAATTTCAATCAACCGCTGCATCACCAAATCAAACCAGCCGCCGAAGTAGCCCATCAACATTCCCAGCGAGATCCCGATGAAATACACCAGCGGCAGATAGATCATCACGGCTTTGAAATTTACCTGCAACCCGCCATACAAATAGGCGAGGATGTCGAAACCTTGCGAGGTGGTGCCTAGCCAATTTCCCTCTGACGGGATCGGCGGTGCAGGATGATATTTGATCGCCCGGTATTCGCTGGTCGGCAGGGCGAGAAATTCTTCCTTCGTCCCCGCGCCGTTGAAGCGTTCGGAGACAAGTTCGCCGTTTTGCATCTCGCCTGTGTAAGCTGGCGAGCCGTCTGCGCTCCAGCCATCGATAGGCCCGGTGAGTTTGCCATTTCGCATCGCTTGCCGGAGATGAATCCGCGAGCTGGCGACATCATGATAACGCGCCGCGAGGCCGAAGTAAGGCTTCCGGCTTCCGGATTCATAAAAGACGCCCTCTCGCTCAACCAACGGACGCGAGCGTGGTGGGAGCGTGTCGCCAGTCGGGTCAAACGGAACTAACGGCATGATGACGCGGTTATCGCTGGATCCCTTCCACAGCCGTTTCATTTCCCGATAGTTTGCCGGTGCTTCGGCAAGTTCGCCGGTGATTCCAAAATCCTGATTTTTTAAATCGCCGGGTAAAAACGCAGGAAAACTCCATTTCCCCTCATACTTCACCGCCAGCGCGCGTTTGCCGACCACGACTTGATCCAGTGCTGCGAGTCCACCTAGCAAAATTAAAATGAGCAGCGAGTAATACCCGCGCTTGATCTCACGAAAACGCCGAAACTGCCGCTCAGTTACCGGATTGCGCGGCCCACGGCGGAACGAACGAACGAGGAGCCACAGCCCGCCCGCCATCAGAATCGCCACGCTCAACCACCCAAACCACAGGAAAAACTTCCCGCCGCTTAGTTTGTATTTCAACAACGGCACCGAATCGCTCGCCGAGAAAAACCACCGCGCTGTCGGGAATGCGATCCCGTAAATCTCGCCCGCCGCCGCGAGTGCTCCGAGCAACAAAAGTAATAGTCCTATGGCTCGCATCATCACTCGAATTTGATCCTCGGGTCCACCATCGCCACGATGAAGTCAGACAACACATTTCCGATCAGCATCAAAAACGCCGCAATGGTCAGCGTGCCCATGATAACCGGGACATCGCGTGCGACCACGGATTGAAACTGCAACAACCCGAAGCCTTGGATATCGAAAACCGTCTCCACTAACAACGAGCCGCCGATGAAAATTTCCACCAATCCACCGAGACTCGTCGCCACTGGAATCATCGAATTTCGAAATGCGTGACCGAACACCGCGCGGCGGAAACTCGATCCCTTCGCCACCGCCGTGCGCACGTAGTCGGCGGCGAGATTATCCATCAGGTTGTTTTTTGTCAGCATCGTCAACATCGCGAAACCACCGACCACATAACACGTCAGCGGCAGCACCGTGTGATGCGCGAGATCCTTCGCTTTGTCCCAATTACTCATCAGATCGAAGTCAGGACTGGTCATCCCAAACAGCGGAAACCAACTCATCCGTGCCCCGAGATAGACGAGTAAAATCGCCCCGAGCGCGAAGCCGGGAATCGAGTAGCCGAGGAAAATCAACACCGAGCTCGCTGAGTCGATGAAGGTCCGATGTTTCAACGCTTTCAAAACTCCCAACGGCAAACAAACCGAGTAAGTGATGATGGCGGTCAGCAATCCGAAGTAAGCCGCCACCGGCATCCGCGAGAGAATCATCTCGTCCACCGGATCATTGTAAACCGTGGATCGCCCAAGATCGCCTTGGAGCAGCCCCGTGAAACGAGTCTGATATATCACGGCTCGCGGTAAATAAGATGGAAGCTCAGTCGTGCCTGGGTTGCGCCGGGAAAAACGTTTTTGGCGATCCTCGTTCGTCTCATAACGGACCTTCCAGCCTGCGTCGGCCAAGGGTTTTCCCGTGTCCGCAAAAACCGCTGAGACCACTTTTCCGCTCGCCCGTTTCACATGCGCGACCCGACCATCGCCGCGCAACACGATGACCGCCGTCGTTTCCACATCCACGCCGCCGCCGATGGTTTCCTGCCCCTGACTCCCAAATTCGCCTTTAGAAATCCGCGTCTCCCGAGGCGCGATCCCCAACCATTGGCCGTAAGCGACGAACATGTTTTTTTCCAAACCAAACTGCTCTTCCAGCTCCTCAAGCTGCTCCTCACTCAGTCCACCTTGCGATTGTCCCGCAGAGGAACGCTTCCCGCCCTGATCCGCACCGCCCGCCGCCTGTTGCAGCATCCGCTCCATCGGCCCGCCCGGCACGAAACGAGTCACCACGAACACCAACAGCGTGATTCCGATCAACGTGGGCGGAATCAGTAGCAAGCGGCGAAGGAAATAGCTTTTCACAAGAATGTCAGCCCCTTGTTTAGACGCCCGCCGCGAGGTTGCAAGCCGGGGAAGAGTGAATTCTGACGAGCCGCGTGCTGCATCCATGAAATCTTCATCGGCGCCGGTGGACTGTGTAAAAACCACCTCATTTTCAAAAAGCTCTCGCCACTCAAATTTTTTCTAAAAATTCGTTTCGTTTTATTTAATTTCACGGAATTCTAAAAATTACTGGATTCCTACGTGTTAGCGTGTAAAACCCCGGCAGTCCCATGAATCTCAAACTGAAATTAGCCAATCCACGTCTCGTTCGCGATTCTCTGCAATCCAGTCGCTTCAGCCGTGCGCAGCTTCAAAGAGTCGCTCACCAGATTTGTATCGATCTCCCGCGCGGACTGTTTTCGGCGCGATTGAGTTCGCGCAGCGCCTCCTTCATCATGCTGCTGTGCCTGCCCGCACTCGCGTTGTTTCTCAGTATGACGCTTCCCCCCATCATTTTCCCGACGGCTGAAAATGAAGCATACTTCTATTTCGCCCTATCCTTCAGCCAAGATCTCTCGTCTGGCTACATTCTGGCTCTCGCCGCGCTTTGCATGATCCTTGCACCCGCCCTGCCAGCAGCATCCGCAGATTCCCATCAGGCGATCTGAGGAAAAATAGCACTCATTTCGCGTTAGTGACGGCTTGCGAAACCCGTATCCGGCGGTGAAATTCTGCCCGAATGCCCTGCCGCCCGCTCATTTTCGTCGCTCTAGTCGCCCTTGCCGCTGCCGAGGAAAAGACGACTTACGAAGGCGATGTCTTCCCGATTTTTCAGCAAACCTGCCTGAACTGCCACAACCCGGACAAACTCAAAGGCGGCCTCGACCTCTCCACCTTCGCCGCCGTTCTCAAAGGTGGCTCCGGCGGAAAAATCGTTGAACCCGGCGACACAGGTTCCGCATTGATTGCCGCCCTCCTCCCCGGCGCCGAGAAACCGATGCCGCCCGAGGGCGAAAAACTTCCCGACGAGAAAGTCGAAATCCTCAAGCGTTGGATCGAAGATGGACTCCTCGAAAACAACTCGTCTTCTGCTCGTAAGCCATCCAAACGAAAGTTTGAAACCAAGCTGAAAACTGACTCCAGCGCCAAGCCCGACGGACCGCCGCCCATGCCCGTCGATCTCCTACTGGAACCGCCCGTCATCACCTCCCGCGCTGCCGCCATCCACGCGATTGCCACCTCGCCGTGGTCGCCGCTGCTCGCGGTCACGGGCCAACGGCAAGTTTTACTTTTTCATACAAAATCTCTCGATCTCGTTGGCATTCTGTCATTTCCAGAAGGCAATCCTGTTTCACTAGCTTTCACTTCAAACGCTCGTTTTCTGATTGTCGGTGGTGGTGTTCCCGGCAAGTCTGGAGCCACCGTCACCTTCGATATCACCACGGGTGAGAGACTCTTCACCACCGCAAAAGAATTCGATTCCGTCCTCGCCGCAGACATCCGTCCCGGCCTCGACATCGTCGCCACCGGCGGCCCATCCCGCCTGCTCAAGCTCTGGAACACCGATTCCGGTGAGATCGTGAAATCCGTCAAAAAACACACTGACTGGATCACCGCCCTCGATCTCTCACCCGATGGCGTCCTCCTTGCCAGCGGCGACCGCAACGGCGGCGTCTGGGTCTGGGAAAGCGACACCGCCAGCGAATTTCACACCCTGCGCGGTCACCAAGCCGCCATCACCGCCACCAGTTTTCGCAGCGACTCCGACCTCCTCGCCACCGCCTCAGAAGACGGTACCCTCCGCTTTTGGGAAATGAATGGCGGCAGTGAAGTTAAAAAAATCGACGCCCATCCCGGCGGAGTCACCGCATTCGCCTTTGGCCGCGATGGCTCGTCCATTTCCGCAGGGCGCGACATGAAGACCAGACTCTGGAAGCCCGATTTTAGCCCCGCCCGCGAGATTCCCCACAGCTCCCCCACCCTGCCCACCGCCGTCGCCATCGACTCCGCCGAAAAACGCGCCTTCGTCGCCGATTCCGCAGGCTGCGTCCGCATTTATCACACCGACGACGGCAAATTCCTCGGTGAAATCCACGCCAACCCGCCCACCATCCAGACCCGGCTCGATCAACTCTCCGCCCTCATTTCCAGCAGCATTCAGGAACTCAAAGCCGCAGAAAAACTCCACATCACCCACATCACCGCCCGTGATGCCACTCGCGACGGGCTGGCCGAACTCGAAAAATCCCGTAAACGCGCCGAGGAAAGCCCGGACCCCGCCGCCAAAACCCACCTCCACACCATCGACCAAGCCCTCCCCGCTGCCCGCAAAACGCTGGAATCCGCCGAGAAATCCCTAGCAGACTCCCACGCCGCCACCCAGACCGCCCAAGCCGCACTACACGCCCAAACCGCCGCCGCGAAACACTGGACCGCCGCCGCCATCCAAGCCCAAGCCATCGCTGCCCGCGCCGAAGCCGACAAACTCGCCACCGCGCTCGAAGACGCCCAACACAACTTCACCCAAGCCGCCGTCCGCCTAGCGAACCTCAGTCCAAACGACTCCCCGGCCCGCCAAAAGGCCGAAGCCGAGCTACTCACCGCCCGCGAATCCGCCGAAAAACTCGCTTTCCTCGCCCACGGAAAAGCCACCCAAGCCGCCTCTCTCCGCGAGACCTATGGCCACGCTCGCAAGTAGGATGCCCCGTATTTCCCCAGCTTTGTGAAGAGTTTTTCTTGAATCCCCCCACTAGCACCGCCATATCCCTCCCGCACCAATACACCGGAGGGGTGGTAGAGTGGTCGATTGCGCCAGTCTTGAAAACTGGAGAGCCGCAAGGTTCCGTGGGTTCGAATCCCACCCCCTCCGCCATCTTGTTGATTACCAACAGTTTGTGCGTTTTTATGGGCATTCATGGGCTATTCTGGGTCGGTGGTTTTTCTGTGTTTCGCATGTTGTGCCATCTTGATGCAGCGCTTTGTGTGGAATGCGTGTGAAACGGGACAGATTTTCTGTCTCTTTTTTTGGCGGGTTTGAAACCCGGTCTCCACATGGCTGATTCTCAAAGGCATTCGTCCAGAATCTGGCGGGGTGGTGCCGGATTTCAAGATCAGATTCTGGATTTCCCCTTGACACTCAGGGAGTCTAAGTCTTCGGGCTGGCATTGCGTGACAGATCCCGCTACGCTGCCGCGACCCGCCGATCCTCTTCACCCGATGCTTGCCATACGCAAAGCCACCATCACACCCGCAATCGACAAGACGCTGAAAGCTCAGCTGACCACGGGATGCTATTCCGACACCGAGAAGATCGAAGACGACAGAGCCCTCTTCGAGGATAAGATGCCGCGTTTTGACGCCGAACTACACTCTCAGTTCGCCGAGTCAGCGAAAGTGGAGCCGCCAAATCTCATCACTGTTGGATTCTAATGAACGCGTCTGCAGGGGGAAATTCGCCAACGAGGCTCTCAGACTCACAGTTTGAGAAATGCATGGCTATCGCGCTGAACTTTCTGAGGTCGAACGAACACATTCGCAATCGGGACATTCGGGCCGTTGCATCCATCGGCTATGACCAAGCGATTCACTTTTTCAATCGGGCCATTGCTGAAAAACGGTTGATCCGCGAGGGCAGTGGAAGCGGAACCAAATACACCTTTCCACAGAAGTCCTGAAAAGAATCGTGAGCCCGGAACACGACAACCATCAGACCAGAGAACAATTTTAATATGCCAATGATACCAGAAACCGCCTCAGAACTAATAATCCTAGAAACACGACAAGCGTGTGAAGAACTTAACCGCTTCACAGCTGAGGTTTTTCAGACCCGAGGTGGGCGGATAGGCAGCGGAATGGGTGGAGTGATCGAAGCCCTTTGGGGATTTTATCTTAATCGCAGCTTATTGAACTCCGGACACACCGGCCTTGAGATCGCGTGGATATATGGCCACGAATACAATGACTTCGCTTGCGTGAACACAACCGAAGTATGGGATCCAGCTACTAAAGCAGGCGAGATTTTGCGCATTGAGGCCAAGTCCATGGTCGCATCGGCTGACGAATCAAAAGCCCACTTTGACCGCCTTCATGCTGAATTTGACACAGGAGAGCTGCTCGCAGTTTTTCTTTGGGATTGGGCACCTGTAGGACCTAACACACAGAAGGTATTCCCACGGATCACCGATCATTTCATTGGCTCCGCTGTTGGGGTGGCTGCACTGCGCGACGCCCTCCATATTAACCGGGGCGGCACATTCGTTCAAGCAGGGCGCTGCCCAGATGGATGCGATGCTGCAATCTGTCGCCATATCGGAGAGCCTTTAAATAGCTCCGGCGTCCGCGAGCGGCGGTCAGGCCCAGTAAATGCTAAGGGTGCGGGCGTCTCTTATGCTGCTAATTTTGGTGGGCTATTGCGGATGCTTGGCACACGAGGGCAGGAAGGAAAAGCGATAATCACTCAGCATAGACGGGATAACGTGGCCGCAGCTGCGTTCGTTGATTTTATGGCGCGAAATTTCACACGAGTTCGGAGACAACTACAGGACGTATGACGAATAAGGCATTACTTATGGCTGCCCATTTCATTTAGTATTCCATCTAGCCGGTCGGGGAACTCCTGGATCGTACGTCGCGCTGCTTGAACGGCTTCGGAATGAGTCTCCAATTTTCCTGCCCATTTTTTCTGGATTTCAATTGGCGGCAACGGAATTCGCAAGGAGAAGAAATCACGGGAAGAGATTCGGGGCAGTGCAGCTCCAATCTGGAACCGAGCGAGTTCGTCTGTGAGTTGTTTCGAAACTAATAATGCTCTAAGGACCTCGGGCACGACCATTTCTAGCTTTGGCTTAATGACTATGAACTCGGTGGAGCAGATCCCATTTTCAAAGGGTTGCGACGCTAAGAATGCTTTTCTGAGATATGGCCTGAGACGACCATAAAGTATATTACCGGAGGAAAACACTTTTGATCGAGACTTTACGGATTCTTTGTTCCGAGGTTCTAGGTCTACAGGTTCGCCAGTCACAGATTCTACATTCTCTAAACCGATGTAGAGAACAGATTCGCCAATGCAGTCAGAGGGCAGGATTGCTTCGGACGACTCATCCGCCAACTCACTAATAGAAACCAAAGGCCAATGACTTTCCACAGCAACAGAATTGACATCAGTAAACAACTCTACTCGCCAGCGCTCGCATGCGACCACATCCTTAAAATCGATAATTGTTGAAATCATATTACCAGCCTTCCGTTTTTAGAAATTGTTCAAGTGTGGACGATGCTTGCCCCAAATCGTCTACTGCTTTGGGACGACCGCTTGCATCGTAGCCCACCGTCTCAATCTTCAGCATACAGACCTTGTAATGAGTGGAGGTTATTTCCCCAGGCTTCCATTTTCGTGCGAAAAGAACTCCCGTTTTAACGTTTGCGCCGAACGGGGAAAACGTTTCGATAGGTAGGCTGACTATCGCACGGACCTTTACTTTCGTACGGAGCCATTCGCGGACGTAAGATGTCGAATCTGCGCTGAAGATGCTCTCTGGCAGCACGATGGCGAGACGCCCACCCGGACGCAGGAAACCGATAGCCCTTTCGAGGCCAAGTATTTCGAGAGCAACGGTTTTGCGTCCGCGCGCAAGTTCAAAGGACCCGAGCTGTGAAAGCGCTTCGGCACCTAACAAAGACCCAAAGGGCGGATTGGTGAGAACCAGATCAAATGAATCAGGAGAAATGTCCGGATAGTTGGCAAAATCGAGTAGTGAATCAGCACATCGAATGTTGCTATGTCCATCTCCAGACAAACGCATGTCGGTCATGGCAATCCGAGTCATTCTGTCACTTTTCTCAATTCCATGCAGCTTTCCAAAGGCGAACTCGTGAAATTCTTTAGAAGTGGATTTCACTTCGTTTGCTACCGAAGCAAGACTGAGGCTGAGGAAATGGCCAGAACCGCAAAAAGGGTCAAGAATCAGGTGGTGAACCCGCGGCTTGACTACGCTCACCATAAATTCGCAGATCCCTCCCGGCGTAAAGTATTGCCCCATGCCTGAGCGTATTGCTCGTCCAAGAACTTTCTGAAAAGCCCTCCCCTTCACGTCAGCTTTAGATTGCGTCAGTGAATAGTTTTCAATTAGCTGGAAGGATTTGACGAGGGCAGCGCTTGAAAGGCGTATCGGATCGCGAAAAACTCCCCGTGAACGGTCATACTGAGGAATTTTCAGTCGAAAGACTCGCATATCGTAGTCGATGGACTCTCGATAGAGACCCCTGACCGTAGCTGCATATTCTTCAGTTGATCCAAAGTCGCGCGAATGAACTGGGCACTCCGGAATGCTGGATGAGTGCTCTTCTACGAATGCCTTTACGTATATAAGCTTACATAACTCTTCGAGGGCTGCATCAGCATGAACTCCATCGATGTCTCGCATGCAACTGTGGATTTCAAAAAACAGGTTTTCCAACTTATTCGAAAGTGGTAATAGCGATTTGTCAGGTGCAGGCACGTTCGAAATTTTATATTCTGCCGGTTCCTCAAACAGAACGGATTGTGCTCCAATGGCGCCTTTGAAATAATATTCAATTTCTGGAATGCGATCGAATTTATCCGAGTCAAACTTCCGCCGATAAAATTCGATTTGTGGTGCATCGTCTGCCGCAAGAACAAGTAACCCAAGCGTCTCGGAAGCTAAAATCTGCTTTGAAGCACACTCCATAGCCTGACTGTGCAATGCCGCAGGACAGGCGATAGCCATCAAGAACGGCCTTCCTCCACGGGTGTTGAACGTGAAAGCTTCAGATACTTGGCAATCAGGGAATAATTCCAGATTCAATTCAGTGGTCCGCGAATCAAAACGTTCTTCCGTGTAAAGATACTTTGTGGCCAGTATGTCCCGAAGACTGGTACGGGCAGGTGATTTCGAGGTTTTAGTTGAATACCGCACTTGCTTCATGACTGAGTGTCATAAATTTCCCGACGCCTGTCTTCAAGAAAAATTTGCGGAAATGTAGATTTTTTAGTGTTCGGATGTCCACCTCACGCTCGTCGCGTGGGCGGTTGTCTGGTCTCAGGGGCCAGCGGCAAATCATTTTCCAAGCTCTTTTTTGCCTCGTGATTTGTGCGCCAATCGAGCGATTGAGGCTCTCAAGGTCATCGAAGAGTTATTCAAGACCCTGCGCGAGAACGCGGCTTTTGACGTGAAAATTAGCCGATCATCAGATGCGCATCGGGAAGAAATACGGCCCCTTTCCTTCCGAGACACCGCGATCAAAACCTTGGAGCAGCAGACCGAGGCACAGGCGGCTGAGATGCGCTGCTGAAACGCCTCTCCCGAACGTCGTTCTGGATTTCGCACAGGGATGCCAGCGCACCGTCAATCGCCTGCCATGCCGATTCGAGAAAGGCGAGACGGGCCTTCTCGCTCTCTGTGGCCATCGGCATGACGCGATGCCGCTCCAGTTCCGCCAGGACTCGCCGGGCGAACGGGAATGTCTTCACTGCGTCCGGTCCACCGGCAGCGATGCCGACATACTCGGTGGCGGCATCAATCGCCGCCCGCAGTTGATCCCTGACGGCGAAAAGACCCTGCCGAAGCTCGCTTTCCATTTGGGCCTGCCGGATGCGATGCGTCATGGGATACCCGATGGCGGTTTGCTCTTCCCTGAGCCGTGCCGCATCGAGACGGCAGGAACACCGCGCCATGATGCCGGGAAGCTCGTCGGCACGGGCGAGAGTGATGGCCAGGGTTTGCAGTTGGCCGGGAATCAAGGTGAGGCGTTCCACCGTCTGGCGGAACGCTTCAATGCGGGTGTCCGTGTCCATGGCGGCGGTTGGTTCAGCCTTTGGCGAACGCCTTGCGGAATGCAGCACAGGCGGCGACGTGGCGCTTCCGCTCCTCGTGGACTTCGGGAAGACGGGCAAGAAGGGCGTCCGTGATGTCCAAGGCTCTTCGGATTCCTTTGGCGGGACCGTAAGGATCTCCGCTGACAACGCCGACCGAGTGAAATGCATCGCGGAGCATCTTGAGCAGTTCTTCCACGAGGACGGCGGGGGCGAGTGCCTTGAGGACCACTTGGTTTGCAGCATCCCGCTTGGAGCTTTCTTCCTCGGGTTGAAGAGACTCTAGCAGGTCTCGGAAAGGCTGGGTGGCGGCAGCCGAGAGGTCATTCAGCATCGGGTCGATGGCACTCATAATCTCAAAGTGCGCGAATTCAGCCTCCTTCACGATGGCGTCCAGCTCGCCACGCAAGCGGGACTCGCGCAGTCTTTTCACGGTGACGATTTCCTCGGCGCGCCTCAGAGCGGCGATGAGTTGGAGAGCCTTCGCATCGTCACTGCAATCGGTGATTTGAGCCTTGATCGAGTCCAGCTCGCAGATAGCGGCATCGAGGGTGGCAAGTTCGGCATGGAGCGCCCCGGCCTTTTGAACGAGAGAACGGAACGCATCGAGTTTGGTAGTGGTATGGTCATCCATACCAACCGTGGCGTGTCAACGATTCGTCGGTTTTTTTCTGCTATGCCTCAGAGCGTGGCACCGTCGCCGCTGACGGCTCGCCCCGCCCGTCAAGGGTCAGGACAGGGCGAGCGCCGTTCATGCCGGTGAGAGCCGCCGCGACGGCCAGCGCCCCCTTGCGGTAAAGCGTGACGGCGAGCAGGTCTCCATTCACGAACACCGCCCAATGACGGGTGGGCCAGCCGTCCGGTTTCCGGTATCTGGCGACTTCGATTTTCATTTCCGCCATTCCTCCCGGCGTGCGCGGGTTTTCACGGAATTCTGCGACAGCCCGAAGTGTTCAGCGGTCTTGCGGATGCAACGGCATTCCTCCCAATAGGCGCGGGCCTGTGCCCAAAGGTCGTCGCCGAAACCGGGATTGCCGGGTCTGCCATCGCTGGCAACTGGCGTGGGTTTGTCGAGCGGTGTCTCTGGTTCAGGTTCGACCGGTGCGGGTGTTGGTGTCGGCGCGGCGGATGGCAATTCACCGCCGAGGATTTCGGCAACGATTTCACGAATCAGCGGGACCGGGATTTCAGTGATGGTGAAGACCAGTCCGCAGAGGCTCTTGCGCCCGAGGGACTGCTTGAGGAACTTCAAGGCTTCGCCGCGTGTGCGGCCTTGATAGCGACCTTCAAAAAGCGTGGCGTCTTTGTCGTCGCAGGCGATCCAGTATAGTTTGTCCATGGTGTTAGTTTGGTTGGTGTTTGGTTGGGGGAGAGTGTTTTACTGAGGCAGCGGGCGGTTGATCTGGATGGTGCGTCCCTTGGTCTCACCGGCGAAGTAACTGCCGGAATCCACCCGGCGGGCGCGGGTGTTGCGGTTGCGGAGGCGGCCGTAGTTTTCCTCAACGAACCGGGTGATCGCCGCTGTCTGATCCACGACGACCAGTCCGTATGTCTGGCGTTGGTCGGTGGCGTAGGATTCCTCGGCCCGTTGCTTCGCCGCTTTGAGTTCGGCATTGAGTCCGTCGCGCACGCCCCGGTAGTAGGATGCCTTGTCCGGGTTCGTCCGCGTCCGCTTGAACTCGTTCCAACAGCGGAAGAATGTCTGCCGCAGGTAGTTGAAGGCGAAGATGGCAAAGTCGATGTCGGCGGGAGCGCCGATGATGTCCACCGGCGTTCCCTTGCCGCTCGGCATCAGGATGGTCTTCACGTTGAAGTGCGACTGGAGCAGCGACAGGATCATCAGGTCCGCCGGGTTGAGGGTTTTCGGCAGGTCGAGGTTCCCCTTGTCCACGGTGAACGAACTGCCGTCCGTTTCCCCGCGCTCCATGCGGAGCAGCGCGGAGTCGATGTTGTGGCGGGTCATCAATTCCTGAGCTTTGGCCAGTGCGACCTTCGCTTCGTTCTCGGTGGCTCCGCGTGACGTGTCGGCAAGTCTCAGCAACTTGCGGATTTTATCGAGGATGTCGGATTGTGATTTCTGTTTGTTAGATTCTGTCGTCATGGCATCCCTCATCTGCCAGTCTGATTGGTCATGTCCATGGCTTTCGGAGGCTTTCTGTCGTGTTTTTGTTTGGCATTCGGAGGCTCGAAAACACGATTGGCATGGCACTTGCGGCACACGATCCGTGCCACCTTTTCGGCTTTCCCCTCGGTGGAAAGTTGGCTTGCAACAGATGGGAAGCGTGCACGCATTTCGCCGGGTGAGGATGCATGCGTTTTCCTTGATCCCATGCCGGTTTCACGGACTTGGGACTCGTCCGTTATGTGGGAAATGCAAAAATAAAATTTCACGGGAAATGACCGAGGGTCGGAACATCCCGGCCATGAAGCGGGCTTGCAAGGAGACTCCTGATTGCTGGTTCCATCAAAGTTCCGCATGGATTTCAGCGATGGAACTTGGAACTTGCGTGGATCGAGACCCTGTCTTCCCTGCGGAACTTCGGATCTCAGGTGTCGGTGTGCATCGAGTTCCGCATGGGTTCCTCCCCTGGAACTCGGAAATCGGAGTCGGCTGACTCAGGTCTGTGGTCTTTGATTTTTCAATGCTTTCATCTTCTAGTTCCTAGTTCCCCCTTATAGAGGGGGGAACTAGGAACTTGATGAGATGTCGAGTTCGGAACTCGATGGAACTTTTTAGGAACTTGGAACTTGGAGCGCAAAAGTCATGATCCTGAGTCGATCATGCGGATCTTTTGACCAGCCGGTAGGTGCATTTTCCCCGGATGTTGAAGACGTGTTTCTTGCCCTCCTTGGAACGGATGATGCTGCCTTCCTGCTCAAGCAACTCGATGGCACGATCCACCATCTGCGATTTCCCGAGCTTCCGCAGGTCGGCCTTGGTCGCCTGTTTGCACTCCTCCATGAGTTCCATGATCTTCGCCATGGTCCTGAGTGGTTTGAGCGATGATGACTGGTCATCCGGAACTCGGAACGAAACGAGGGTCCGGTTATCTGCGGCCGGCATGAAATGAATCTGAGCCACTGGTCTGCCCTTCACGCCGACACCGCCGTTACGATCCTTGGCGACCGTGAGCAAGACCGAGCCGGCCTGCCCAGGTGCGTAGGCATCAACCAAGGTGAGCGCGTAGGAAACGCCGTCATAACGTCCCATCTTCGCGCCAGAGCCACGGGACCACAGGCCACGGTCTTCCCAGCTTTTGGTCACGTGGTCGGAAATCAGGACAGCGGCACCGGCTTTCTCGGCAAATGGCCTGACCTGCTGTTTGATGAAGTTGAGAACCTCTTCGGCCTTGTCCTCGTTCAAGCCTGCGGCAGCCATGCACTCGGCCATCCCGTCGATCACCACGAGGGTCGGTTTGTGGAGCATCGCCCAGCGTTGCGCGAGCAGGATTTCGCCAGGTGCCGAATCGTTGAGATACTGGCATCGGTGGATCAGGTCTTCGGGATCGGCGCCGAGTTGAAGCGAACGCCGGGTGAAACCCGCAGGAACATCCTCCGGGTCGATGTAGAGCACGGTGCCACCGGATTTCATGACGGCATTGCTCAGGGCGATGGCGACGTTGCTCTTGCCGGTTCCGGGTTCGCCGTGGATTTCGTTGATCCGACCCGCATACAACATCCCGGTGCCGACGCCCACATCCGCCACGGTCGGAAGTTCAGGCTGGCAGCCATTCTCGATGAACTCTCGGAGGTCGATGAACTTGGGCATGCCCGACCTGCGTTTTGCTGGCGCGGCGGTCGGTTCAGATGATTGGTATGTGGGCATCGGATGAATTCAGGAGTGGGTCTCATCGAAAATCCGACGAATCGTTGACACCGCCCGCATTCATGGACGGCCTCTTGTCTAACCGGGTTTGAGTGTTCGTCTTCGATTGGTCATCACTGGCGGCGGAGGGATTCCGGTCCTTCCGCCGCTTTCGTTTCACCCATGATCTCTTGGCTGCCTCACGCTGGATGTCGCGACGAATCTTGTCTTTGAGTGGGTAGCCATACCGGATGGCGAGGCGCTTGACCTGTCGGCTGATCGCCTGCCGCGTGCAGCCAAGTTCCTTGGCGCATGCCTCCATCGACCGTGTTTGCTGGTTCAAGAGAAATGACCACGCCACCTGGATGATGAACGGATCGCCATGCAGGAAGCTGCCACCGATCAGCTCAATAATGGTAAGCACATCGGGTGTGCGTCTGGGGGGAGATTCGTCTTCGGGCTCAAGAATGTCCACCGGATGGGTCTGATCCACCGCCACTGGACGTCCGTCATGTTCAAACCATGCCATTGTCGTTCCTTTCGTATGTTAGATTTACTTGCCGCTACGGGTCGCCTTGGTTTTCCGTGCCGCCGTGTCAGCTTCCAGCAGGATCGCGAATCGCGAGTCAAAGGTGGCGCGGATCTGTTTCGCCTCCGCACGGGAGGACGCGATGCCATCCGTCATCTCGCCGAGCATCCGCTTGAGGACATAGTAGGCGGCGTTCAGTTTTCCGTGTAGTTCGGCGGCTTCCAGGGCGGCGCGGACTTTGAGCAACCGGCCATCGTTCATGCGCTCGAAAACCGGATTCAATGTGCCGGTAAGATTCTTCGCTGAACGCGCCTCGAAACCCTCACGCGTCATGGGAACCTGCTCCCCGGTGGCGAGGTCAAGTCTCGTCGGGCACATGTCCTTGCCATCGCCTAACAGCCACTCAGGATCAACTCCGGTGGCGTAGGCTAGGCGTTCAATGGTCTGATTCGACACGGTGGCGAACCCCGCTTCCACGCGTCTGAGTAAGCCGTGGGAAACTCCCGCGAGTGAGGAATACTCGCGGGCGTTGAGACCGATGATGGAGCGCAACTGACCGATGCGCGTGCTGGTGTTGATTGGTCGTGCCATGCGTTTAGATTCACCTGATGGAATCTAAACGCAAGCGGGAATTTCACTCCCTGTGTTTTTTTCGCCTGTGGGGTGTCACGCCGCCTCCGGTCTCCTGCGGATCCTGAGCCGCCATTCCGCAGGCGGCCATACTTCGGGCGGCATGATCGAGAACCATGCTTTCGCGTCATCGCCGGTCACAACCTCCCGGTAGTGGCGGAAGATCATTCGCGGGGAATTGCCAGCCTCAAGGGCGGTCCGTGGCACGTCGCCGGTCTCCGCCACCCGATAGCTGATGAACGAGTGTCTGAGTCCATTCTGACGCCATCCACCGGGAATCCGCGCTTTCACGGCGACATCCCCCATCGCTCCGGACGAGTCTGAAATCGGGACGATGGGGCCGGTCGCCTCGCGCCATGGTGCCAGCCAGGCTTTCAGGTTGTCGGTGAGCGGAACGAGACGCCGTGCGGCCGTCTTGGCCTTCTTGCCTGCAATCTCGATGTGGCCGCGATCCCACTTGATGTCCTCCCATTCCAGACGGTGGATTTCCGCCGACCGGATTCCGGCAAAGGCACCGATGGCCAAGAGTGGCAGGATGCGGGCGTGGGCGGTGAGAAGCAGGCGGCCCATCTCCTCCGGCGTGAAGATCTGGATTTCGGTCTCATGCTCCTTGAACGTCTCGCTTTGCTCGGCGGCGGTTTTCCGGTCGGGATGCAGATACCCCTGCCGCTTGGCGAAACCGAACATGGTGACGATGTTGCGGCGGATGCCATTCCTGCTCACCGGTCCGAGGGTCTTGAGTCCGTTCAGGTAGCCATTCACATGAGCCACCGTGACATCGGCGATTTCTCCGCTGACTTTCGCGGTGAAGCCTTTGAGATGGAGCTTGGCGTTGCGGACGTAGGCATCACTCACACCCTTGCAGCGGAGTGATTCAACGAACTCATCGGCAACCTGGGCCACCGTGCGGGACGGGAAGAGGTCGGTGCGATTGGCGGCATAGAACCGGACGGCATCGGCCAGCGGAATCGGACCTGCCGTTTTGCGTGCGCTGGCCCATTCCTCGACGGCGGCGACCAGTTCCACGCCATGCTGCCGCACCACGCCCTCGCAGTGGCGAAGGATCTCAATGTCGCGGCGTGTCACCTCGTCGCCGAGTGACCAGCCGTTGGTGAGCCTCACGCTGATTTGCTGTGCGACCATCTTCGCCTCGTCCATGCAGGCGAAGCATCGCGTGCGGCGACGACCGCCTTCCTTCCAGCAGACGGTGTTTTGTGGATAGCCGTTTTTACGGATGATCGGGTAGATACGAACCGTGGCGGCACCCCTGCCGATAATCACGGTTCCCTTGGTTTTTCGACGCTTCTTCGGTTCCATCGAGGATGGCTCCGAAGTCAACGATTTGCTTGATTTCTTGTCGGAAATCGCATCTCTGGCTGCGGTCAGCAGGTCCAATAGTGCTGATACGGAGTCACTTACAGGATTACTCCTGACATCTCCGCCATCAGACCGCGAAATTCATTTCGTCCTGCCGCACGCGTCATCTCGTCTCGAAAGTGGATTCAGGCTGGCACTGACTGCTTGTCCCAGATAGGCATGTCCCCACCTACCGCTTGCAAAACAACATGCTCTCTTGGAACGAAATCCGCCACCGCAGCATCGGCTTCTCCCGCGATTGGAAAGACACCACCTCGGAGAAATCCGAGAGCCAATCGTTCTGGAATGACTTCTTCCATGTCTTCGGCATCAAGCGGCGCACCGTCGCAACGTTTGAAGAGCCCGTGAAAAAACTCTCCGGCACCTGGGGAAAAATCGACCTTTTTTGGCCGGGCCGCGTGCTCGTGGAGCACAAGTCCGCCGGGCAGGATCTCGACAAAGCCCACGCCCAAGGCATGGAATACCTTCTCGGATTGGTCGATTCTGGCCGTGAAAAGGAAGTGCCGCGCTGGCTCATCGTTTCCGACTTCAAACGCATCGCACTCCACGATCTGGAGCCCGAGCAAGACCCGGATTTTCCGCTGTTTAAACGCCAGCCGCCGTCCATCGTTTTTCCACTGGAGGATTTACACAAACACATCCGCCACTTCGCGTTCATCCCCGGCTACAAGCAGCACAAGCTCGATCCCGAAGACCCCGCCAACATCGAGGCCGCCGAACTCATGGCGAAACTTCACGACGCCTTGCGTGACGGCGGTTTCTCCGGCCATGACCTGCGCGTCCTGCTCGTGCGTCTGCTGTTTTGCCTCTTCGCGGACGATACCGGCATTTTTAATCAGAAGGATTTCCATCTATTTATCGAAAACCGCACGAAACCCGACGGCGGCGATACCGGGCCGATGCTCGCCCGCCTCTTCGATGTGCTCAACACGCCCGAGGACCAGCGCCAGGCCAATCTCGATGAAGACCTCGCCGCGTTCCCCTATATCAATGGCGAACTCTTCGCCGAGCGCATTTCCTTCGCCGACTTCAACGCCCAGATGCGCGGCCAGCTTCTCAAAGCCGCTTCATTCGAGTGGGCGCGCATCTCTCCCGCCGTCTTTGGCTCGCTGTTTCAAGGCGTGATGGAACCGATCGCGCGCCGCCAGATCGGCGCTCACTACACGGCGGAAAAAAACATCCTCAAACTCATCCGCCCGCTCTTCCTCGATGAATTCCGCGCCGAGTTCGATGCCTCAAAAGCTGACAAATCCACCCGCCGCGCCGCCCGCCTAGAAGCGTTGCACGAACGCATCGCTAAACTCCGTTTCCTCGATCCCGCCTGCGGCTGCGGCAATTTCCTCGTCATCACCTACCGCGAACTCCGCTCATTAGAACTCGAAATCCTGATCGAACTCCACCGCGACGAACTCGGCCAGACGCAGCACGAGTTCTCCTTCGATGTCACCAAGCTCTCCAAAGTGGATGTCGATCAAATGCACGGCATCGAGATCGAAGAGTTCCCCGCCAAGATCGCTGAAGTCGCGCTCTGGCTCGCCGACCATCAGGCGAACATCGCGCTGTCCGAAGCCTTCGGGCAACTTTATCGGCGGATTCCGCTGCAAAAATCACCGCACATCGTTTGCGCGAACGCGCTGCGGACGGATTGGAAAAGCGTGCTGCCATCCGAGCAATGCAGTTACATTTTAGGGAATCCGCCCTTCGTGGGGAAACAGTTCATGACGCCAGAGCAGAAGGAAGATATGTCATCCATCTGCGGTCATGTGAAAGGCTCCGGCGTGCTCGATTTCGTCACCGGCTGGTATTTCAAAGCGGCGGCATACATGGGACGCCTGCCGATCCGTTGCGGGTTTGTTTCCACCAATTCCATCGCGCAAGGCGAGCAACCCGGCATCCTGTGGGGCGAACTTTTCCCGCGCCATCAGATGAAAATCCATTTCGCCCACCGGACGTTCTCATGGGAAAGCGAGGCGCGCGGCAAGGCGCACGTGCATTGTGTCATCATCGGCTTTGGTCATGGCGATGCTTCGGCAAAACGAATCTACGATTACGAAAGTGATCCCGCGCTGCCCTCGCAAACCGTCGTTTCCAACATCAATCCCTATCTTGTCGAAGGTTCCGACCTCGTGATGGTGAAACGCTCTCGTCCGATCTGCGAGGTGCCGGAAATCGTCTTCGGCTCCATGCCCAATGATGGCGGCAATTTATTACTTTCCACGGAAGAAAAAAACCAACTCGTCACCGCCGAGCCGGAAGCCGCGCACCACGTCCGGCCCTTTCTCGGCTCCGAGGAATTCATCAACGGCATCGAACGCTGGTGCTTGTGGTTGGAAGGTTTGAGCGCGGCAAGCCTCCGCGCCATGCCGGACGTCTTCAAGCGCGTCACGGCGGTCAAGGATCACCGTCTCAAAAGCAGCCGCGCTGCCACGAACAAGCTCGCCGCTAGACCAGCGGAATTTGGCGAGAACCGTCAGCCATCATCGAGCTATCTGCTCATTCCCGGCGTCTCCAGCGAGAATCGGCCCTACGTCCCCATCGGTTTTATCCGGCCCCATGTCGTCGCCAGCAATCTCGTCAACATCGTGCCTGGTGCCTCGCTCTATCACTTCGGCGTGCTCACTTCAAGAATGCACATGGCGTGGCTGAAACACGTCTGCGGAAGATTGGAGAGTCGGTTCCGCTATTCAAACCAGATCGTTTACAACAACTTTCCTTGGCCTGTGGATGTCCCAGAATCCCAAATCGCCAAGGTCGTCGAACTCGCCAAACACGTTCTCGATACCCGCATCGAATGCGGCGATGGCCGCCATGGCTATCTCCCAGTCCGCAAGAAAAGCACCGCCAGCACCCTGGCCGACCTCTACGATCCGGTGGCGATGCCGCCCGCACTCGCCAAAGCCCACGGGCAGCTCGACCGTGCGGTGGACCGCTGCTACCGCAAGGAACCCTTCGCCACTGACCGCCAGCGCGTCGAATACCTCTTCGCCCTCTACGAACAACTCACCGCTCCGCTGGCGATGGAACCGAAGAAAAAGTCCCGCCCGCCAAAGAACTCGAAGCCATGAATGTATCCTGCGATTCAGTGACGCGCGTGAGGTGAACACTCACTCACCGTCTGAAAATTATTCCATTTTACCGCCATGCCCACACTTTCATCCCTGCGGGAAAAAGCAGAAATGCTCACCCCGCCCTTGCCGTGGGATCGCCCGCATTGGTGTGAAAAGAACGGGCCACCCGTCGTGCTGCTTCACGGTCTGTGGCGGGGTTGGCGAGCGATGCAGCCGCTCGCCCGCGCCCTCGCTGCCGATGGCTACTCGACCCTGAATCTCCCCTACCCGTCCGCCCGCTTGCCCATCGCCACCCTCGCCAAACGCATCCGCTCCCGAGTGGCGGAAATTCCCTGCGAGCAGCCCATCCATTTCATCACCCACTCGCTCGGCGGCATTCTTTTACGGACCCTACTTGCCGAAGGCGTGCCGTGGAAAATGGGCAGAATCGTCATGCTCGCCCCGCCGAATCACGGCAGCGAGATTGTCGATTGGTCAAAACGCCACCCGCTCTTTCACCAAGTGCTCGGACCCGCAGGCCGCGCCCTCGGCAGCGATGGCTTCCCCGCCTCCCTGCCCGCCCTGCCGCCAGAAATCGAAGCCGCCGTCATCATGGGAAACCGCTCATCCGTCCCCGTTTTCAGGAAACTGCTGGCTCCCGACAACGACGACATCGTCAGTGCGGAAAAGGGACGCATCGACGGCCTCCGTGGATTTTCCGTGATCCATGCCGACCACACTTTCATCCAAATGCACCCCGAAGCCATCCGCCTGAGCCTGCATTTCCTGAAAACCGGCGAATGGCCCAGCTAGCCCCACTCTCCCCTACCCGCTCAAAACTATCTCCCATCTGGCACGTATTTTGCTTCCCCATCGCCTTTGATGACCTAGCCTCGCCGTGGCAACCCCCATGGCTGAAGTCTTCCTCCATCAATCGCTCTCCCAGCAGCAGACGCTTGCGCCACAGATGCGCAAGAGCTTGGAAATCCTGCAAGCGAGCACTCTCGAACTCACCCAACTCGTCCAGCAAGCCCTAGAGATCAATCCCGTCCTCGAGGACATCACCGAGGTCATTTCCCTAGACGAGGACGCTCCAGATGCGGACACCGCAGACTCGCTGGAATTCATGAACGAAACGGACGACGACTGGCGCGACCGCACCATCCTCGAGGGCAAAAGTTCACCCTGGACGAGCGAAGATGAAGAACGCCGCCAGCGCATTTACGACTCCATCGTCGCGCCGGAAACGCTTCAGCAGCACCTCCAAAACCAGCTCGACCTCGCGATGGTGGAACCCGCCGTGAGGAAGGCAGCCCAAGCCATTTTAGGAAATCTCGACGAGCGTGGATTTCTCGATCTCCCCACCAAAACACTCGGCCAAAACCTCGACATCCGCCCGAAAACCATGGCCGAGGCCCTGCTGCTGGTGCAGTCCTTCCATCCCGCAGGCATCGGCGCGGCAAACATCCCCGAGTCACTACTTCTGCAGCTAGAGCGCAGCACTGGCACCAACACCATCGAATACAAAATCGTTCGCGATCACCTCGAAGACCTCGCCCGCAAGCGTCACCCACAGATCGCCCGTGCCCTCGGCACCACCGTGGAGCGCATCGCCGAGGCCGCCTCGCGGATTGGACGGCTCACGCCAAATCCCGGTGGCGAGTTCGATCCCACCGGAAATCCCTACATCCTGCCCGACGTCGTTATCGAGCGCGACGACGACGGCCACTGGTACGCCCGCCTCACTGGCGAGCATTTGCCTAACCTCCGCATCAACGATTTCTACAAAGACATGATCGGCAAAAGCGGCACCGACGCTAAAGCCCGCCAATTCCTCCGCGACCAGATCCGCGACGGACGCAGCCTCATCCACGCCATTTCCCTGCGCCAAGAAACCATCCTCGCCATCGCCCACAAGCTCATCGAGCACCAACAGCTCTTACTCAACCAATGCCCGCGTCACTTGCGCCCGCTCAACATGTGAGACATCGCCGACGAGGTCTATCTCCTCTCCACGACCTTCTCACGGGCCGTCGCCGTTATATACGTCTTC
>JANOQR010000169.1:0-1720 GCA_031414935.1 Luteolibacter sp.
ACTGCGCGAAAACCGTGGCGAAATCGAAGCCGCCACCGATCACACTCTCCCTCGTCTCGTCGAACTCACCGAACTTCGCGGCACATTCCACAACCACACCACCGCCTCCGACGGCCACGACACGCTCGAAGCCATGGCCGAAGAAGCAATGGAACTCGGCCTCCAATACCTCGGCATCGCCGATCACTCGAAGTCATCTTTCCAAGCAAACGGCCTCGATGAAACGCGACTGTTAGCCCAGATCGAGGCCATCGCCAAACTCAACGCCAGCTACGAAAACTTCCGCCTCTTCGCTGGCTCCGAAGTCGATATTCTCAAGGACGGCAGCCTCGATTTCGACGATGCACTTCTCGCCCGGCTCGACTACTGCGTTGCCTCCGTCCACGCGTCATTCACGCTACCCGAAGAAGAAATGACCCGCCGCATTTGCCGCGCGATGGAGAACGAACACGTCACCATGTTAGGCCACCTCACCGGTCGCCTTTTACTCAAACGCGAACCCTACGCCGTCAACCACGCGATGGTCATCGACTGCGCCGCCGAGACCCGCACCATCATCGAGCTGAATTGCAGTCCCATGCGCCTCGACATGGATTGGCGCTGGTGGAAGCGCGCTCGCGACAAAGGCGTGCTCTGCTCCATCAATCCCGACGCCCACTCCACCGCCCAGCTCCACCATCTCGGCCTCGGTGTCCGACTTGCGAGAAAAGGCTGGCTGCGGAAACACGATGTCTTCAACACCCGCCCACTCGCCGAGATCACCGCGTTTCTGGCCACTCCCAAGCACCAACGCTGAAATTGAGAATTCGAGCTATCGTCATTTCACAGAAATTTTTCGCAGTTTCAAAACGTTTCCCGAGCCGCATCTACCCATGAAACTCATCGCTCTCATTTCCCTCGCCATCAGCCTGCCACTCTATGCAGCCAGCTTCCTTGTCGAAGCCGAGCAGTTCACGAACAAAGGCGGCTGGAGCGTGGACACCCAGTTTATCGAGACCATGGGTTCGCCGTATTTGATCGCTCACGGCCTCGGCAAACCCGTCGCCGATGCCACCACCACCGTCGCCATTCCAGAAGCCGGGACTTACCGCGTCTGGGTCCGCACCTACGATTGGACCAAAAACCTCGGTCGCCAGGAAAGTGCAGGACGTTTCCAAATTTCCATCAATGGCCATCCGCTCGTCGCCACACTCGGCACCGAAGGCCAGAAGTGGACGTGGCAAGCCGCCGGGAAAATTGACCTAACCGCCGGCAAGGCCCAACTCGCGCTGAAAGACCTCACTGGCTTCAATGGCCGCGCCGACGCCGTCCTTTTCAGCAGTGATCCCGCCTTCCAGCCACCCGCCGATGCGAGCTTCGAGGAGCGCACCGCATGGAAAATTCCCGGCGTCCCCGGCGCGATCGAGGATGCTGGCTCGTTCGATCTCGTCGTAGTCGGTGGCGGCTACGGCGGTCTTGGTTCCGCCATTTCCGCCGCGCGGATGGGTGCAAAAGTCGCCCTCATTCAAAATCGCGCCGTCCTCGGCGGCAACGGCTCATCTGAAATCCGGGTCTGGGCAAAGGGCGATTACCCACCGAGCGAATACCCGCTGGACGAAATCATCCGCGAGATCGAAGACCAAGCCAAAGCCTCACCCGGCCCGGCGGAACAATTCGTGGATGACAAAAAAGACCGCGTCGTCCGCGCTGAAAAAAACATCACTCTCTTCCTCAGCCATCA
>JANOQR010000170.1:0-4137 GCA_031414935.1 Luteolibacter sp.
CGGCGGAGATGGCGGAACCAGTTGACGATCTTCAGAAGATTCACCCCAGGAAGATCACCTGATTTGCGAGCTGCACCTTGGATCGCATTCATGTTTTCAATGAACCATGCAATCACCGCTGCGATGTCGTTCGTTTCCCAAAGTCCGTCGGTGTATGCCTCACCCATTCCGATGTCGCCGTAGAAAGCACAGCGTTTGAAAAACGTATCATCATCCCGTAAAACAACTCGCGCGGTGACGGTGGCTCCGGGCTGCCCGAAGTGGCGGACACGGCCATCTGCATGTTCGAGACGTAACCCACCACACGGCATTTTTTCTAGCAGACGAATCACCATTCGCTCGGCGAATCCGCGCGTGGGATGCGCGGCGGCTTGCTTGGGAACGAGTTCGTCTTCGAGTGGGATGGTGGCATTCATGGTAAATTTTTCTTGAGACTGGAATGAGGTCGCATCACGTCGAGTTGGGCTTCAGTTCGCTCAGATTTGCGGAAAAAAGGCACTTTTCCGATCCATAACAGCAGCGCGTGCCAGTGGATGAGGCCGATGATTTTCAGGGAGAGCAATGGATATTTTACGACATACCAGACGAGACGAGCAGACGATAGTTCACGACGTTGCCCGCGCACCGAGCTGATGAGAACTTTTTCTGAACCATGATAGTCGTCGATGTTCACTCGCCAAGATTCAGCGGGCAGTCCGAGATGGAAATCAAACTCATCGCCGGGGTCGGAGAACGGCGAGACATAGAAATTTTTCGCCACACGCCGATGCCACAAGCTGGCTGGTAGCAACTGATCCATGAGATAAAGTTTCATTTCCCGGAAGGTGTTCACGACTTCAGCGACGGCGGCAATTGGCTCGCCGGAATTCGATTCGATATAATAAAACGAGACGGGATTGAAACCATACCCGAGCACACGGGGAAAGGTAAGTAGCTGAATCCGTGCGTCTGCCGGGCAGGAAATATCTTGAGTGACGAGCCATGAAGTAAGGTTTTCGCGAATGCCACCGGGCTGACTGAAATTGATGTGATCTTTGTCGTCGATGGAGAACAAATTGAAGCGGTTGTGGCTGAATCCAAAATGAGTTTTACCTAACTGGGGAAGCTCGTCGATGTCCACACTGAACATAAAGACGCGGTAGGTGAATGGATTCCGCTTCGGCTTCAGACGGCAATGAACGATGGTGCATTCGTAGAGTGCGTTCATGACCATGGACTTCTTCCGAGAATTTCAGTGCAGACATTGACTGCGGACCATAGCCCGTCTTCATGGAAACCATAGCGTTGCCAAGCCCCACAAAAGTAACGTTTAGTGTCATCTCCTGCACGGTGCAATCGGGGCAACTCTTGTTGAGCATTGATCGCGGCGAGATCGAACAAAGGATGCTCATAAACGAGCCGTCGCCTGATGGATGATTCGTCCGGCGGTGACGGCGGATTGATCGAAACGAAGTATGACTCGCGATCTGACACGCCTTGCAATTCGTTCATCCAGTAGTGAGTCGAGTGGCGGCCATTCGTGTCAATCCGGTAGTTCCAAGATGCCCAACAACGGCGGGTCTTTGGCATGAAGCGCGTGTCTGTGTGCAGCACGGCTTCGTTTTCCTGATAGTGGAAACATCCCAACAGATCGCGCTCTAGCTGAGTAGGCTGAGACAACATTTTCAATGCTTGGTCGCCGTGAGCGGCAACGATCACTCGGTCGAAAACAAGCGCAGTGTCATCATGCAATTTCACCGTAGTGCCATCCACGGCCACTACCTTTGCGTCGCGATGAATGCGATCCACAAATGGCGAAGTAATTTTTTCCACATAAGAGCGTGAACCACCGACCACAGTTCGCCAAGGATGCTGAGTATCCAATCCGAGAAACCCATGGTTGTGCCAAAATCGCATCAGCGTGCGGGCTGGAAAGTCACTGATTCGCTCGGGTGGACTGGACCAGACGGCGGCGGCCATCGGTGATAAATACCAGTGGAGAAAGTCTTCACCATAGCCGCGAGCTTTCACGTATTCCCGCAATGACATGTCTCCGAACTTGGGACGGGTGAGTTCTTCGACCGTCTCGCGGTTAAAGCGCGCGATTTGCAAAAGCATCCGCCAATAGCGCAAGTTTAGTAAATTTCGCCGCTGCCCGAACAGCAAGTTCACGCTGCCGCCATTGAACTCTAATCCATCCCCGACGTGTTGCACACTGAACGACATCGAAGTCGGTTTCGTTTCTACATTTAACTCCCGGAACAAACGTGTCAGCAGCGGATACGTCACCTCGTTATAGACCATGAATCCGGTATCGACTGGGATTCTCAGATTGCCCTCGTCCACCATCACCGTGTGCGAATGACCGCCGACTCGATCGTCTTTTTCAAACAACGTGATTTCATGCTCCCGATGCAGGAAATGTGCACATGCCATGCCCGAGATTCCAGATCCTACGATGGCGATCTTCTCTCGATTCATGCGCTATGCTGAGGAGATTTTCCTTCTTCGATGACCGCTTTCGGCACCGGGCGTAAGTCCCAAATCAAGCCAGTCCATGAAAGGAATTTGAGGCCATAGTAGGTGAGATCCATTTCCCACCAGCGGAAACCTTGTCTTACGGAATGTGGGTAGCGGTGATGATTGTTATGCCAGCCTTCGCCGAGCGTGATGAAAGTGAGTAGCCAACTATTACGGCTATCGTCATCCGTGTTATAGCGTCGTTTTCCCCACACGTGGGCGAGTGAGTTGATAAACAAAGTCCCGTGTAGCAGAACCGTGGTGCTGATGAAAAACGTCCATATAAAAAACTGACCCATCGTTGTTCCCGATGATGGATAAAAGGATTCGATTGCCCAGCCGATGCCTAGCATGACGAAGCCATAGATAAATGGCACCGTTTGATCGTATCGGTTTAGGAAAACCAGTTCGGGATACTTACTCAAGTCTGGTATTGACTTATAGGCCGTAGGAAAATTTTTCATCGAAGTAAGCCACCCGATGTGCGACCACGCGAAGCCGCTAATGACTGGAGAATGAATGTCTTCCTCGTGATCCGAGTGCTTGTGATGATGGCGATGCGTGGCAGCCCACCACAAGGCTCCGCGTTGCATCGAGGTGTTGCCAATGACGGCAAAGAGAAACTGGGCGAGTCGCGAAGTCTTAAAAGTTTTGTGGGAGAAATAGCGATGATAGAAGCCCGTGATCGCGAACATGCGGATGAGATAGAGAAACACGGCGGCCCCCACAGCCAGCGGACTCACGCCCACCCAGAAGACCGCAAGACAGCCGACATGCAGGAAGATAAATGGCAAGGTCCGCTGCCAATTCACCTTCGCAGGCAGTAGCGAAGGATCGGGAAGATCCTCACGGCGGTAGTCTGAGTCGAGCCACTGACAGATCGTTAGAACGAAGACGTTCCAAGGATTCTTTTTCTTTTCAGTGGGCGTAGAGCTGGGTGGATTCATCGAGTATTATGCCTCAATTTGCTTCAAGACGCTTGCGCACAAAGCCGACTGCCCCGCCGACGACGGGCAGATGAGCGTAGAAGTTTTTTCCCGAGTCCCAGAAGTCCCGATGAAATTCCACTTTCCCATCGCGATTGAAGCGGACCTGACTGATCCCGACAGAGTGGACCGGTTTTCCGCCACTGAGCGCAGGAGCGGCGAAAATCATGGTCCAGCGGACATAGTAGTCATTTCCTGAGCGCGCTACGTCGTCGATGGTGACCTGATAGCTCGTCATGGTTTCAGAGGTCTTAGTGAAATAAGTGAGGATTTCCGCAGCCCCATGATGCACGACGAGGGTGTCGTCCAGATAGGCGTCTGCGGCGTAAACCTTAAGCGTATTGTCGTTCACATACTTTTTGTCGCCGATGCCTTGGAGAAATGCCTTGAAGCGATCCAGTGCTGCTGTCTCACCGGGGCTTCCCGCAGCTAAGCCGCTGGGAGCGACTTTTTCCATCGCTTTACGGTAGGCGGCGACATCCGCCTCGGAGCGGTTAGGGAATGAGCAAGAGCTTAAAAACAGCAAGAAGGCGACCGCAGTGAGGACCGTGCCTGCAAAGAAGGTCGTGATGGGATGGTAAATGAATGACTGAATCATCTTCCTCGGAATTCGCTCCGCATCGGCATCGGCGCAAGGGTAAATCATCGCTCA
>JANOQR010000171.1:0-3542 GCA_031414935.1 Luteolibacter sp.
TTTCCTTCCGCATCGCATTTCACGCCGATGACTTTCATCCCCACCATCACGGCAGATGCGGGATTCGTGCCGTGCGCTGAAACAGGAATGAGGCAAATGTTCCGGTGCGAGTCACCCCGCGCGAGGTGGTAACGACGAATCGCTAACAACCCGGCATACTCACCCTGCGAGCCAGCATTCGGTTGGAGGGAAACGCCTGCGAAGCCCGTTACTTCAGCGAGCCAACCTTCAAGCACCGTGAGCATTTCGCGGTAGCCCTGACTTTGATCGGCAGGAACGAAAGGATGCATTGAGGAAACTTCCGGCCAACTCAGCGGCATCATTTCCGAGGTCGCATTCAGCTTCATCGTGCAAGAACCCAGCGCGATCATCGACTCATTCAGCGCGAGATCTTTCGACTCCAGACGCTTGATGTAGCGCAGCATGTCTGTCTCCGAGTGATAGCTGTTAAAGACTTTCTGAGTGAGAAAATCTGTGTTGCGAGAAAGCGTTGGCACTGCTGTTGAAGCGTCGAATTCCGCGCCAAAGAAATCACAAATCGCGACGAGTTCATGTTCTTCAGAAGTTTCATCTAAAGAAATTCCGATGTGAGTTTCATCGATCAATCTGAGATTGATACCCGCCGCTGAAACAATCGAGCGAACCACTTTTGCCGCATCCTGTTTCTGAATGACGATGGTGTCGAAACACTCACCATCTTCCACGACGACCCCCGCTTTTTTCAGAGAAGCCGCAAGCCGCACCGTCTTTGCGTAAACTTCATTCGCAATGTGCTTCAGCCCCTCCGGCCCGTGATAGACGGCATACATCGACGCCATCACCGCGAGCAACACTTGCGCCGTGCAAATGTTAGAAGTCGCCTTGTCACGACGGATGTGTTGCTCACGAGTTTGCAGAGATAGCCGATAGCCAGGCTTGCCACGTGAATCGATAGACACCCCGATGAGGCGACCCGGCATCTTGCGTTTGAGCGCATCCGCACAAGCCATGAAGCCCGCGTGAGGTCCGCCGAAGCCCATCGGCACGCCGAAACGTTGCGATGAGCCGATACAAATATCCGCGCCAAAATCACCCGGAGCCTTGAGAAGCGTGAGAGCTAACAAATCAGCCGCCACGATAGTCACCGCCCCAGCAGCCTTCGCATCCGTGAAGAATTTCGTAAAGTCATCGATCCGTCCACGAGTGTCGGGATACTGCACCAGCACTGCAAACAGCCCCTCACAGTCCGCCGGTTTAAATTTTTCCCAATCCCCGATGACGACCTTGATCCCAAGCGGTTCGGCCCGCGTCACCACCACGTCGATGGTCTGTGGATGGCAGCGATCCGAGACGAAAATGGACGTTCCCTTCGGCTTCCCCGCCAATGCTAGGCTCATCGCCTCCGCCGCAGCGGTGCCTTCATCGAGCAGAGATGCGTTAGAAACATCCAGCCCGGTCAAGTCGGTAATCATCGTCTGGAAATTCAGCAAAGCCTCAAGACGACCTTGTGCGATCTCCGCCTGATAGGGCGTGTAAGCCGTGTACCAGCCGGGGTTTTCCAAAATGTTTCGCTGAATCACGCCGGGCGTGTGAGTGCCGTGGTAGCCCTGGCCGATGAAGGATTTCATCACCCGGTTCTTGGACATGATCGACTTCAACCAGGCGAGCGCATCATGTTCGGATCGAGCCTCGGGCAGACTCAAGGCGGTCTCCATGCGGATTCCCGCAGGCACGGCAGCATGGATGAGATCTGTTAAATCGGGATAACCTATGGCGGTGAGCATTTCCTCTCGGTCAGAACCGATAGGACCCAGATGGCGGCTGCGGAAATCAAGACGGGCGGGCATGGTGGTGAATATGAAATTTGAATGAGGGGAACCGACTGCGACGGCCATTCCATAGTGGAAAATGCCCGCCGCGCAACCCCCGTGCTTGAGCACCAAGCGGATTTTTCAGCCCCGCTTACGGTTTATTTGCAGCCACCAACAAAGCAGCGTCCTTCATGGCTTGCTTCTGGAGGAGCTTTCGAGACTCCTCGATTTTCATCCACAGCTCAGGAGCAAATTTCACCGTGAATCCATGTGCCACCAACCACTCGGAGAGAGTCGCAAGATCATTTTCATCGCCGAGGACTTCGGCAAGGTCTGCCATATTCGGATCATGTGAAATACTCCCCTGCGGCAAGAAAGCCATAGCTCCGAGATACGCTTTCAGAGCCTTGCGAGCATCGTGGAAATTTTCCTCGCCTGCCTTGCTCAGCTTGCGACATCGCTTAATGAAATGTTTGCCGAGTTTTGAAATTCCTACGTTCATGCGAGCTAGGCAGGCTTCTGGAGGCAGTTCTAACAAATTTTTGCGAGCTGCCGCCACACGCTCCACGCACCATGAAATCGTCGCTGGTGGTGGCCGACGAGCCGCGGAGTGAGTCTGCTGTTCCAGCAAACCAAAGATCGCCTCGCGAGTGGAGGAATCACCATCCCACGCGAGTTTCTGCCAAGTATTCAAACGGGAAACCGCATCTCGCGGCTCCGATAGCAAACGCCCGATCACTTGAATTTCCCGCGACGACTTCTTCGCCAGCCGAAACAACGCGAATCCGCCGCGTAGAGATTTCCCCAGCTTACGAATGGCGTGAACCTCCTCCGCAACGCGCCCTTTGGAATCTAGCAAGTCGTGAAGCCGCCGTTCCAGCTCATCGCAACCAGCAACCAGTTGACCACTCGCGAAACGCGCATCTTCTTCGCTCAGAAATTTCATGAACGCGGATGAAAGAGCGGCGACTGCGACTTGTCAGTGACGATATTGTGACAATTTTCCGCTTTTCACAATCTGCTGACTTTCACCCCAACCACGCAGATTTCAAATAAGGCTCATCCGTGAAATCCTCCGGCATCGGTGAGTGGTGGAGATTCATCGGACGCCGAATCGCCGTGCGGAGTTGTCTTTGAAATTCGTTTAGAGAGAGGTTGCGACAATTCGTTGAGCACAAGAGCCAGCCATCAGGCGTTAGGAGATCTGCTGCCAGCGCGGCGAGTTCGCCGAAATTTTCCTCCACGCGGAAGACCTTACCCTTTTCGTCGCGCGAGAAAGTCGGCGGATCGAGGACGATGCCATCAAACGTGCGTCCTTGTTTCGCGAAGCGGCGCAGCCAGTGGAAGGTGTCGCCTTTGCAAAAATGATGCGCGGTGGAATCAAGGTCGTTGTGAGTGAAATTGCGTTTCGCCCAGTCGAGGTAGGGTTGTGATAGATCGAGCGTGGTAGTCTCCGCGCCCGCCATCGCCGCAGCGACGGAAAACGCGCCAGTGTAAGCAAATGTATTAAGCAATTTCATGCCGGGGGCCATTCGCTTGCGGACCTCCGTGCGGTTGTCACGCTGATCGAGAAAAATCCCCTGCGAGTAACCAGACTGAAACGAAATCTCAGAGGCGATGCCATTTTCTAATGTAAGAAACGGCTCGGACACCAATGGGCCAGATAGGTGTGACGGCGATTCTTTCTGATGTTGGTCCAGCCGCTTCCAGTAGCAAGAAACGCCCTGATCTCGCACCCACTCGCGAAACTCC
>JANOQR010000172.1:0-2062 GCA_031414935.1 Luteolibacter sp.
AGCATCTAATCCGTGGTCACGCGCTACGATCATTTCTCGAAACAGTTGAAAGGAGCTGCAAACCCATCTTATCCGTGTGCATCCGCGTTCATCCGTGGTTCTCTCCTTCACGAAAAGGTTTTCTCCCCAGCCTAGTAACTTTGCCAGTGACGATCTTTTCCAACACGCCTTGGTTCGCCACCGCTTCACGCCGGAAACGCTGGCTGGTCGGCGTCTCGGGCGGCGCGGACTCGGTGGCGTTGTTCCACTTATTAGTGAAGAGTGGTTTTAAAAATCTCGTGGTCTGCCATCTCGACCACGGCCTACGCGGACGAGCGTCGGCGGAGGATGCCAAATTTGTGAGAAAACTCGCAGAATCACATGACCTAAAATACGAGATCGTCCGTGCCGATGTGAAAGGGCGGATGAAAGCCACGAACGAGTCGATGGAAACTGCGGCGAGAAATGCGAGGCACGCCTTTTTCGCCGAGTGCGCGAGTAAACATCGCTGCCCGCACGTGTTGCTTGCCCATCACGCAGACGATCAGGCGGAGACGATTTTATGGAATCTCCTGCGCGGCTCGCACCGCCTGCGCGGGATGCGTGGCGAACAAACGCTGACTACCGAGTCGGGATTCGTGCTGGAGTTCATTCGCCCGTTGCTAGAATTGCGGCGAGCTGACCTGACGGCGTGGCTCACGGAGCAAGGCCACCGCTGGCGTGAGGACGCGAGCAATGCTTTGCCCGTCGCCGTTAGAAATCGCTTACGCAACGAGGCTCTACCGCTATTGTCAGAAATTTCCAGTCGCGATGCCGTCGCCGCATTTTGTCGCGGTGCGGCAGACGCAGACGATATCGACTCACTCGAAACATGGGCGCTCGCTCAAACCCAAGTCCTCGATCCGCAAGGACGCCTGCATCTCGGCGCACTGCGGACACTCCCGCCCGTTCTCCAGCGTCTGGCTTTGCGTAAATTTCTCATCGCCCACCAGATTCACTCACCGGATCGAGCATTGATAGAGCGTGCCATGAGCCTGATAGACGTTAAAAATCCTGCGGCGATCAATCTTCCCGGTGGTGGGAGATTTCGCCGCCGCGAGGCCAGATTGTGGATCGAAAAGTGAGGGATGAACTCACAAAGGCGCAGCGGGAAGTGAACGAAAACCTCACTCCGGCACCGCCTGACAGACTTGTCGCCAACCGGGAAAGTTCCATTTGTTAGGAAAACCCGCGCACTGCTCGGGCTTCACCGGGTGGATGCGACAGGACGTGCCATCGAGCATGATGCACTCGTGATTGCCCTTTTCGATGAGGGAAAGCCCTTGGCGGTTTGTCCGCAGGCGGGTGAAGCGGTCGAGAAATTCTTGCTCGGTCAGTTCGAGAAACGCGGCGATTTTTGGGATTTCATCATCCTCCAGTCGGACATCGCCCGGCCACTTGCAGCACGCGGTGCAACGCTGGCAGACGTAGAAAACATCGGGTTTCAGCACGACTTCACGATTTCCCGGACTGCCGTGATTTTCACCCATTGAGTTGGCGGTAGTAGAAATTCACCCGACCTTGGAACCAACGCCACTTCGCACCGGGGCGACCGTTATCTAGCAGGAAATGTGGGCAATTCTTGTGCGCCGGAGATTTCCCACGGCGCGGCCAATGGTAATGTGGCACCACGTTTTTCAGAGGGATGCTGTGCCGTTTCATGAGCACGGCTGTGAGTTTAGCCGTGCGCTCGATGGTGGCAGAGCGGCTATTTCCCCGATGCTCGCACATCTCGATGCCGATCGACTGGCGATTTCCCGGCCCATGGAAATCCGCGTGCTCGCCTTGCTCGCTCGTCGGCATGTGTTGGATGGCGACGCGATCATCCACCGTGAAATGCCAAATCAGATAGCCGATGCGATTGCCGTATTTCGTCTTCGGTGAACGCAACGCGCCGTTCTTCAAAGCCAGCGAATGCTTGTCCGCACCTGCGGTGAAATTCTGCGTGCTATGAATCGTGATGTAGCGCGGCGTCATCGACCGATGGACTTTTCTGCCGTGTGTCCCTTTGCGAACCATGTCCACTTTGAGGTTCACTTGCCGC
>JANOQR010000173.1:0-11529 GCA_031414935.1 Luteolibacter sp.
GGACCTTCCGGAGTTTCGATCGGGCAAATCCGGCCATAGTGGGACGGATGCACGTCGCGGACTTCGAAGCCGGCACGGTCGCGATTGAGACCACCAGGTCCAAGTGCGGAGAGACGGCGTTTGTGCGTCAACTCGGCGAGCGGGTTGGTTTGGTCCATGAACTGCGAGAGCTGCGAACGACCGAAGAAATCACGGACGACGGCGGAAAGTGCCTTCGGGTTGATGAGTTTCTGCGGCGTCATGCCTTCGATGTTCACGTCGAAAAGAGTCATCCGCTCTTTCACCAAACGCTCGGTGCGGGCGAGACCGACGCGGCATTGGTTGGCGAGAAGTTCGCCGACAGCACGCACGCGGCGCGAGCCAAGGTGGTCGATGTCGTCGATCACGCCATCGCCTTTTTTCAGCTTCAAGATGTAGCGAACGGCGGCGAGGAAATCCTCGGGAACCATGATGCGCTGATCGGAGTCCACTTGGATGCCGAGCTTTTGGTTGATCTTGTAGCGTCCGACACGGGTGAGGTCGTATTTTTTCGCATCGAAGAACAAGCGCTTGAGTAAGGCACGGGCGTTAGCTGCCGTTGGCGGATCGCCGGGACGGAGTTTGCGGTAAATGTCTTTGAGCGCGGATTCTTCGTCTTTCGCCGGATCTTTGCGGAGCGACTTGAGGAGGATTTCGTCTTCGCGGCCGTCGATGACTTCGACGTGCTTGTGGCCGAGCGCGAGGAGCTGGCGGACGATGCCGATGGTGAGTGGCTCGTAGGCTTTCGCGACCGTGAGTTCGCCGTCGAGGATGTCTTCAAACGGAACTTTGTGGCCGAGTTCGCCTTCGTCCATTTTCTCGCTGAGGGCGAGCGATTCGGGCGAGTAGAAGTGGCTCACGATGTCGCGATCCGTCGGGTAGCCGAGGACGCGCAGGAAAGTGGTCGCGAGGAATTTCCGACGGCGGCGGCGGCGGTCGAGATAGACATACAACAGATCGTTGGTGTCGAACTGGACTTCCAACCATGAACCACGGTCTGGGATGATGCGGAAGGAGTGGAGGAGCTTTCCATTCAAATGCTGCGAAGTTTCGAAGCAAATACCCGGCGAGCGGTGAAGCTGAGAAACGATGACGCGCTCGGCACCGTTGATGATGAACGTGCCGCGGCGGGTCATCATCGGCAGTTCACCCATGTAAACGCGCTCTTTTTTGGTGCCAGTTTCGTCCTTCAACTTAAACGTCACATAAAGTGCCGCGCTGAAGCTCTCGCTGTTACGCAGTGAGTCGAGCGAAGTGATTTTCGGGTCTTCGATGTCATAGGCGACGAAGTCGAGTTCGATCGCTTCATCGTAGCTTTTGATGGGGAAAACCTCGCGGAAAACCGCTTGGAGTCCTGCATCTGCGCGCTCGCTGGGGAGCACTTCCTTTTGGAGGAATTCATCGTAGGAGCGACTCTGAACCTCAATGAGGTTAGGTGGCTCGATGACTTCTTCAAATTTCCCGAAATAGAGACGTTCAGCCATGGCGTTTAGTGGTATTCTATCTTACGAATTAAGCCCGAGCCGGTTAGCCGGTCTCAGGCAGGTGTTAATCAAGCGGTAAAGTGTTTTGTCGGAATCGGCGCGAAAATCTAGTGGGTGAAATGAAGGTTAGACTCTCGCGTCGGTGCCGACAGAAATTCCCGGGGCAGAAAATCCGCCCCGGGAATGATCTGAAAGGTATTATTTGAGTTCGATTTTGGCACCAGCCTCTTCGAGCTTTTTCTTGGCAGTCTCGGCAGCGTCTTTGGCGACGCCTTCGAGGATTTTTGCAGGTGCGCTCTCGACGAGCTTCTTCGCGTCTGCAAGACCAAGGCCGGGAGCGACTTCGCGGACTGCCTTGATGACGGCAATCTTGTTTGCGCCGCAATCCGTGAGGACGACGTCAAATTCAGTCTTCTCTTCGACAGCTTCGGCAGGACCAGCGGCAGGACCGGCAGCAGCAACAGCAGCAGCAGCGGTGACGCCCCAGGTTTCTTCGAGCTTTTTAACGAGATCGACAGCTTCCAAGACGGTGAGCTTGCCGAGTTCTTCTACCAGTGTTTCAATATTAGCCATTTTTGTATTCTCCTTGTGCGGTATCGTCGCCCCCGGAGCCTCCGGGGATTTCAGAGCAACAGCCGTTGCGCCGACGAGGAACCATTAGTGGGTTCAGGTGACGAACGGGAGCCGCCATACCATCAGTTCAGATTGTTTGTTTACTCAGCAGCAGGTGCTTCGGCTTCTGCGGCAGGTGCTTCGGCAGCCACGGCGGCGACCTCTACTTCTGCGGCTGGAGCTTCTGCCTCGGCGGCGGGTGCTTCCTCGGGAGCTGCTTCGTCGGATGAGTTAGCGGCGTCCGGGTTGAATTTGTTTTGAATAACGCGAGCGATACGGGTCGCGGGCTCGAGGATGGTTCCAAGAAGCTGGGAAAGCACGGCTTCGCGCGATGGAATGTCGGCGATGGCTTTCAGCTTCTCTGCGTCGAGAACAGCGTTGCCGAGGATGCCGACCTTCATTTCAGGCTTCTTGAATTCCTTTTCGAAATTCTTGATGGCCTTGGCAGCGGCGAACACTTCGCTATTTCCCATGACGTAGGCCATTTGACCGACCAAGTCGCCACCGATGTCCGGCATTCCGGCTTCGGCGAGGGCTTTGCGCATGTAGCTGTTTTTGGCGACGGTGCAACTTGCGCCACCTGCGTCGAGACGGTTACGGAGTTCCGTGAATTGCTGCACGGTGAGGCCGGTGTAGTCGATGACGATCAAGTATGGAGACGCGTTGACGCGATCCAAGAGGCCGTTGATGATGATTTTTTTATCTGGATTCATTTGCGTGTGCGGCCAGGTGTTAGGCAGATGCCTTGGTGTAGGTGGCGGCTTCCAGAGGGATGCCGGGAAGCATGGAAGCGGCGAGTGTCACCGCTTGGATGTAGTTGCCTTTTGCGGAAGCAGGCTTGGCGCGGACGACGCTGTCCACGAAGGCGCGAGCGTTTTCTTCGAGCTGTGCAGGCTCGAAAGAGGACTTGCCGATGGAGCCGGAAACGTTGCCGTTTTTGTCGAGTTTGAAATCAACACGACCGGCTTTGACTTCGCGGACGGCCTTGGCGGTGTCGTCGGTGACGGTGCCAGTCTTCGGGTTCGGCATCAGGCCACGAGGTCCGAGAACCCGGGCGATTTTCCGAACTTCGGTCATGGCGTCTGGAGTGGCGATGGCGGAGTCGAAGTCGGTGAAACCTTCTTGGACGCGCTTGATGAGGTCTTCGTACCCGACGTGTTCGGCACCTGCGGCGATGGCAGCTTCAGCAGCCGCGCCTTGGGCGAAAACGACGACGCGAACGTTGCGTCCAGTGCCGTGTGGAAGGGAAACAGAGCCACGAACCATTTGATCGCTCTTCCGAGGGTCCACGCCGAGGTGGAAGGAGAGAGTCACGGTTGGGGTGAACTTCGGCGCCGGGAATTCTTTCACGGTGCTGATGGCGTCGGTGAGCGAGTAGTTCTTGCCAGCTTGGACAAGGGCGACTGCTTTTTTATAGCGTTTGCTGCGGTGTTTTGACATTTGCGGTAGCGGTTTGCAGTTCGGGCGGAGAACGCGGGATGCGCTTTCCTCCTGCGGGTGTCTCAGCGGGGAGCTGGGAGCGGAGAGCTTGGAGAAGACTTAGTAGCCTTCGATTTCGAGACCCATTTGGCGGGCGGTGCCAGCAAGGATGCGGCAAGCAGCTTCAGGATCTTTGGTGTTGAGGTCGGGCATTTTGATTTTCACGACTTCCATGAGCTGGGCTTTCGTGATTTTGCCGACCTTGATTTTGTTCGCTTCTTTGGATCCAGAAGCCAATCCAGCGACTTTCTTGAGAAGATTTCCGGCTGGGGGTTTCTTGGTGATGAAGGAGAAGGATTTGTCCTTATAGACGGAAATCACAACTGGTAACACGTCGCCAGCGGCGGCTTGGGTGGCAGCGTTGAATTCCTTACAAAAGGCCATAATGTTGACACCCGCCTGACCGAGGGCTGGGCCCACGGGAGGTGATGGATTAGCGGCTCCGGCTTTGATTTGGAGCTTGATGAGTTTGACGACTTCCTTGGCCATAAGTAGATGCGGTTAAAACGTGCGGGAGAGGGGTGGTTGTATATTCAGAAACGCTGGTCCAGACAATTATGCTCTTTCGACCTGCCAATATTCGAGTTCGACCGGCGTGCTACGTCCGAAGATCGTGACCGAGACGCGAAGCTTGCCGCGTTCTGGGTCGATTTCCTCGACGATGCCGTTTTGACTTTGGAAAGGACCATCGGCCACTTTCACGGTGTCTCCAACTTCGAAACTGATGGCAGGGCGGACGCTTTCTTCGCGTTCCTTGATCTGGGAAAGCATGGCTTCCACTTCGCGCGGACGCATCGGTGCCGGGCGGTCTTTGGTTCCTGCGAAGCCGATCACGCCTTCCATTTCCTTGATGAAAAACCAGGTCTTCTCGACGAGCTGGTTATCTTCCGTGGCAAGGTTCATGTTGACGATGATGTAGCCGGGGAAAAATTTCTTCTTCGTCTCGGTCTTCTTGCCGCGGCGAATCTCGGAGACCATTTCGGTCGGCACGAGGACTTCGCGGATGTATTCGGTCATCCCTTCAGCCTCGGCGGTGCGGTTGATGCGGTCACGCACTTTTCCTTCCTGCCCGGAGAGGACTTGGACTACGTACCACTGATCGCGGAATGATTTGGTTTCTGACATGACGGGTCGGTCGGAGATGGAATGAAACGGCGCAGACGGGCTTATTTACCGAACTGGGTGAAAAGGTAATCCGTGATCTGATGGGCAAATCCGACGATGAAAACGTCGAGGAAGTCCCAGAGTTGGACAAAACCAGCAAGCAGGATCATCGCGATGAGGACAACGATGGTGGAGTCCACGAGTTCTTTGTATTTCTTGAATCCTTTGATCTTCGGATCGGACTCCCATGGCCAACTCGCTTTGCGGAGCTCGCCTCTTACTTCACCGAGGAAATTTGTGATTTTAGATAACATGAGGTCGTTGACGGAAATACTGAACTGGAAAAATGGCACGCCAGGGGGGACTCGAACCCACAACATTCGGTTTTGGAGACCGACGCTCTACCAATTGAACTACTGACGTGTTGTGCGGCTAATCAAGGGCACTCCTTTTTGAGCGGAGTGCCCCGAATCTTGGCGTCTCGATTTCCGCCTCGGGGCGAAAGTCAGGATGCCTCGTGCTAAATGCTTACTTGATGATTTCACCCACACGACCGGCACCGACGGTGCGGCCACCTTCGCGGATCGCGAAACGCATGGTTTGCTCCATGGCGATGGGGGTGATGAGTTCGACTTCGAGGTTGATGTTGTCTCCAGGCATCACCATTTCAACGCCTTCTGGAAGCTTGATGCTGCCGGTCACGTCGGTGGTGCGGAAATAGAACTGAGGACGATAGTTCGAGAAGAACGGGGTGTGGCGTCCACCTTCTTCTTTGGAAAGAACGTAGATCTCGGACTTGAAGATCGTGTGACCTTTGACGGTGCCGGGCTTGGCGATGACTTGGCCACGCTCAACTTGGTCCTTTTTAAGACCGCGGATGAGGAGACCGACGTTGTCACCGGCACGACCTTCGTCGAGCAGCTTACGGAACATTTCGATGTCGGTCACGGTGGTCTTCTGCGTGTCGCGGATACCAACGATTTCGACTTCTTCCATCTTCTTAATAATGCCGCGCTCGACACGACCGGTGCAGACCGTTCCACGACCTTCGATCGAGAACACGTCTTCCACAGGCATGAGGAAAGTTTTGTCAATCGGACGCTCAGGCTCAGGGATGTAGGCATCCACAGCGTCCATGAGTTTCATGACGTTTTCCATTTGGGCGGCGTCGCCATCAAGCGCGAGCTTGGCGGAACCCATGACGATAGGAATGTCGTCGCCGGGGAATTCATACATGGAAAGGAGGTCGCGGACTTCCATTTCAACGAGTTCGAGCAGCTCGGCATCGTCCACAAGGTCAACCTTGTTCATGAAAACGACGAGAGCTGGGACGCCGACCTGACGAGCAAGTAGGATGTGCTCACGAGTCTGTGGCATCGGGCCGTCGGCAGCGGAAACGACGAGGATTCCGCCATCCATCTGGGCAGCACCGGTGATCATGTTTTTTACATAGTCGGCGTGACCGGGGCAATCCACGTGTGCGTAGTGGCGCTTAACTGTTTCATATTCAACGTGCGCGGTGTTGATCGTGATACCGCGTTCACGTTCTTCTGGAGCTGCGTCGATGTCCGCGTAGCTCTTCTTTTGGCATAGACCTTTGTCAGCGAGCGTGTTCGTGATCGCTGCGGTGAGGGTGGTTTTGCCGTGGTCAACGTGACCGATAGTTCCGATATTGACGTGCGGCTTATTGCGCTGGAATGCTTCTTTTGCCATGGTGGTTTGTTGTTCTGCTTGAGACGGTTGAGATTTTTCGAGATTGCCCTGGAGCTCGCGGGGGGAATTGAACCCCCGACCTCATCCTTACCAAGGATGCGCTCTACCCCTGAGCTACGCGAGCAAAGCTCTATGTGATGCGCTTCCTTCGATCCGACAAAAACACCGCGACTGATCTCGTTAGACGAGACTAGACGCGGCACCCCTGACTTGCTGTGGGGAAGAGCGGGCGGACAGTAACAAAGTCGATCCCCCTGTCAAAAAAAATCTCGATGAAAAGAAGAAATCGCTGAATCCCTTGAAATGTAAGGATTTCAGCGTGCTGACGGGGTTTTAATGAGGCTGATTTCCCCACTCTGCCACAAATGAAAACCACCACGATCACTCGGCTTTCAACGCTTTCTTCAAACCGCGAATCGCTTCGCGCTCATCTTTTTTATATGCCTCGTAAGTGAGCGAAGCGGTTACCTTCTCCCCAGTTGCGTCCGTTACGACGACTTTGGGGATAAATTTCCCAACTTTGAGTGCTTTTTGGACGGGATCAGAAACCTTTGACCACCAGGTTTTTGAGGTTTCGGAATCCAAATAAACAACCACCGTTTTGGACTTCACGGCGTCAATGAATTCTGCGGCTGCTCCCTGACACAGCCCGCAAGTCGTTACTTTATCCGTGTAAATCAAAGCAAGAGGCTTATTTTCCGCCGTGGCTGCCGCCTTTGCCTTCTCAAAGTCAGCCATCACAAATGATTTGCGGGGAAATTCTGTGTCCGCTGAGGCAGCAATCGTGAAAATCAAAGACAAGGCGAGGGAGTGGATCATTTTCATGAGGAATGAAACCTGAGACAGACTCCGCCGTTAGGTCAAGGCGAACCTTGAAAGTCGGGTTGAGGTAGCACAGAATTTTACGATGATGGCGAGGCGTCGTTAGAAGCATCCAAAAGCCCGCGAGCTCCAGTGGGGGAATCCAAGACTTCTGCGTCGTCCGCGATACTTGACCTCCGCAAGATGGCGTGACAGAAGAGGTGAAGAAGCGATCAGGGTGACTTAACTGTCGTTTCAAATCCTAACCAACGATCTCATGAACCTCATTACACGACTTGGAATCTTCGCCACCGCCAGTGCAGCTCTCGCCGTTTCCTCATGCTCCACCGGGGGCGGCTCGCCTTCCGGTTTTCTCACAAACTACAAACAGCTAGACGCTGGCTACGGCACCGCCGACGCAGTTTCCGTTTACGTAAAGCCCGGCGCAGACCTGAAAAAATACGACAGCGTGATGATTGATCCCGTGACTTCCATCGTCGCAACTCCCGGCATCGATCCCAAAGTGACCGCCCAGCTTGCGGCGTATCTCAGCGACGCGCTGCGCGGCCAAGTCCAAGGCGAACTGAAAATCGTCAACGTCCCCGGCCCGACCACACTCCGCATCCGCACCGCCCTAACTGATGTTGTGGAAAATCAAAACCTCGGCACTCCCGTGACCATGGTCCAATCCAATCCCCGCGCCACGCTTACGGGTGCACTCGGTTCTGCGGAGGTCGCGGCGTTCGTCTCGCGCGTCTCCGTGGAGGGGGAAATCCTCGATTCCATCAGCGGCGAACGTCTCCTCGCGCGGGCCGATGAGCGCCTCGGTGCGAAGCGCGATGCCGCCGCTTCCATGCCGTGGACTGAGATCCGCACTCAGGTGAAACAAGGCGTCGGGCGCCTGAACCAACGTTTCCTCACGCTGCGTAAAGCGGAGTGATCCGTAGTGCTGGGACGTGTTTTCAGACCAAGAAACTTCTCCGTCGCATCCATGAAGATGCCTTTAGAAAAATGGGCATCACCCTCGATCCCTACAACATTCTCGCTGGTTTCATCTTCGGAACCATCGGCTGGGGAGCGCTGACTTATGGGCGGAGGCTGGATTTGTGGAAACCCAAGGCCATCGGGCTGGCACTGATGATTTATCCCTACTTTTTCACCAACGCTTGGTTGCTGTGGGGAATCGGCGTCAGCCTGTTAGTCACACTATGGTTTCAACATGACCAGTGAATTTATACTCAAGTCGGAGACTCCCCTCAGAGCCAGCCACGGGTGATGTCGTAAACATACCAGTCTTCTAACTTCTTCCTCGCCCATGGGGTTTTTCGCAGGAATGTCAGGCTGGAGTTGATCGTCGGATCGAACATGAAACAGCGGATCGGGATTTGATCCGCCATCCGCTCCCAGCCGTGACGATCCACCACCGCGCGCAGGACCGTTTCCAAAGTGACGCCATGCAGAGGATCGTTGGGATGTGAGGACGGTGAGGCCATGCGTGACGGAAATTAGTAAGGCGAACCTGATGCCACCAGAGTTTTTCTTGGCGGAGGCACTGTCCATGATACGACAAAGCCATGAGCAACACCGCCACCCGCATCCCAGAAGACATCAAAAACGCCATGAGAGCAAAAGACGCCACTGCCCTCAACGCCCTGCGTGCGCTCAAAACCGCACTGACCAACGCCGCCATCGAGAAAGGCGGACTCGGCACGGAGCTCGAAGAATCCGAAGTCATCGCGATCGTTAGAAAACAAATCAAGCAGCGCGTGGATTCCTTCGAGCAGTTTCAAAATGCAGGCCGTGCGGAACTCGCAGCGACGGAGAAGTTAGAAATCGAACTCCTCTCCCGCTACCTTCCTGCCGCGCTCACGGAGGAAGAATTGCACGCCATCATCGAGCAAGCGGTGGCCGACACCGGAGCCACCGGCAAGGCGGACATGGGCAAGGTGATGAAGCGTGCCCAAGAACTCGCCGACGGACGGGCCGACGGGAAATTGCTCTCTGCCGCAGTGATGAAGCGGCTCGGGTGATGATCATGGCTTCTCATTCCACGCTGGATCTTGCCGTCATCGGTGGCGGAGCATCGGGCTTTTTCACCGCGCTGCAGTTCGCGGAAATGGCTCCCGACAAGAGTGTCGCCATCTTCGAGAAAGGCAGCCATTTCCTCCAAAAAGTAAAAATTTCAGGCGGTGGTCGCTGCAACGTCACTCACGCATGTTTCGATCCCGCTGAGATGGCAAAAAACTATCCGCGAGGCTCTCGCGAACTGCGTGCCGCCTTCCACCGCTGGCAATCATCCGACACCGTTGCTTGGTTCGAGCGTCAAGGAGTCGAACTCAAGACCGAGCCGGATGGACGGATGTTTCCCACGACGGACCGCTCAGATACCGTGATCGACTGCTTCCTCGAAAGGGCGCGAAAATGGAAGGTAGCACTCCATCAAAAGCATCCACTGCTAGAGATCAGCCTCCTGCCAGACGGGACGTTTTCACTCACATTTGAAAACGTGGAAACACCGCTGAAGGCTCGCACCGTCTGTATCGCTACTGGTTCATTGAAGGGTAGCTCACTGCTCCAGCACTTGAAAAAACTTGAGCAAACTCTGCAACCACTCGTGCCGTCGCTCTTCGCATTTAACGTGAGTGACCGCCGAATCAGCGGGCTGGCGGGAGTTTCCCATCCGCACGTCTCGATCAAACGCGAGGGCAGTCGCACCGCTCGGCAGGGACCGTTGTTAATCACCCACCGAGGTTTCAGTGGACCTGCCGTGCTGCGTCTATCCGCTTGGGATGCGCGGGAGCTTGCGGAAACTAACCACCATTTTCCCTTCCTCATCGACTGGCTGCCGGAACTGACTGCGGAGGCGATTCAGGTCCGCTTTGACGAAAATCGGCAAGCACATGGCGCCAAGCTCATCCGCAACAGCCCCATCGCTCCGCTGCCGCGACGGCTGTGGGAGCGCATCGTCGAGTGCTGCGGCATCGGGGATCAAACGACATGGGGCCAACTCCCCAAAGCTGCGACTCGGGAGCTGCTAGACGCGCTCAAGTCCGCTCGCTTTGAGGCGGAAGGGAAAACAACGAACAAGGACGAGTTCGTGACCTGCGGCGGAGTTGAGAGAGCAAACATCGACTTCCGCACCATGCAAAGCCGCACGGTTCCCGGCCTCTATTTCGTGGGCGAGTGCATCGACATCGACGGCATCACGGGTGGGTTCAATTTTCAAGCCGCGTGGACCACCGCCCACATCGCCGCCACCGACATCGCGACCCGCTGACATTTCCGCTTGGCGGCAAAGTGCCTTTGACGTCCGGGCTGGGAAACCACACATTCCGCCCGCCATGGCTTTTGCCGCTGTTTTTCCAGATTTATTGAAGCGTCCCACGCCGCTGATGAAGCGTTTCATGCAGCTTGTTGCTGACGAAACTGCCGTGCCTTTGGAAACGCTTGCGCGGCAGAGCCAGCAAGTCACACGCCGCCATTTCGGGAAAACCATGCGCCTTTTCGCGCCGCTCTACGTTTCTAACGAGTGCGTCAACAACTGCAGCTACTGCGGCTTCTCGCGCGATGCCGGGATTTTCAGAACCACCCTCACCGTGGACCAAGTCGTCACCGAAGCGCGGCATCTTCACGCTCTCGGATTTCGCAATATCCTCCTCGTCGCTGGCGAACATCCCAAGTTTGTATCAGACGGCTACTTGCAAAATTGTCTCGATGCCTTGAAGCCGTTCATCCCCACGCTCGCTCTCGAAGTCGGGCCGATGGAGGACGACCAATACTCCGAAATCGTCAGCCACGGCGCGGAGGGGCTCGTCGTCTATCAGGAAACGTACCGTCAGGAAACCTATCAACAGCTTCACACCGCCGGGCCGAAGAAAAATTTCCACTGGCGCTTAGATTGCCCAGAGCGGGCGTATGCGGGCGGCTTCCGGCGCATCGGCATCGGCGCATTATTCGGCCTAGCCGATTGGAAATTCGAGGCACTCGCGCTGTGTGCTCACTTGGAATACCTCTACAAACACTGCTGGAAAGCGCAGTTCACCGTCGCCTTCCCACGGATGCGGCCCTATGCGGGAAACTACGAGTATCAGCCAGACGCCAATCTCTATCTGCCAGACAAAGCACTCGTCCGGCTTATCGCGATTTTCCGAATCCTCTTTCCGCAAGTCGGCATCGTCGTCTCCACCCGCGAACCTGCACCCCTGCGAGACGCCATCGCCACACTCGGCGTGACCCATATGTCCGCTGGCGCGAAAACCGAACCCGGCGGCTACACGGGTGCTGGCAGCGATGATCTCCACCTCACCGTCAAAGGCCG
>JANOQR010000174.1:0-12078 GCA_031414935.1 Luteolibacter sp.
CGAATACCCGCTGGACGAAATCATCCGCGAGATCGAAGACCAAGCCAAAGCCTCACCCGGCCCGGCGGAACAATTCGTGGATGACAAAAAAGACCGCGTCGTCCGCGCTGAAAAAAACATCACTCTCTTCCTCAGCCATCACGCCTACGGCCTCGATATGAAGGACGGAAAAATCGCCGCCATCAAAGCCGTGGAAGTTTCAGCCGGAAAACTCAAACGCATCCAAGGCCGCCTGTTTGCCGACTGCACCGGCCACGGCTTCATCGGCCTCTGGTCCGGTGCTGATACCACGATGGCCGAAAAAGGCCGGATGGGCATGAGCAACATGTGGATTTGGCAAAACCAAAAGCAGCCCGTTTCCTTCCCCGAACAAGCATGGATGCTCAAGTTCGACACTGACGACTTTCCCTATCCGAAAATTCGCGAAAACATGGGTCATGCCGAGTGGTTCTGGGAGAGCGGCTTCGACAAGCACCCCATCGCGGACTTGGAAACCACTCGCGATTACAACCTGTTAGCTTCCTTCAGCGCGTGGAACTCGATGAAAAACCACGCCGCCCACGCTGCCCGCGATCCTCAGCAACACAAGAACGCTGCCCTCACTTGGCTCGCCTACGTCGGCGGCACTCGCGAAACTCTGCAAATCCTCGGCGACGTGGTTCTCACCGGCGACGACATCATAGCAAAGAAAGTTTTCCCAGATGCCACCGTTCGCACCACCTGGTCCATCGACCTCCACTACCCTGCGGAAAAATACGTGAAAGCACTTCCTGAGCACCCTTTCATCTCCCGCGCCGTCCACGGTGCCGGAGTCAGTAAATCCGTCGGTTACCCCATCCCTTATCGCACGCTCTACTCGCGCAACGTCTCTAACCTCTTCATGGCGGGCCGCAACATCAGCGTGGATCGCGGCGGCCTCGGCACCATTCGCGTGATGAAAACCATCGGCATGATGGGCGTCACCATCGGACGCGCTGCCGCACTCGCTACTGCAAAAAATTGCCTACCTCGCGAAGTTTATTCACAACATCTCGAAGCCGCAAAATCTCTCTGGCGCAAACCCGGCACTGACCGTTTTGAAAGTATTGATGAGTTCCGTAAATCCCTCGCCTCCGCTGCCACCTCGCCGCCTCCCTGACTGGAAGCGGCGTGGGAAACGATGGATGCTCGGCTGCTACCGTCTGGGCATCATCCTAGCAGCCCTCGCTTGCCTGCGAGCACTGCCGCGCAAAATCCCGCCAGTGGCCGAGGGGAAAATTCTGGCCGATGCCCGACTTGTCCTTCCCGCCGTCTCCAGCATCGGCACCCAGAACGATGGATTCTATCCGCTGCTGGATCAAAACGGCGAGAACGTCGGCTGGGCGACCACCACTTTTCCCCAAGCCGAGAGTATCCAAGGCTACTCTGGCCCATCCGAGCTACTCGTCATCTTCGACGAACAGCGCACGGTCAGATCCGTCACATTTCTCACCAGCACCGATACCGCCGGGCACTTGGAAATCATCCGTGCTGACCGCGAGTTTTGGCAACAATGGACGGGAAAGACCGAAGCATCCCTCGGCGCACTCGGCACGCCGCGCATCGTTACCGGAGCCAGCCTCACCAGCGAGGCGATGGCTCGTGGCATCGCCGCACGTTTCGGCGCAGATGGGATGGACCAGTGGTTCCGCGAGCCACTCACGCTCGATCAGATTGTGAAATGGTTTCCCGCCGCTGACCGCATCGCCGCACTCGCGAAACCCGGCTCCTATCAGATTTTCAAAGGCTCTGAAACTCTCGGCGCTGTCCTACGCAGCAGCCGCATGGGAGTCTCGGCGCGAGGATTCAACGGAACTTCCGATGTGCTCGTCGCACTCGATTCCAGCGGCGAAGTGATCCTCGGCATCGGCCTGCTAGGCAGTCGTGACAACGAACCCTACGTGAGTGACGTGAAAGAAGAAGTGAAGTATGCCGACGGATTCGCTGGCAAAAGCGTCGCCCAAGTGATGGCAGGAAATGATCGAGAAACTCCCTACCTCCAGACCAGTGGCGCCAGCGTCACCACCTACGCTGTCGTCGAAAGCGTCCGTGAAATGCTGCGCCGCCATCTCGCGCAAGAAGCACGACTCACATTTCCCTGGAAAACCACACTCGCCTTTCTGTGGATCGCACTTGGTGCCGTCGTCGGACTTCGCAAGTGGCGGCACCAGAAACAAATCCGCCTCGCCTACGCCATCATCTCCGTCGTTGCAGGTGTGACTCTCGGCTGGCTGCTGAGTCAGGATCAGTTGCTCGGTTGGGGAAAAAATGGCTTCGATGTCCGCACCACACTTCCACTGTTAGGGCTGACGGCGATTGCACTCGTCGTCCCCACGTTCACGGGAAAAAACATCTATTGCAGCCGTATTTGCCCGCACGGAGCTGCACAAAGCCTCGTCGGCGAACTACGGAAATCACGTTTTGCTCTGCCACCGAAGCTCCACGCCATCATGGTCCGCGTGCCATGGCTCACGCTGCTTGTCATCTGGGTGCTCGCCCTCATCGGCAGCGGACTTCCGCTCGCTTACTTCGAGCCATTTGAAACTTGGAGCACGGGTTTCATCGCCTTCGTTCCAGCCGCCATTTTCACCGTCGGCATCATCGCCGCATTTTTCCTGCCGCAAGCCTACTGCCACTACGGCTGCCCCACCGGCGCGATGCTGCGTTTTCTGACTCATTCGCCAGGACGCTGGACGATGAAGGATTCCCTAGCAGGTGTCTTGCTCATCGCCAGTGCCGCTTTCATCGCTTTCACATGAAACGAGCCATCATCCTCCTCGGCTTCTGCGGCTTGCTAGCAGTCATGTTTTGGAAGCCAGCTGCGAAACCCGCCCGCACTCTGCACGGCTCCGCGATGGGCGTTAGCTGGAACCTGCAATGGCGCGGCAGCTCGCCGCCACCCGCGCATCTCCAGCGCGAAGTCGCCGCCACCCTCGAAAAATGGGAGCAAGTCCTCAGCCACTGGCGAAGCCTCTCCGATCTCTCCCGCCACAACCGAGGCGAAGCTCCCACTGCCGATCTCGCCCGCGTTCTCGCACTAGCAGATAATTTTAAAAAGCAAACCCACGGTGCTTTCGATCACCACATTCTCGAAAAAGTCCACGCCGCCGGATTTGGTCCTGCTGGAAATGGCATCGACCTCTCATCCATCGGCAAAGGCTACGCCGCAGACCGCGTCGGAGAAAAACTGCGCGAACTCGGCATGACCGACTTCATTTTCTCACTCGCCGGCGAAGTCATCGTCGGCGATGCCGCGTGGCCCGTCGCCATCGAACGCCCCGATCTGATCCAAACTAACACTTCACGCACCATGACGCTCAAACGCCAAGCCATCGCCACCAGCGGCAACTACCGCCAGTTTCGCCAAACGAAAACCGGTCTCGTCTCTCACATCATCGACCCGAAAACCGGCGCACCCGTCATCCGTCCGCCATCTTCCGTCACCGTCATCGGCCCCGATTGCGCCACCGCCTCCTCTTGGGCCACCGCGTTGTTTGTTCTGGGGCCGGAATTTAAAGACTATCCCGTCACGCTCACGGTCTCATGGCAGCCATGAAAATTTCCGCGAGAGTCACCGCGCAATTTTTTCACACGCATTGTGGTAGTTGGAAACAGTGGCGGAGTCTTCGCATGTAGTCTAACCCTTAAAGGATTCAAAATGAGGCATCTGGACAGGTTTTCATGCGGAATGGAGTCGTGGTGACTGAAAACAAGGAGCGGCGGACTCCGATCCGCCGATGCCCATGCAATGCCAAAGGGCAGCGGTGATCCACAATTCTTTGGCTTTTCATGGGCTAGGGCGGATCGGAGTCCGCCCTTCCTTGGGTGCTGAATCCTTAAAGGCACTGCTCTTCAGGGTGTTTTCATCAAGCACCGAGGACACCCTGAAGGGTTAGACTACTTACGAAGAGTCCTATCACTGCGGCGGAGGCGTTTCACGTCTGCATGAAACCAACGGGAGCTGGGCCACCCGGCGTGTAGAAAGTATTAATCTGAGGAAGCACGCTGGGTAAATCACTAGGTGACACGCCCAGCCACAGTGCGAGTTCGGCGAAGTATTCATCCACGGAAATATCGGGCAAGCTGATGCCACGGGAGGTAACAATGTTAGGGCCAGTGAGCGCGACGTCCGGGTAGTTTCCGAAAACTCTGCCACCATTGACCGCGCCACCGAGAACAAAGGAATTCCCGCCCCAAGCGTGATCAGATCCAGCACCGTTAGAAGTCAGGGTGCGGGCAAAGTCGGACGCGGTGTAGAGGGTGACGTTGTTTTGAAGATCAATTTCCCCGAGTGCCTGCCAGTAGGAGGCGAGGCAGCGATTCACGACATCTACCATTCGGTTCATGCTGATGATGACTTCGTCGTGGTGGTCCCAACCGCCGTAGTTGACGAAAAAAGTCTGACGGCGGAGGCCGAGAGTGGCGCGGGCTTTCATGGTGCGGACGATGGCTTTGAATTGCTGGCCAAGGTTACGCGCGGGGTCGTTAGACATCGTCATTCCGGGCGGATAAACGTAGGTTGGATCGCCCGGAAAGGGAGTGGTGACGGTGTTGTCGGTGAAGGCATCTGTGAATGCAGAACTCGCCTCGACGGAGTCTTTGAGGTTCGTGGTGAAGGTCTGGTCGAGGAGGTTTTGGTATTCCTGTTGGAGAAGGTTATCGAGGGCCGCAGTGCGGAGAGCTGTGCGACTGGTGGCACTGATAGTGGGAGTTGCGTAGGGCGAGTTGTATTCGTTGGGCAAGGTGCTGCCTGAGGTGCCGATGGTGTAGGCGAAAAGTTTGTTGCCCGTTTGCCAGATGTTATTTCCGCTGAGGGAAATGTTCATGGAAACCTTAGGGTTGTTATTTCCAGCATGGAGGAGATCTGCGGCGGAGCCTGCCCAGCCGAGGGAGCGGGACTGAGTGGTGACGGAGGTGTGCCACTGTTGGACTTGGTCCGCATGAGAGTAGAGGCCACGCGGACGGATGGCACCGGAGTTGTTATACTGAGTCTTGGTGATAGGCTCGGCGAGAGTGCCGACGTTACTCACGAAGGCGAGTTTCCCCGTGGCATAGAGCGACTGGATGCCGGGCTGGCTGTTGTGATCGCCACAGCTCGGGTGGACGCCGAGATTGAAGGTTTGGTTGTGTGGGTTGCTCAGTGGTAAGCCAGCGATGGCGAGTCCGTCCAAGTTTCCCGCCTGATAAAGCCCGCCGCGAGTGGTCTCGTAATTTGCGTAAAGCGGACTGGCGGCAGTGGGCATGAGAAGATTGTAAGAATCCATGCCACCCGCGAAGAATAGGCAGACGAGGGCGCGGTAATCTTCGCCCGGTGCTAGTTCTTGCCCGACGGCAGAACCCGCCATGCGGAGGTTGAGCAAGGTGGAGAGCAGGCCCAGTGAGCCGACGGCGGCGCAGCTTGATTGACCTAGGAAATCACGGCGGCTGATAGGTGTGGACATGGCGGTTTATTTGAGCACGGCGTATTCTGCCGAGGTGGTGACGAGGTGGATGGCATTTCTCAAGCGGGCACGGATGTATTGAGAACGGACGATCAGGTCTGTGGTGGAGAAGGGATCGGTTTGGCGGTTGAGGGAACGGGTGATGGCGCGAAAGGTGGGTTGGCTCATGTTTCCGTAGCAGAGTAGTTCATCGAGTTTTGCGACCATGGCGTCGGGCGCGAGTTCGGCCTGGGATTTGGTGAGCCACACGGCTTCGTTGATGCGGGTGTTCCAGAGGTATTCGTTCTCGGGAGTTCCCGCGTTGTCGGTTTGGCCGCTGGTGTTGAGTTGCGTCCAGCCGCCGTTGGTGGGAATGGGTGCGGTGTTGAGCGTGGTGCTAGTCACGTTGAGTCCGCTGCTGTAACGGTTCGGTCCGGTGATGGAAGTGACGCTGTTCGTGATCTGCATTTCTGGCGAGTTCAGGGCGTTGTCACGGAGTGGGCCAGCAGGTTTGTTTTCGGGTGAATAGAAATTGAAAACGCTGGGCGCACTGAGTGGGCGCTGGAGGAAATCTCCGTCGAGTCCGCCGAAACCTCGGAAGCGTCCATTGATGGAGTCATCGTAGGCAGGGGCGGCTTCAAGCACGCGGGCCATGGCGATGAAACGGGTGTATGGCTCACGGACGAGGCCGTGTGTGGGGACGGTGAGACGGCTGAAATCGCGTGCTTCACTGTCTAACAAAATAGTGCGGATCACCTCTTTCAGATCACCGCCGGAGCTAGTGAATGCGGCGGAAACTCTGCCGATGTAGGCTGGTGTGGGATTGGAAGTGACTAAACGCTGGATCAGCAAGCGGCTGATGAAGGGCGCGACGTTGGGATGGCTGGCGAGGTGATCGAGAAACGCAGTGAGGTCTGCATTTCCTCCGGTCTGGCTGGTGGTCGTGGTGCCAGTGCGGGCTGGCAGGGAAAGGGTAGCCATGCCGGGGAAGCTGATGGATTTCGCTGCCACGTCGTGCTCGCCATCAAACATCCGCATCGGGTGCCATGGGATGTTTTGGCTATCATAGAAATTCGTCGTCGGAATTTCTACGGGGTTAGTCGAGGTGGTGAACCGCATACTGAAGCTCATGCCGGTGAATACGCGGGCGACTTCGCTGATCTGGTCTTGGCCGTAGGTAGGAATCGGCTGGCCTACTGGAATGATCTCACCATCTGGGCCAAGGTCGATTCCGTTAGAGAGATATTGAGTTCCATTTGGATTGAGCCGCCACAGGCCGATGCTGAAAAGCTGGAGCACCTCACGGGCGTAATTTTCATCAGGGAAGCGGTTGAGAGAAATGTTTGCTTTGCGGTTTTTCAGGGCGCTGAGGTAGAGGCCCATCCATGGGTGACGAGTTACGTTTTCTAGCAACTGCCGATAAGTGCCGAAGGAGCTGGTGAGAAGCGTGTCGTAGTAGCTAGTCATTCCGCGTTGATCGTTGCCGAGCGATTCCATCCGGTCCGAGATGACGAAAATTTGACTCAGCGCGAAGGCCATCCGTTGGAGCAGAGGGTCTGAAGCGGAATCCGCACGCATCGACTGACGCCACCATGCTTCGATGCGGTGCTCGCTACCGACTAAGTCGTCATTGGTAAAAGTGGAGGTTTGCAGTTCCGCCTGCCACGTCTGGACGATAGGCAGGTGGAGATTGGGGGTGCGGAGAAATTGATCCTCGATCCATCCGCTGTAGCCCAAGTCAATCACGCGGGTGAGTTCCTCCGGCGCGGGGCCGAAAGAGGCTTGAGCGAGAAAGCGGGCGGCTGCTTTTGCAGAAGGTTTTCCGTCCGAAGAATCCACGAGATTCAGCGTGGCACTGGTGCTGGTGCCGAGTGCGTAGGCGGCATTCGGGGTTAGGGTGAGAGTGATAGTTTCGGATGATTCGGACTCCGCATCTGCGAGCGGTGTCACGTTCACGGTGACTTCATCCGCACCGAATGGGATAATCGCTAGAGCCATCGGTGCTGAGTAGTCGATGCCATTTGTCGCCGTGCCGCCGTAGGTGAAGAGGACGGTGACGGCATTGAGATTTCCCGTGCGACGGATGACGACGCGGCCGGGATCGGGCCAAGCCTCGGACATGGCGGAATCTGCGGCTGCGATGTTGATGGTGTTCGTGACAGCAGCCAGCGCACTGGCGAGACGATTTTTGTCGGTGTTCGTGGTGAGAGTGCCGAGACCTTCGCTGTAGATGCGGGCAGGATTAAAACCACTGCTGAGTTCCTCCCAATCGGTTAGTCCGTCACCGTCGCTATCCACATCAGCGGCTCCCACACGCATGAAAAGCGGCTGCCCGGCTGTGCCCTGAGTGCTGCCTGATAGACTGCCGCCGTGGCCCGTTTGCTTGGCTTGGAGCGTCCAGGTGAGAAGGTTTGGGCTGGTTTGGAGTTGGTAAATTTTTCCCCGCTCGCTCTGCCAAGTGGCGCTGAGGCGATTCGGAGCGGGCATCGACTGCGTGGTAGCAGGGCGGGAGTTCGGGTCGTTCGGATTGGTGCCAAAGCGATTTTCCTGCGCGTTCGTGAAACCGTCGCCATCCAGATCACCGCCCGCAGGAAGCGCACCGACGCCGTGTTTCCGCTGCCAGACATCGCTGAGTTGATTTAAATCTCCATCCAGCTCGGCGAAACAATTGGAGTGCAACGCGAGTGCTGCAATGAGCAAAAGAGCCTGCCGGAGTGATTCGCCGCGATAAATGCCTTTTGAATCGCCGAGATAGTTAGGGTTTCTCGATTGCATAATGAAGGTGAAAATACCGAAGTCGCCGATCTTTTCAACCTGCATTCTCAAATAAAAAACTTTCCAACGACAAATCCCCAAATTTTTGTCCGGTTTTAGCGCAATGTTTCCATGATTAGACAAGACATGGAAACGCACGCCACCTCTGACTCCGAGTTGCTCACATCATGGGTCGAGCAGCGACGTGAATCGGCATTTCACGCCCTCGTCGCACGTTATGCTGCGCTCGTTCACATGGCGGCAAAACGCACCTCGGGTGATGAAGCTCTCGCCGCAGACGCCTCCCAACTCGTCTTCATCTTGCTCGCCCAGAAGGCGAAATCTCTCACCACGCACCCGACGCTCGCTGGCTGGTTGCACGTCACCAGTGTCTTAAAAACGCGGGATTTGATCGATAAAGCACGCCGCGAATCCCGCAAACGCCAACTCCTCCGAGCCGCCATGGAAACCGCACCGTCTCCCCCACCCCACGACGCATGGCAGGAAATCCAACCCATCTTGGATGACGCCCTCGCCGCGCTCTCCGCCAAAGACCGCGATGTTCTCCTCCTCCGTTTCTACCGCTCTCTCAGCGTCCGCGAGGTCGCCGCCACTCTCGGCATCGCCACTGACGCCGCGCAAAAACGCATCGACCGCGCCACCGAACGGCTGCGTGACAAACTCACCCGCCGTGGTGTGCAAACCAGCGGCACCCTCTCCGCCGCCATACTCACCAGCTTCGCCGCCGACGCGCAGGCCGCGCTTCCGATTTCCATCCTCGCCTCCAAGGCCATCGCGGCGGGGACGGTGAGTTCATTCAGTCTCACCGCCATTTTAACCTCCATCGCCGCCCTCATGAAAACCACCTCATTCATCCCGCCAGCAGTCGCCTTGATCGTCGCCGGAGTCTGGACCGGGACGAAGTATCAATCCCTCTCCGCCACTGAAGCGAGGAACGCGCGATTACGAAATGACATCGCCGAGGCGCATGTTCAGCTGGCTGCTATTTCGACCAAACCGACGAAAGACGATGGCTCCATCAACTGGGAGAGACTTGCTGCTGAAGAAGGTCATGGACCTGAGATGCAGCGTTTCCAGAAGCGGCTTTCATCCATGAGCTTCGAGGAAATGATCCATGCTCTGGACAAAATCACCACTCTTGAGGTTTCCAAAGATCGCCGGATTGAGCTCCAATCTCCAGTCGTCATGTCGTTAGCAAAGATAGATCCCGCGTGGGTGCTCGATCATTTCAAAGATCGACTCCTAGATGATCCCCAGCAACGCAATCTCCCGCTCGAACTCACATTTCAAATTTGGGCTGAAAAAGATTTGGCAAAAGCCACTGCATGGTTCGATTCGCAAATCTCCGCAGGGAATTTCCGAGGTAAACAGCTCGACGAAGACCGCAGCTCGCGGTCACGAAATCGATTCGAGGCATCGCTGATGACCATTCTGCTCGCAGTCGATCCCTCCGCAGCGGGCAGTCGTATGAGTGCCATTCCAGTCAAGCAACGATCTGAAGTAATGTTTCACCTGTCCGGCCCGATTAAAGACTCACCTCCAGATGATGTTCGCTATCGTGCGTTTGCCAATCTCGCCCGCAGCCATCTGCCACAGGATATTCAGGCTTCGGCACTTATGAATCTTAGTGCTCTTACGCGCGACGATGAATACCCGAAGCTCATCGCCTATCTGGACGAAATCGAAGCGACACCCGCCGAAAGAATTGAGTGTATCGAAATCTCATCAGGGGACAGCATTCGAAATCTATCTGGAAAGCGGAAAGTCACTCTTGATGACCTCGTGCCCATACGTCAACGATTCGCTGAGATTTCACCCAACGTCGTGGATAAAATGACGGCAAGATCACTGGTGGAGGCTGTTAAAGGGGCACACAGTTCGATGCGGTTTGCCCACGCTTCAGGACTTGCTCTGGAACTGATGGAAACATCTGGCAGTGACGCGGTCCTCGCAACGTTTTTGGAAATCACGCCATTTAACAAATCTGACAAAAAACTCGGTCAAGAACTCGCTACAAAGATTTCTGATGAAAGCCGACGCACCGAAATTTTAAAACGCTTCAAGTGATGCACTCATGAAATTCCCCATTACCATCACAATAATCATTCTAGCCGTCGCTGGCGGACTCAGTTGGCAAGTCGAAATGCGACTGATTGCGGCACGAGCGGACGAGAACATACTGATCCTCGAGGCCAGTCGGCTCGGTGTTTCCGGCGGTAATGATGATCTAACTCGAAGTGAAAAACGAGTTCGACCAAACCTTGATACTGAGGCGAAAGAACTCGCGGCCGAATATGATAGAGAAGCAAAGAAGTGGGAGTCTGCAACCATCATTGATGATGCTGACGATAGTTACTTCAAAATCCATCAACGGCTCGAGGGAATCGATTCATTGCGTTTGAAGGTCTTCATCACCGATATTCTTACCGACAAGAGTCTTCTCGAAATCATGCGTGCAGAGCGCGCGCTCAAATTACTTCCAATCCTCGCAAAAAAGGATCCAGAGACCGCACTCGCGCTATTTAGAGAGTTCTACACTACGATCAAGTTTTCCCCAGGTGCTGGAAACATCATCCCGGAATGTCTCGGAGCATGGGCGAAGAACGATCCCTTCGCCGCTGTGAAGTGGATCGAAGAAAACGCTCTCGAATACCCGACTGCCATGGAGCAATCTCAAGACATTATTTTCCGCTCGGCTGCTGAAAAAGACCCAATGATTGCATTTTCATTGATCGAACATCTTCAACTGAATTCAGAGAAGGCATACAGTGCCATGCTGATGGTCGTGACAGCAGCAAAGACCCATGAAGACAGGGACATCACACTCGCCGCATTCCGTGAATTCCGGGACGCGAACGAAGACAACAAGGAGATTGCTCAAGCTGTGGACCAGACGTTTGGTTATTTTTCATGGAGTTTGGCCGAAGTCGGCTTCGATGCCGCAACCAAGTGGATCGATGGTGCTAAATTGAGTCCATGGGAACTAGATCGTGTCTGCGCCCGCCTAAGCCTGAATTACGACGGTGATGAACCAGCTCAATGGATCGAGTGGATGGGAGCGAGATTTCCCCTAGCTCAGGGTGACAGCCACGTCATGGATATGTTCCGTTGTTGGACCCACCAAGACTACGAAGCTGCCGGGAATTGGCTGGCCTCCGCTCCCGAAAATCCCACAAAAAAGGCTGCGATCCGCAGCTACGCCCAAGCCATTTTCCCGCATGATCCCGCAGCCGCCGTGCAGTGGCTGATGACTCTGCCGCCCGGTCGGGATCGCGATGAGACGTTCAAAACCATTCATATGAACTGGCCAAAAGACGATCCCGCCGGAAAAGAAGCCTTCAAGCAACAGCACGGGATCAAGTGATCCTTGGACTGCGTGCAGCTTGCTCCGGGGTCTGCTCCGGGGTCTGCTCCGGGGTCTGCTCCGGGGTCTGCTCCGGGGTCTGCTCCGGGGTCTGCTCCGGGGTCTGCTCCGGGGTCTGCTCCGGGGTCAGTCCCAAGTAACAGACATTGGCAGAAAATATTTGGTATTACCTTTGTGAACATGCTCCGGGGTCAGTCCCAAATAACAGACATTGGCAGAAAATATTTGGTATTACCTTTGTGAACATGCCACCCAAATTCGATGCCAAAGTCCTACGAGCGTCTTGAGTAACGGTCTGGAGCGAAGGCGGCTTTAAGGTGAGCTAGATTTCTGGACCATCACTCGCTACCACCAAGCACCCGATGTATGACTCCTTGAACAAAGGGTTTTCTCGCTTGCTTTCAAACGTGCCTGCTTCTGAGGTCGCACTGATGTCATGGATCAATTCCGATGACAAATTAGAGTCCGGCTCGATAAAAACTGCGCTCTACGCCCACTTGG
>JANOQR010000175.1:0-11468 GCA_031414935.1 Luteolibacter sp.
GGCGCGGGCTTCGGCGACGAGGGGCGCGAGGTCGGCGGTGGTCAGGTGGGAAATGGTGTGGGCGATCTCCGCGGGGACTTCGGCGATGGCAGGGCTGCTTGCGGGGAGCGGCTCGGAAGCGGTGTTTCCGCGCATTTCAGAGGACTGAAGGAGGTTTTCGGAGAAGAGCAGTGGCATCGGGACGAGCGGTGCTGTCGGCGATGGAACGCTGCCAACGGTGGGGAAATAGCCGTCGGTGGTGACGACTGCGCCCACGTCTTCGGTGAAGGAGCAGGAGGCAGTGGTGCCTGCGTTGTTCGCTTGCAGGTAGCTGATGACGGCAGCGGTGTCGTTAGAAGTGCCGCCGTAGGAGGGCAGTTCGATGCGTGCCCGCTGGCGTTTGCGCATGCGGATGTCGCCATTTTTGAAAGTGCCACCAGCGAGGGTGTTGCTAGAAAGATTGACCCGCACGAGTGGGGCGTCATTGACCCCGAAGACATTGGTGGAGGTGATGCCGATGTTGAACTCGATGGCCTCACGCGCGGTGCCGTTCGTGTTGTTCGTATCGCTGAGTTCGGTGATGGTGTTGCCGGTGATGGTTAGGTTGAAAATGGCACTGCCGTCTCCTGCGGCGATGCCGATGCCACGGTCGGCACAGCGGCGGATGGTGTTGCCGGTGATGGCAGAGGTGTGGGTGCCATTTCCGCGGGCCTCGATGAGCATCCCGTGAGTGGTGGAGGAGCCAGAAAGGGGCACGCCGGTGGTGCCGATAAGGTTGTTACGGACGAAGCCGTTGAAGAGCGCGGTGGAGGCGGAGGTGCCTTGCACGACGGCGATGGCGACGCCGACCGCGCCGTTGATGGTGTTGCCGTCGATGTCGTAGTTGACGATGCCGTTGTAGCCGGGGACGCCTGTGGCCGCATTGATGGTGATGCCTTGGCCGAGGGCGGTGCTGTGACCGCCGGTGAGGGTGTTGTTTTTGAAGGTGACGTTGAGGTTGCCGCTGTTGGAGCCAGCAGCTTGGAAGTGATCGCCTTTGTTAGCGGAGAAATTGGAGCTTTGGATGCTGGCAGTGATGGTGGAGATGCCTTGGGCCTGGATGAGGACGCCGTCGTTGTTGTTGTTTTCCGCGATTCTTCCGGTGACGGTGCAGCCGGTCATGGTGATGGAAGCGGTGCCGCTGTTGTTGCGGACGCCGATTTGGTTGTTGTGGCCGCCGGTGAATGAAGAGTTCGTTAGGACGAGTGATCCGGTGATGCCGGTGTTCGAGTCGGCGAGGCCGCTGCCTCCGAAATCGACGTTATCGTCGGTGTTCACGGCGTTGCCGTTGTTGGTGACGTTGCTGCGATTCATCGAGAAGCCAGCAACCGAAAGTCCGCTGACACCGTCGTCCGCACTGGCGGTGATGTTCATGAAGTTCAGGCTGGGATTCAATGTGCTGGTGAGCATGACGCCGCTGCCGGTGCAGTTCTGGATGGTGCCGCCGGAGCCGTTGTTTGTCCCGCCGCCGTCGCCAGTGACGGCGAGTCCGCCGCTGGTTCCGGTGGTGTTGAGGATGATGCCGCTAGGGCTGCCGTTTGAGGAAATGCTGCGGAAATTCAGACCGCTGGCACCGATGGTGGTGTTGGCCACATTCAAAGCAGTCGCAGTGGTGGTGGTGAGCGTGTTGGCGGTGCCAGTGACATTCACCGTGCCGCCGCCAGTGGCGGTGAAGGCCGCACTCGCACCCGTGTTAGCAGTGATGCCGCCGGTGAAGGTGAGAGTGGAGCCTGAGTTGTTGGTTAGAGAAATCCCGCTGCCGCCGGTGATGTTGACCAGTCCAGCGAATGTCGCGGTGCCGCCCGTGCGGTTGGCGATGCTGATGGAGTTGTTCGTCGCGCTGGTGATCGCGCCGGAGTAGGTGAATGTCGCGCTGCCGCCGCTGAGGTTGATTTCCGTGCCGGTCACCCCCGCGATGGAGCCGGTCGTGCCTGCGGAGAAATTTCCACTGCACCCGGTAAGGCTGATCCCGCTGGCGGCTGAGGTGGTGCTGCCTTCCGCGATGTTGACCGCTAGCACGCCGCTGGTGCCTACGGTGATGATGCCGCCTGTGCCGTTACAGGTGGTGTTGCTGATGGTTAGATTTCCGACGGCATCGCCTGAGATGTCCACCGTGCTGGTGTCGCCGACTGCGAGACCTCGGATGCTGTTATTCGTGGCCAGCGTGATGCCTGCACCGCTTGCGTTGGTGACGACGGGCTGGGTGCTGGCTGGGGCGAGGTTGATGCTGTTGATGACGAGTGCGGTGTTATTTCCCCAAAGGGTTTGACTCGCAAGAAGGGTGACGCCGCCGGAATAAGCCGTGGCCGCGCTGAGGAAAATGGTGTCTCCGATCGCGTCTGGCCCGGTGGCTGCGGTGACATCGGCTAGGGAGTTGAATGGACGAGAGGAGGTGCCATTTTCAGAGCCATTGGCTCCGGCGTAGCTGCTATCGAGATACCAAATTTTCTGCGTGCCCGAGGCGACGCTATCCGCCTCGACGACGGTGATGGAGACGGTGCCAATGCCGGTGAGATCGTCGGAGTTGTTAGTGGTGCTGTCGGTGCCATCGTCACGCAGGGTGTAGGTGAAAGAATCCGTGCCGACGAACCCCGCCGCTGGCTGATAGGTGAACGAGCCGATGTTCACTCCGCTGGTGACCATCGCGACTGAGCCGCCATTTGCGGAAGTGCTGTCGAAGGTGGAAATGGTGAAACTGTCGCTCAAAAACTCGCGGTCGTTGTCGGTGGCCTTGGTGGCGCTCGTGGCGACCGGACCGGAAAGCACAGTGGGGCTGCCCGCTGCGAGCTGGGTGTTCACGACAGCGGTGTAAGCGTCATTATTTGCCAGCGGTGAAACATTGACGGAGCCGGATACGAGAGTGGTATTTGACGGCACCGCATCGGCGAAATTTAGGCCAGATGCTGTGCCTGTGCCTGCATTGTTGATCGTGGTCCGGTATTGGACAGGAGCACCGGGCAGCAACTTGCCCGCACCGTTCGGAGTGAAGACATCCGTTTTACTGGCGCTTACATTGGGACTCTGGGCGAGGAGGAACTGGCTCGCAGTCGTTAGAAAAAGGATACCGCAGAGGGAGCCGCGCTTGAGAAAGTTTTTCATAGTGGAAATGGGTGGTGAAGTTCGGTCCGTGAGCCGCGTATTCAGGAGCGCGGCGGGAAGACTCCCTGCAAAGCGATGCAAAAGTAACAGGTGAGGTAAGGCTGCATGTTGTTATGCGGCAGGCCACCCCCGGCCGGAGTGAGGGTTTCAGCCGCCATCGAGACATCCGGGCTGCTGGTGTTATAGGAGAAACCCGAGCCGGAACGAGCCAGCACCCGGTTAGACGATGGACCGCGAAGCTCGCCATCATCACTGGAGGCCCGCAAGGTGTGGGAATGACTGGGGATCTCGGAAGCTAGCAGAGTGACTGTTTCGCTGCCTGCGGTCTCGCCCAGATCATGCAACGACAGCCCAGGCCCTTGGCCGGGATGCATCGGTGCCCGGCCTTGCAAGTCCGGCAGGGCGAAATTTGACTTTCCGTTGCCGCCGTAGGTTGTCCCTAGCAGGGAAAAAAGCGCGGTGTTTTGTGAGATGGGAAAGAGTTGTCCATCACACCATGCCCAGCCTCTGGGGGCGAAATTGAAGGGAAAAATACGGATTTCAGCGACGAATGGATCGGCCATGGACTAGGTGGGTGAAGGGAAAATACCGAACAGCGAGATGATGAAATTCACGCAAAGATACGGCTGATAGTTATCGTGCGGTTGGCTGCCGCCCAGCGGAGAAACAGCGGCTGAACTCATGTTCACACCCGCGACATCTTCGATCAATACGCTGACCACAGGCGCCTCAGCGACCACACCGGCTGCCGGAGAATTTCCACTGCCCGGGCCGCCGCTTGCAAGCAGGCCGTGAGTGTGTGCAGGCAGTTGTGGCACAGTCAGCGTGACGCTTTCCGTCCCTCCTTGCTCCGCTAAAATATAGCCTCCACCTTGGTGGACAGGAATCCGACCGCGCATATCCGGCATCGCAAAAGTGGACTGACCATCGCCACCATAGGTTGTGCCGATGAGCTGGTAGAGCGTCTCGTTTTCTGAAATCGGCAGAAGTTGCCCATTGCAAAACTCCCAGCCTGCCGGGGCAAAGTTTCCCGCAAAAATCCGAATCTCGCCGACGTAAGGTTGTGCCATATTTTAAAATCAGTTAGGCGATGGAAAAATTCCCTGAAGCGCGATGCAGAAGCTCAGGGCGAGGAACGGCTGCGTGTTGTTGTGCGCCTGACTTCCGCCAGCGCCAGTCACCGAGGTGGCACCCAATGCGACCAAGCCGTTAGGTGCCGAGTAGAGATTTTGTGCCGGAGCGAGCACCGCATTGAACGGAGCCGAAGTCGTGGCAGCCGCAGATGAAGCACGCACCTCGTGGGTGTGCATCGGCATCTCAGACTGCGTCAGCGTGTGCGACTGCTCCCCTCCCCGCTCGCCCAGTGTGTGGCTGCTGCCGACGTGGATCGGCGTACGGGCGCGGTAATCAGGTAAGCCGAAATTCACCCGCCCATCGCCACCGAAAGTGGTTCCCAGCAGGGAAAAGAGCGCTTGGTTTTGATTGATGGGCAAAATCTGACCATTGCAAAGCGCCCAGCCTTTCGGGGGGAAGTTAAAGGACATGATGCGGATCTCGCTCAGGAAAGGCTCGGCCATGATTTCGGGTCAGGAGTGCGTGTTGCTAAAGATTGTTACGCGCACGGCCTATCTAAAAAATTTCATAGCGTCCAGTGATTAAGAAATATGAAGGAAACTTATTTTCGGATCTTTGATTGTAAAGCCCTACGAGCTCTGGTAGGCCACCGTCCAGATCATTTAAATCAGACTGCTATGGAAGCCTCATCACCCACCGCCAAGAGCATTTTTTCTCGTCGTCGAATCCTTGGCTGGAGCGGTGCCGGAGCCATCGGCGGGCTTGCAGGCTACTTCGGCTGGCCGAACCACGAATCACAAGTCGCATCTGAAACCAAACCGATTTCTCAAGCTCCTGCAGCGGCCTCCACGATCACTCCGGCAGCCATCAAAGACGGGTTGCATCGGGAAAAATTTCTCCCTCACTTGCGGACCGCCTTCACCCTCGACAATAGTCATCGCTGCATCTTGCTAGAAGTAAGTCCCGCCTCCCAGACTGCCAGTAAAACAGCCACTTTCAGCACATTTTCCCTGCTCTTCTCGGCCCCGCTAGATTCCCCCACAGGAAGCAAAATTTACCAGCTCACCCACCCGGAACTGGGCAAGTTGGACCTCTTCATCACTGCGGTTGGTCAGCCTCAGGAATTCATCTATCTGGAGGCCGTTTGCAGCCAACAAGTCTAGTCCGGCCATGATGCCGCCTGCCAGATTGCGAGCCGCCACCGTGGATGACACGGAATTTCTCACCACCGTCTATGCTGCGACTCGGATGGACGAATTAGCAGCCACGGATTGGAATGACACACAGAAACACGACTTCTGCCAGATGCAATTCACGGCACAGGCCGCCCACTATCGCCTGCATTACCCGACGGCGGAATACCAAATTATCGAGTTCGCCGAGACCGCAGTAGGTCGCCTCTATCTGGACCGTTGGAATCGGGAAATCCGCATCATGGACATCGCCATCCTTCCACAACATCGCAGCAGAGGCATCGGCACCCACCTGCTTCGCCTCCTCCAAACCGAAGCCGCCGCGTGTGGCAAATCCCTCAGCATTCACGTCGAGAAATTCAACCCCGCACTCCAGCTCTACCGCCGACTTGGTTTCCGAACCATCGAAGACAAAGGCGTCTATCTGCTACTCGAGTGGAACGATCACGTAAAGATCGCCTCAAACTCCGAGCCTTGCACCCCATCTGCGACTTGAGTGATGAAAAGCTCGATCTCACCGAGCGAATCGCACGCCATCACATAAGTTCCCTGAGCCAGCCGAAGTCCTCGCGCAGCCCGGAAAAGTAAGCAAAACGGATCTCGCAGTGCCTCCGCCCGCTTGTGCCCGAGCTTGCGAACTTCATGCAAGCTCAGCTCTAGCAGCAGCTCCCCCGTTCTCACGGTGAAACTCTGACCTTGCAGCGCGATAAAAGTGTCAAAACTAACGGAATCGAGTGAAATCATCTTGGATATTCGTGAAAAAAATCAAACCCGCCGCAGATAATCCGGCACCTGATCGCGCTGCGACGCGGGCGGCACCGTAGCACTGGCAAACGAGATAATCGCCCCGACTCCCGCCGCGTGAGCACCACCCAGACGTGGCTCCACCTCGAAGTCAGGAAAACGGTAGCGACTCCGCAACCTGATCCAATGCCGCAATCCAAAGCCCGCCAGAAAAACGCCCAGCAGAATCAACGCCGGTGTCACTAACCGAATCGCAAACTCTCTCAGCCAAGGAAATTTCTCCCTCCTCATTTTTTCCTCCACCACTGGAAGCAAAGCACTTTCCGGCGATTCATCCGCGCTGGCCGATTCCCCCGCTAACTCGCGCTCCATCCAGTAAATGCGGATCGACATCTGCACCAAGAACCGCGTGAACTGTTCAGAAGCGTGGGTTTTTTCAAACGCCTGCATGACCGAGCTATCTAACGCCCGCCGCTGCTCAGGGGCGGAAATCGAGTCCGTGATCGAAGGACTCAGATAAACTACCGACCGCTGCGGTGCACCGAGATAGTAATACACGATCGCCGCTGGCCGCCCCTCTGCGAAGAAACGCTCAATCATTTCCTCCTCCCGCACTTCGCTGGGAATTTCCTGATCCCCGCCTAGCACGTAAACAAATAAATCAATCGACGAGTCACTCGCGTGATAGTTTAAAAATTCTAACCGATCCCGGTAGTCCGATGCACTCAGCAAGCGTTGCGGATCGACCAAAAACGTCTCCGGTCTTTCTGCGAAATAAGCGGGCAAAAACTTCTCCGCCACCTCGTTCATCTGACTCAGATCATCCATGATTTCCTCGGGATTCGGCAGCTCCAGCTTCAACGGCTCCGCCAAATCTTGGGCTTCATCCGGGATCAAATCATTCGTCAGCAAAATCGATCCAGCCACCCAGCCGGAGGCTTCTAACTCCGCACGTTCCGTCGCATCCCAAATCGGCAAAGCTGGCTCATCACCCGCCGCGAATAAGATCCCATTCATCCCACAGAACATCAGTGAGGCAAACAACTTTTTCACTTCTCCACCTCCATTTCTACCCGCTCATCCACCGTCCCCGGACGATGGCCCGAGCGGATTTTCCTGACCAAATCTCCCATCTGCGCTGGCGGCATCACCTTGCGCTCATAGTGCTCTGGATCACGCCGCGCATGACGGCTGCGCTTCATCAAAATCCCATCCAGGTGCCACAGCAGCCTCAACAGCCCGTCCGCGTATCGCCCTTCTAACCAATAAGCATGAGCACGCGACAAACACTCGAACGTGTCTGCCTCATCAAGATACGGATCGAGCAAATAACCAAAAACCATCCCCGCCGCCTTCGACTCTGGATCGATGGTGATTAAAATCCCCGCCTCATTCGGCTTCTCCACTGGCACGTCTTCAAACGCCGCCCGATTCAATAGCCAGAAACCAAATTGCCGGATGTTTGAAATCTCGCCAAGCGATCCCGTATAAATCGCCACGAACACCTGCGGAAACCGCCGCGTAATTTCCTCCAGCGCCGCCTCCACGCGTTGCCGCTCTCCTCGCCGTAAAATCCCCGCGCTGTCCGTGAGGCAACGAATCCGCACATCCTCGCCACCGAAACACGCATCCGCATCCGCCTGCGTGAACCCACAATGCGGACACGATGCCGCCGCACGGTGGATACGCTGAACACATCGGGGACACTTCATCATTGCAGCTTGGCATTTTCTACGAACCGCCCCGCAGTTCGTCAAAGCGAAACATCAAGATGAGCTGAATGATTCACCTGAAACCTCGGAGCCGCCGCGTTTCCCTAATTTTAGGGGTTTCTCATCACTCGGTTTAATCTAGCCTCAGCCACCTTCACCACTCACCCTTCGTCGCTAACACGATTTCCCACCATGAAACCACCGCACAGCTCTAACACCATTACCTTCAAGCCTCCGCAGCTCAATTTCTCACCCAAGGTTTTTCTCATCTTACCGGTGGTCATTTTCCTGTTAGTGGGAATCTTCACCACCTACTACACCGTCAGCCCGGAGTCAGAAGCCGTGGTCCAGCGTTTCGGGAAATTTCAATACACCGCGAAACCCGGCCTCCACTTCAAGCTCCCCTACGGCATCGACTCCGCCACCATCGTCCCCGTCGGACGCCAGCTCAAACTCGAGTTCGGCTTCGGCACACCCGGCAGCACAAATCCCGACCAATCCAGCGATGAAGCTGACCTCGAACGCGACATGGTCACCGGCGATCTCAACGCCGCACAAGTCGAGTGGATCGTTCAATACGGCATCTCCTCACCTGAGAAATACCTGTTTCGCTTCCGAAATCCCGGCCCCACTCTCCGCGACCTCACCGAAAGCGTCATGTGCGAAGTCATCGGCGACCGCACCGTGGACGAAGTCCTCACCACCGGCAGAACCGAGATCGCCCTCGAATCCCTGAAACGTCTCAAAGCCCTGTTAGTCACCCTCGACATGGGCATCACCGCCGAGCAAATCCAGCTCAAAAACGTCCACCCGCCTGCACCCGTGCAACGTTCCTTCGACGAAGTGAACCGCGCCCAACAAGAGCGCGAGCAACTCATCAACGAAGCAAACGGCGACTATAACCGCGTCATCCCCAAGGCCAAGGGCCTCGCCGATCAGCGCATCTCCGGCGCCGAAGGATTCGCCGTCCAGCGCATCAACGAAGCGGAGGGCGATGTCGCCCGCTTTAGCCAACTTTTACTCCAATACGACAAAGCCCCCGCCATCACCAAACAGCGGCTCTATCTGGAAACCATGAACGAAGTCCTGCCAAAACTCGGCCAGAAAATCATCATCGACGAGGACGCGAAACAGTTCCTTCCCCTCCTCAACCTCAAGTAATTTCATGAAAACCATTCCCATCATTCTCGCTGCCTTCGTAATCCTCATCACCATTTACAGCAGTGCCTACACCGTCGATGAAACGGAGCAAATTTTCATCACTGAGTTCGGCAAGCCTGTGAGCGTCGTCAACACCGATCCTCAAGTCAACCAAGCCGGGCTGCATTGGAAAAAACCCTTCATTCAGCAGGTCAACCGCATCGAAAAGCGCATCCTCGAATGGGACGGCCCCGCCACCGACATGACCACCCGCGACAAGCTCTACATCACCGTGGACAACTTCGCCCGCTGGCGCATTTCCGACCCACAAGTCTATTTCACCAAACTGAAAAACGAACGCACCGCTCTCTCCCGCCTCGACGACATCATCGGCAGCGAGACCCTCAGCGTCATTGCCTCCCACGACCTCATCGAAGTCATTCGCAGCGATAAAAACCGCAAACCCATCCGCGACGAAGCACTCACCGCCAGCAACTCGAACCTCGGCATCCTCCCCACCATCCAGTTTGGCCGCAACACCCTCGAACAACAAATCCTCACCGCCGCCAAACCCATCGTCGCAAGCTGGGGCATCGAGCTGCTCGATGTCCGCTTCAAGCGCATCAACTACAAGTCCGGCGTCATCGATAAAATCTACGCGCGCATGGCCTCGGAGCGGAACCAAATCGCCGACCGCTTCCGCTCCGAAGGTGCTGGCGAAGCCGCAAAAATCATCGGCCGTAAAGAACGCGACCTCCTCCAAATTCAGTCCGAAGCCTACCGCAAAGAACAGGAAATCAAAGGCAAGGCCGACGCCCAAGCCACCGGAATCTACGCCGCCGCCTACAACTCCAGCCCCTCCGCCGCAGACTTCTACCAGTTCGTCAAAACCCTCGAAACCTACCAAAAAACTCTCAGCAAAGACACCACCAGCATCTTCACTTCCAACAGCGACCTCTTCCGCCTCTTTAAAAACATCGAGACACCGAAGTAGCACGCACCCTCTCGCTCCGCGAATTGAACCCATCAAAATGAAACACCTTCAGCCATCAGCGAACGACGCAACAATACGGTCTCTGCGCGGTTGATGCGAAGCACGTGGATGGTGGCACGGGCAACGGATGTTTTCCCAACGAGCCTTGCTCCCGACCAACGAAAATGCTCACTCCAGATGTCATTTCGCGGATTGAACAGCCGGGACATTTCACCAGTCACCTCATCCACTCCGGCGAGATTGGGGCCTTTATGGGAATTGCAGCGGAAACAAGACCAACACAGATTTTCCGTCGCAGTGATTCCTCCGTGTTTAGCCGCTAACACATGATCCGCCTGGAAACGCAACTCGGAAACCGCTTCTGGCAAATGACAATATTCACAACGCAGGCAGGCTCGTTGTCTGATTTGACTGCGAAGACGCGGATTCATGGCACACGCCTAGTGAGCCTTTGCCAAGCTGCGACGCGCCTTTGACTTCAAAAACTCAAGAGCCGTGCCGACTGAGCGATAACTCTCCAGCTCAGTCGCTTCCTCATTAGATAGCTCTCCTTCTGCGGCCCGTGCGGCCAAAACATCCGCGCGGTCCAAATCACGCTTACTGAGTTTCAGTGCCAACAAAGCCTTAGCAGAAGCAGAATCCAAGGTTCTGCGCGCAGGCTGGATGGCACGCTCCCAAATCGCGATCTCAGAGACTGCTGATGAAATCGTCTTCATGCCTCCAATGTAGTTTAAAGAAACAGGATTTAGCAAACTCAAGTTCGAGGAGATACAACCGCCAATGGACGGAACAGAATTTCGGCTCCCTGCTCGCTCGGCACTTCTTCTCCCTTGCCCATCTCCCCGGCGAACCCTAGCCTCCGCGCCCCGTCCGATGACTCCAAAACCAGTATTTCTCTACGACACCACCCTGCGCGATGGCACCCAGGGCGAAGGATTCCAACTTTCCGGTCTCGATAAACTCCGCATCGCCAAGCGCCTCGACGACTTCGGTATCGACTACATCGAGGGCGGCTGGCCCGGCTCGAATCCCAAAGACATCGAGTTTTTCCGCGAGGCGAAAAACCTCAAACTCAAGCACGCCAAGCTCGCCGCATTCGGCTCCACCCGCCGCGCCGACACACCCGTCGAGGAAGATCCCCAAGTCCGCCTCCTCCTCGATGCCGAGACGCCCGTCGTCACCATTTTCGGGAAAAGTTGGGAACTCCAAGTCACCGAAGTCCTCCGCACCACCGTCGAGGAAAACCAAGCGATGATCCGCGACACCGTCGCCCACCTCGTCAAACATGGCCGCGAAGTCGTCTATGATGCCGAGCACTTTTTCGACGGCTACAAAGACTCCCCCGCCCACGCCCTCGCCACCCTCCAAGCCGCTGCCGACGGCGGCGCATCGTCTCTCGTCCTCTGCGACACCAACGGCGGTACCCTGCCATCCGAGATCACGGAAATTTGCGAAGCGGTGATGAAACACCTGCCTAACACCCCCGTCGGCATC
>JANOQR010000176.1:0-7653 GCA_031414935.1 Luteolibacter sp.
ATTTGGGACTGACCCCGAAGCACTGACCCCGAAGCAGACCGAAGCAGGTGGTGATACGACTGTCCGATGGACGTATGGCTTGTCAGTTGAAAGCCATGTGGGCGAAGACCCATCAAGCTCAAGGGGGATGGAATTCCGCAATACCTGATTCTGAATTACCTTCAAGGGCTGACCATCCGAGGAGATCTCGATGAGTTCGCAGATTTGGTCTGAAAATATAAAGCGGCAATAGCCTTTGGAATCGGTCCTTTCTTCAAAATTACTTTCAGCTCTCCACCCCAAACCGGCGAATGGAATCGGGATTATTATACGGTCCCCTGATTGCTTCAATCGAAGAACCGCATCGCTTGTAGGACGTCCATCAGAATAGACAACCGTGAGCTCAACGATGGTTGTGTTGTGGGGACGGAAAAGCTCTCCAGATAGCCAATACCATAGGAAGCCAGCGACAAAAAGGAATACAATGAAGCAACCAAACAGCTTTGATCGTTTTATCTTCATTCGATTATTTATTCGCCCAACGTATAGGCCATCCACGGCGGAGTTGGAAGCCCGAATTTAAAGAAGGACGTTACCCGCCGTTGGATGAGCCGGCTTGTTAGGCAATGGTTGTTGTTTGATCAGCCTCACCATATGATTCGTGATCCCATCCCTTGAATCTGAGATTCTCTGGAACCTTTTGAGGATCTTCGCCTGCGATGAGACGAACCTGAGAAAGGGTATCTGAAATGTGGCGTCGCAGGCGGTTGAGTGCAGAAAAATACGCGTCTCTCGCTTGCGGATGACGGCGGAAGTCGGAAATAGAGGAACCTGATGGTCCATAGTCTCGCTCCAGATGTTCCGAATAGGTCATAAACTGGCGAATCGCATCGAGGATAAACTCGATCATAAGGTAGAGAACACCGTCGGAGAGATGCACCAACTCTTGCTGCTGACCCACAAGATACTCACGAATCTTGCCTAGCGAGGCCAAAGATCGATCAATGCAATCGTCGCAACACTCCGAAGCATTGAGAACTCGCCGGTCACTCAAGAAGATCACGGTCTTCTTGGCCGCCGTCACCTCGGGATCATGAGGGTCAACTATGAAGGTGATTCCCGGAGGCGCAGTAATCTCCAGGCCGACTACGCGCTTATTGAGGTTGCGTCGGCCCTTTGCGACAAGTTCGGCTATCTCGATTGTGAAGTTCTCCATGAGTATTTTCTTTGCCTAACGTTCAAGCGCTGGCACAGCTGGGGCGGGGGTGAGTGTTGAGACGGGATGGAGGGTTAAAGTTACGGAAAGCGTGGCCGACACAGCAGCCCCAGCGGTTGTCCAGCCGCGCCTTGTTCGCCTTCTTTGTTCTTTTGTATGTTGGCTTCATGGCATACTGATGACTATCCAAACGAATGATGCTGCAAGGAAAGCGGCTCCAAGACATAGCAAACCTGCTGAGAAATGAAGACTGCGCTCGGCTCGCTTAAACTTCATGTTCCGAGTAGCTTCCTCCTGCTGAATGCGTTCGATCTGTGCTTCATCCTTCAGATCGATCAACTTAATCGCTCTGAAGTGATGAAACATACCATCGGATGCAAAAAATCGGTGTCGGAGGGCAAAGGCAATGGCGAGACCGAAGCAAATCGGAGACAATGCGATGAGGCACTTTAGACCAGGGCTCACTCTGACAACTTCTGTTGCAACCGTGTGATCGGAAGTCTTCGTGACAAGAACAAAGCCAAAAGCTGCCAAACCGAGAGACGCTATCCGTAGCAGTTCAGCTCCGAAATCCTGAAAACGATCATGCAATGCAAGGTCGTGCCGATATCTGTCTTCTGGGATCTCTCCGGATGTGCCCGTTAACGGTCCGAGTGGTGGGCGATTTTGGCTCATTGTGATTTGTTTAGTGTGGGCGAACGTCAAAGAGCACGCAACCCCACTAGCGGGAGCGAGCGTTGAAACGGGAGGTGAAGGATGAAACCACGCTGGGCTTCGCCGACAATGCGGCTAGTGGGGGTTGCTGTGTCTCGTCTTGTTGGGCTTTCTTCATTTTGCGGCCTTCAGGATGCGCGTAAGCTGTTCGGAAAGGATGGTTCGCATTGGCGTCTGTGTCTGATTCATGTGGCGCTCGGTATCGTCCTTGCGCAATTCGGTCGCGCTGCGGATGGCATCATCGAGAGCCTTCCGGTCAGTGAAGTCGTTCTCACACATGGCGGCCTCGGCAATGATGTCGGTGAGGGCCATGTTGAATACTGGCCAAGGCTCCTCGGGGGCATGATCCGGAGTGGACGGTCGCTCGATGCGGCTCCGGTATCTCGCGATGATACGGCGGAACTCCCGTCTGCGGATCTCGGACTCCCGCTCAATGATGGCCTTCCGAGTGCGGGCATCTCTATCCTTGGTGAGGTAGTGACCCATGAAAAGGCCGATACCCCCAGTGACAACCGAAGAGAAAATCAACGCCAAGACGGATTCTATATCACTCATCGGGGATTCTTGGTTGGGTGGCTGATAGGAACGGTCATCGTGATCATCTTCGGGTGGCTATGGCTTGGGAAATTTCTGCCCAACGTCTAGCTCATCCACGGCGGGGATGGAAGCCCGAATTCAAAGAAGGACGCTGCCCGCCGTTGGATGGAGCGTCTTGTTAGGCGTTTTGATATACTGATCGGTTCTTTCGAATGTGAGATCCCAACAGGGATGGAACCGCTGTGTAAGCAGCGAATAGCCTTTGAAAGTCTTTATCTTCCTCCTGAAATCGTCCTTCTTTGTAGGGGGCAACAAAGTAGTCCCACGACTTACCCCGATTCTCCCATTGATCTGTGTAATCGATCTTCTGGTAGAGCATGAAGGCTCTCACAAACAACTCCTTGAACTCTCCGTCCGGAAATTGGGTCATATCCTCCATGAAATGCTTGTCGAAGATGCCGCCCGCGTTGGTAAACAGTTGATGAAAACCTCCGTTGGCCACCTCTCGCTCCATATACATGATAAGGTAAATCAGTCTCCATGGTGGACTCAAAAAGGGAACTTTCTGCCTTTCGCCTCCGACCGCTTTGAGGGCGTCACATACCAACTCCATCGCCTTGTCACAGAGATCCGAGTCGGACAGGTTGAAATCAGCCGATGACAAACACGGCGTTTTCGGTTTCTGCCACGGCCAGAGAAATTTGCGGATCATATTCTTCATTTTAGCCTAACAGTGTATTGGTTCAGCTCTGGATATTAGGAAAAAGGTTAGCTCCGGCAAGGAGGAAGACAGCTCATTTTTAAAAGTTTCAAAATGAATGAGATACGGATTTTGTTTGGGTCGGTGGAATTCTCGGATGGGGAAGAAGTTTGGAAATAGTTTCTAGCTAATATCGAGCTAAGGAGAGGCTGACTTTTTGGAACATGAAGATGCTTGCCGGACAAACTGGAAGATTTCGCTCGGCATGGAGAAATGGAGGGATGAGTTTTGACTACGGATTTCACGGGTTACTCGGATTCGAAGAGCGTTGTGAAATCTGCGGATTGGCAGGGGTCTGCGACCAATCGCAGGGATTGTCGTTCGGATTTGATGGAGGCAGGCGGAATCTCAGGGCATTCGCGTGGGGATCACCCGCCTGCCGAGGCGGCGGTAAATCTTGAAGTCGGAGTCGGTGGTGAGGAGGAGTGGATCGGGGAGAATTTCCGTGAGCCGGACGAGACAGGCGTCGGCGATGTTCATCGGGATATCGGCGTATTTCTCCAGAAGATCGAGGACGGGGATGAAGGCTTCCTCATGGAGTGAAGTCATCCGCAGTGCTCCGCGACGGCAGGCGAGGCGCAGCCTGCGGGCGGTTTCCGATTTGGTTTGATGAGTCTTCTTCGCCTCGGCCTCTAGCTCTCTGGCCAAGTCGTCGGGGATGCGCAGAACCAGTGTTTGCATGGCTGTTTCGTATGACACGAATCGCGGCTCCGCAATACAGAAGGTGATTTCCGCAGTGCGACCTGGTTTTGAAAGAGCTAACCGCGAATGAACACGAATGGACGCGAATTTTCAGAAATAGCCCCAGAGTTTTGATGCAATCACTTCGAGAAAAATAAAGTCGGTGAGTGCATTTGACTCTATTTGTGTTCATCCGCGTTCATTCGCGGTTGGAAATCCAAAATGAAGTTGCCCTGTGATTTCCGCAGTGCGGGATGGAGATATTTCTGTGGCCAGCACCCCGCATTTTCCCGCCTATTGCCGGACATAGACGTGGTAGCCGCAGTGCCAGTCATCGGGGAGTTTTACGATTTCGTCGCTGTCGGGGACGGCGTTGAAGCCGCCGCGTTCGATGATGAGGAAATCCCGACCACCGACGGTTTTAACCTCGAATTTGAGGGCTTGGTCGTCGTTGACGCCGATGAGTCGGTCGCCGGTCCAGAAGTAGCCGCTGAAAAATTTGGATTTGGCGAGTTTTCCGTCGTCGAGGAACTGGATCACGTCTTTGGGCTTGTCGATGACATCGGGGGCTTTGCCGCTTTTGGGGTTTACCCAGGCTTTGATGAAGGGATCGACATCTTGCGGTTTGTTCGGCTGGGGATAAATGGCCCATGCCCAGGTGCCGATGACGGTTTTGTTCGGGGTGAATTTGCCGTTGTAGGCGTATTTGTCGGAATCCTTGCCGCTGATGTGTGAAGCGAGGGTGGTTTTGGGCATTTGCTGGACGAATTCTTCGCCGCCGGGCAACTGCTGGACGATGGCTCCGATTCGGGAGCGGACGACGTTTGCGCCGTTGGCCATGACGGCTCCGGTGTTCGGCTCGGCCAGCACGCCGGGCATGTTGGCGTAGGTTTTCTTGAGCAGTGGCTCAGCGAAATTCTTTACCTGCGGGCTGGCGGACTTCATCGCATCGGCAATGGAGCGGGTGGTGCTGCCGGAAGCAGAATCCACGCGGAGGGTGGCGGCAGTTTCTAAAATGGCGGGGAGGACGATTTTGTAGTGCGCGGAGTCGGCGGCGATTTTGGCCAGCGCGTTCACGGCGGCGGTTTGGATCCAGACGCAATCGTATTTCATAAGCTGGAGCAGGCGGTCGCGGTGTTTGGCGATCATTTCGGGGCTGCTGCGATTGAGCGCGATGATCGCGTGTTGCAAGACCCACCAGGATTCATTCGGATCGTTGAGCATTTTGATGACTTGTTCGTACATCTCGGGCGTCACTTTGTCCTGCGGCAAGGGCGAGCCTTTGAACATGCCGGTCAGAGCGAGCAGACCAGCTTGGCGGAGGCGGGCATCGTCGGATTTCAGCAAAGGAACGACTAGCTCGGCTCGCCCGCGTTTGACGACTTGATCCATGGCCACGCTGCGGAGGTCGTATTCGGGATGCACGATGTATTTGAACAAGGTCTCATCGGGCATGGCTGGATCGCCGAGCTTGGCGAAGACGGCGGATGAGGCGTGGGTCTCGACTTTTTCGCTCAGGAGATCTTCGAGGGTGAGCGGGCCGCCGGGGATGGGATCGATGGAGTGAAACTCGTCGTCCGCGAGATTTCCCCATGGCCGAGGCAAGGGTGAGGTCTTGGCCCACTTGCTGCGCGGGGCGCCGAAGAGTTGCAGATGTTTCCGGGGCAAGGTGTAGGTGAGCGCGAAAAAGGTGCCCCATGCCATGTCGTCTTCCGTCGCGGAGCGGTCGTAGCGGTCATCCATGCCAGCGATACCGATGCTGCCATCGAATCGGCGAGAGAGATCCATCACCCAGCGGCGGGTATCGAGAAATGAGCGATAGGGCGTGGGCCGTTTTTCCCGCATCTGGCTGACGGCGGTGTGGTGCCAAATTTCCCCCATGCCGCCGCCGGTGTGGGCAGCGTGGAACCAGTTCGTGGCGTAGAAACTCTTCATCGCGGAGTTGTCACGCGCCTTGGCATAGACGGATTTTTCCCCCTCGGGAGCAACTTGGGCGGCGGCCTCCATCGCGAGGGCGAGCCCGCCAGTCTTGCCGTTGTCCCGGAAACCACCTTCCGGCGGGCCGTTGCCGTAGGGGACGTTGCCATGCCCGGCGAAGCGGTAAAACTGCGCGAAGGTCTCGTCGAACATGTATTTATCCACTTCCACGCCGCACAGCTTGGCCATCAGGAGAAATGTCATGCAATGCACCCCAGCCGCGTGGAGCTGACCCGTGCCAGTGGAATACGTGAAAGCCGCCGGTGCGCCACGACCACTCCAGCCGCCTTGATACATGTGGACCCGCAGCTCCTCGGTCATTTGCTTGATGACGGGCAGCACGCTTTGATCGCCGGTCCGCAGGTAGTATTCGCAGAGGCCGGGGCCCATGTAGCCTTTGTGCCAATTCAGCCCGCCGATGGTTTTGACGCCCTTCATCCAGCGTTTCACCACTTCCAGATCCTTTTCCTCGCCCGTGGAGAGCAGGAAAATGACGGAACCCCATTTCGGCTGGGCGTCCTTGGCGAGGAGGTCGGCCAGGTTTCTCACGATCTTGTCGGACTTCTTGCAGTCCATCGGCCAAGTTTTGCTATAGGCACCCATCACCGGGATGCTCACTGTGACATCACCCGCATCTTTGATTTTCAAAACGACTTTTCCGTCTGTGGCCTCGGCCTCGGTGACGATGTCGCCAAGGATGATGCGCGGGTCCACTTTTTCGAGCACCTTGCCGTTGATGCTCTCGATGATTTGGCCGCTTTTCAGCTTACCAGTCGCCTCGGCGGGTGAGCCTTTTTCCACGTTAGCGATCTGCATGGTCATGCCGGGGCGGATCAAATTGATGCCGATGCCGACCGGGCCGAGATTTCTCACCAACCATGGTTTCTTGTCGGTGACATTTGGATAGGGATTGAAAAGCGGCGTGGTGGCTGGGGTGTAGTAAGCGGCCTCCGCACTGGCTGAAGCAGCGTTTTTCTGCGACCACGCGCTCGATACGAAGCCCAGCGCGATGACAAAAAAGCCTGCACAGGCGGCTCGTGAAAAATGGGTTTTGGCGATGCTCATGGGTTTGTTTCTGGTTCAGCAGTGGCGGTTTTTTTGGTCTGTCGGGACCGTAACGAGAGCGATTTCCAAAGGAAGAAAAAATCACGAGGTTGGAAATGGCTCAGAAAAAGGAAGACACCGCGAATCTCACGAATCCAACGAATCTTGAAGAAGGTCCAACCGCAGATCATGAGAGTGAACATTCAGTCTTCATCTGCGTCCATGCCAGTTCATCTGCGGTTAAAATTCTGAAACTGACAGGATCAGACGAGACGCCCGTTTGACGACACAACCGAGACGGCCACGATGTAGGCTCAATGCTGCATTCTCATGCGTGATTCGAGTTTTTCTCATTTCTCGCGTAGTAACCCCGTGTCTGGATTCTTGACACCCGCCCGCCTTACGAGGAAATGAGCCGGATTTATTAACCACACAAATGAACCATCACCTCATGAAACACTGGACCCTCACCTGCCTGATCGCCGTCGCAAGCCTTGGCAATTCCCATGCGGAAACTAAGCCATTGCCCCGCGTCCTCCTCATCGGCGATTCGATTCGCGGCGGTTACGGCAAAGGCGTGCAAAAATTGTTAGCCGACCAAGCCGACGTGCAGGTGAATCCGGGAAACGCAGAATACACCGGCACCGGCGTGAAGAAAATCGGCGAGTGGTTAGGCGACGGAAAGTGGGATGTCATCCATTTCAACTGGGGACTCTGGGACATGTATGGATGGCAGTATGAAAAA
>JANOQR010000177.1:0-17430 GCA_031414935.1 Luteolibacter sp.
GAGGCAATAGGTGTTGGAGAATTTCCCATTCGGAATCTGTCATGCTGCTTGGATAACTGGCCATGCCGAGTCTCTCCAATACATGAGTAAATTAGTACAGATTAAAATTCAGAAAATTTGTATTTTTAAGACAGCTTCTTAACCACTTCATTCAGCCGGAATCGAATCACCTTGCCGATGCGGATCGCCGGAACCTCCTTGCGCTCCACCCAATTCAAGACTGTTCTTGTCGTCACCTTGTAGCGACGAGCAACATCTTTTGGAGTCAAAAACGATTCCTCTGGCTCAGGTGGCGATTGTAGTTTCATCAGAATCACATGCGCTACATTGAAGGTAATTGCCCATAATCTCCATCCCACAAGCTCCAGAAAGCGATCCGTCATCAGTCATTGGACCATCGACGTTTCCAATCACCCCCTCGCCGTGAGATACCCTGTCTCAATCGTCATTTCTCCACGGCTTCCACCACATCATGTAGCCGGAATCGGATCACCTTGCCGATCCTGATAGCTGGAACTTCCTTGCGCTCCAACCCAATTCAAGATCGTTCTCGTCGTCACCTTGTAGCGACGAGCAACATCTTTTGGAGTCAAAAACGATTCCTCTGGCTGAGGTGGCGATTGTAGTTTCATCACAAGCACATGCGCTACACTGAAGGTAAATGCCCACGCTCTCCGCCCCACCAGTTCCAGAAAGCGATCATTAATTAATCATCGGACTATCGAGATTTCCAATTTTTTCCGCGTTGAAAGCAGATTCAAGCGCAAAACAGTGAAAACTACCAAGCCATCTGGCTGATCCGAAATCCACAGCCAATTTTTGATTCCCGCCGTTGAAAGTATTTTCCCCAGTAACTCGATAAAGCGGAAGGAGGCCATTCGTTGTAACGGTTACTTTAAGGAAACCGTCTTGAATTCCAGATAGTATTTTCAGTAGCGTAACTCGTTCATAATAAAAGAGTACCTCGGCTTGGATTCGAACCAAGGACCAATTGATTAAGAGTCAACTGCTCTACCAACTGAGCTACCGAGGCTTTTCACTGAGTCGCGCTTGTTGGTGGCGACGACGAGAGTTTCTTAGCACCTCTCGAAATGAGGGCAACCGAAAAAATGGTAACAGCATTTCCCCCGCTTTCTTCACACCAACTGCGTCTCGACGAGCAGCTTGTAGGTGCCGCTCTTCGCGATGAGTTCTTCATGCGTGCCGCTTTCCACGATGCGTCCGTGATTGAAGACGAGAATGTTATCCGCGTGTCGAACGGTGGAAAGCCGATGCGCGATGACGAGGCTGGTGCGACCCGTCATCAGGCGTTCGAGGGCTTCGTTGACTTGGCGTTCGCTTTCGGAATCGAGAGCGGAGGTCGCTTCGTCTAGCAGCAGAATGCGCGGGTTGGCGAGGATAGCACGGGCGATGGCGATGCGTTGGCGTTGGCCACCGGAGAGCTTGGTCCCGCGCGGGCCGACGAGGGTGTCGTATCCTTCCGGCAACGCACTGATGAACTCATGGGCATTCGCCATTTCCGCGATGCGGATGATGTCTTCACGGCTGGCTCCGGGATTTCCGTATTCGATGTTCTCTAAAATGCTGCCGCCGAAGAGCAGAACCTCCTGAGGGACGATGGCCATCTGCGCCCGCAGACACGCCAAGCCGATCTCAGCGGCATTCACATCATCGAAAAGAATTCGCCCAGACTCGGGGTGATGAAAACCGAGGATGAGCGAGAAAATGGTGGATTTCCCCGCACCCGATGGACCGACGAGCGCGACGCGTTGGCCGGGCGAAACTTGGAAGTCGATGTCCTTCAGAACCTCCACATCTGGGCGTGATGGGTAGCGGAAATCAACGCGCTTGAAACCCAGTGAACCTTGCAAGATGACCGACATGTCACCGCTCACCCGCTCAGTCGGAGTGTCGAGAATTTCGCGCAGGCGGTCAGTCGCTCCGGCAGTCTGTTGGAACTGGGAAATGATTTCAGGAAACGAACCTAACGACGCACCGACGAAGATCGAGAACAGGATAAATGCCGCGAAGTTTTTCCAGTCGATCTCGCCATTCGCATACATTCGCGCACCGAACCACGACACGAACGCGATGGTCCCAAACAACGCGAAAATGATGAATGATAGAAACGCCGCCCGATGCCGCGCACCGCGGGCTGTCACGGCGAAAAATGCGTCTAACGCCCGATCGTAACGGCGCGCCTCGAACTCCTCATTGCCGAAGGCTTTCACATCGGCGATGGACTGAGAGGTTTCTTCCATCACGGTTCCCGCCTCTGCGAGCGAATCCTGAGCATCTCGCGAGAAACCTCTCACTTTTCGCCCAAAAAACGCGATTGCTAGAACCACCACCGGCACGCTGCCGAGCATGATGAGCGAGAGTTTCCACGATGAGATGAAGATAAAAACCAAGCCACCTATTAGAATGACCGTGTGCCGCACTGCTTGCGGAACCGCGTTGAGAAGTGTGTCGCGGACGATCCCAAGATCCGCCGAGACGCGGTTGCTCAACGCCCCGGAACGTTGCTCCTGATAGAACCGAATCGGCAGTTTCACCAAATGCGCGAACACATCGCGACGGAGACGATTCAGCGCGGCTTCCCCGGAGCGGATGAAGCCCTGCACGCGGAAGAACGCGATGATAGATTGCACCGCCAGCACGCTGATGAGCATCAAGACAACGTGGTTAGACTTCTCCACGATCTGCGCGGGATCGACTCCATCGCGGAGTGCGTCGGCAGGATTTCCAACGAGTTCTTTGAGAAAATAGGGAAACGCCAGCGAGAGCACGGCGGTGATGAAAAGCGCAGCGAGCGAGGGCAGAAATATCCGCTTTTCCTGCATCAAGTAGCCGAGAATCCACCGGTGGGAAGAGAGGGGTTTCTTCAGTTTCGGCTCGGACATAGGCGGATGGGAGACGATGAAGCGGACGGCGTCAATGGCCTGAAACGACAACCGAGAGTTTTCCCGCCAAGTTTCCCGTTCTTGAGGCTTGGCAAGCAGGTGGCAGCACTCGAAAAGAAGGCATGTTCAGCGCTAGCAAACTCACCCCGGATCAAAAAGAATCGCTCAAACAATGGGCGGCGGAGGGAGCCACCATGTCCGATCTCCAACGCCGCTTGAAGGACGACTTCGGCCACACACTCACTTACATGGACACGCGATTTTTGATTCTCGATCTCGGCATTGAGCTGATCGAGGAAGTCAAAATCGTCCCAAAAGAAGAGGAAAAAGCCGCACCCGTGCCGACGGGATTTGTCTCCACGACGATGGACGCACTCACGCTTCCCGGCGCGATGGTCAGCGGGAAAGTGACCTTCAGCGACGGCGAAACGGCGATCTGGATGCTCGATCAGACCGGTCGCCCGGGTCTCGATCCCGACACGTCAGGATACCGCCCAACGCAGGAGGATATTCTGGAATTTCAGAAGCAGCTCCGCGATTTGATCCAGAAAAGCGGGCTTTGACGCCATACCGCACAGACATGAAACTCCGCCAGCGGTGTTGAATTCGTGCCACATGTCATCTCGGTCTAGCGGGTCACTCACGGCGCAGTCTCGCTGCCGCTGGATGCTCATGGCCGCGTTGCTCGTTCTCAGCGGATGTGAGAAATCTCCGCCACCTAACACGCCCGTCGCGACGAACGATCTCGCCCAGCAACTCGCCCAAGCGCGTGTCGAGCAAGCCACCAACAAGCTCGATCAACAACAACCCGCCGAAGCACTCGCGTTGTTAGTTTCCGCCCTGAAATCCGATCCCGCTTCCGAGACAGCCCGCACACTCGCCGCAGAAATCCTCAGTAAAACGGTTTGGAATTTCCCATTTCTCACGATCCAGCACAGTTTGCCCATCGATCAAATCCACGCGGCTGGCCCTTCCGCACTCTGGGTCAGTCTCGGCGGAGACGCTGCCACCACCGTCCGCTGGAATCTGGAAACGCTCGCCATCGAGAGCGTGCTGTTCCCTGTATCAGGCCAAATCACCCGCAGCCTCAGCTTCGGACCTGAGTCGAAATCCGTCGTCATCGAGCGCGGAAAAGTGAGCCTGCTCTGCGACGCTCAGACACTAAAACCGATCCGTGATCTCGGCCCCTTGCCCGATTTCCTAACACCATCGGCAGTCGTCGCCTTTTCGCCAGATGGCCTGCTGCTCGCCCATCCCGGCCACGTCTCTGAAACGGATCGCTCCATCATCTGGCAGATCCGCGACACGGCCACCGGCCAGACCGTCCGCACATCTGAACCCGCCACTACAAACTCCCCTCCCCCGCTGGCTGCGACTCTGGATCGCGAACGTCTGCGAGTCCTCCACGCCGACGGCAGTCTGATAGAAATGCCAGTTTCCCCGGTGGAACCCGTGAAATCCATCCCCATGCCGGAGCCGGTGAAACTACTCAACGCCCAGTTTTCCGCCGATGGAAATGCAGCTCTCACCCGCCATGAGCCAGGCCCACACCAAGCTCCTGTGCCGTCTATCATCGCCTATCAGGATCAGGAAGATGGCTCACTGGAGTCAGAGAAACTCCTCAGCCGTTTCCCGTGGAGTCGCCACCCGAACATCTGGAACGGACTGATGAGCGATCCTGAGTTCGCGCCCTTCGTCGTGAGCGGCAGCAGTTTGAAAATTCTATCGGGATCGCACGCACCCATCGACCGTATCGCAGCCATCACCGCAATCGCGTTTGAAGGAAACAACGTTATCACAGGTGAGCAAAGCGGCCTCATCACCATCCACCGTCGCCTCCCAACACCGACGACAAACACCGCACCTACTATCCCTAGCAGCTTGGATCGAAATTCTCTCACCGCATTAGACGAGCTGTGCCAAGGAATATCCGGCGTCCACCGCGATGAGAAAGAGGGCGCGCTTCATCGCCTCAACCCCGCAGAGCGGCTTCATGCTCTGGAATCCTGCGACTTCACCGAAATCCTGAAAATTTTCCCAGCTCTCGATTTCTCGCCCATCAGAAACATCCTGTTTGAACTCCAACAACGCGAAGCCCAAGCCACCGCGCTGCTTCCCATGTGGGATCGCCTTGCCCGCGCCGACCTGACCGGAAAATCATGGCCCACTCTCCTGAAGCAGTCGTCCACCCTCGCAGAAACCCCGTGGCATCGCGAACTAACCGCCGCAGTCGCAGGTGAAGAAACCGCTGCGTCCCGGATGAAGAAAATTTTCCAGCAAGCCGATGCGCCCGGCATCCTAACCGCCATTCGCGAGGTAGGCAGCAAAGGCCCAGCCGCAGCATCTGCGCTCGAGCTCGCACTCGTCTCCGATCAGCCTGACTGGATCACCGCCTGTCTGGAAAACGCAACCGACTTGCCGCCCATTCTCCGCCAAATCGCACTATCTCGCATCGCATGGTTAGAAGGAAAAAAAGCCAAGGCTCTCTCACCGTGGCCAGAAGTGATTTATGAAATGAGCGAAATCCGCCAGCGCGAGGACTGGCAGGGCTGGGAGCAAGCCGACTTCACCCCAGCCCTCGAAGCCATCCGCCAATGCGTGAAAGATGAGCTGCTAGCCATCCAAGTCCCGGAACCCTCGACACCCGAGCAACGCAAGGCCGTCGCCGAGCGGCTGGCAGATCCAGAAACCGTCGCCACCGTCGGAAAGCCCCGCTACGCCCTCGCCTGCATGAACGCCGCCCTCGCCTTTTCCAGCCACAAAGAAGAATCCGCGATCACCTTCGAGCTGGCCAGCACCGCCCGCAGCCTCGGTGCCCCAGCCGAACCCTGCATGAGGGCCGAAGCACTCGCCCTCACCGCCATGGGCGATTACCAAAAAGCTCACCCACTCTGGATCGAACTCATCACTGAGCATCCGCTGGAAACACAAATCCCCGGCGACTACGCGGAGGCCGCTTACACCGCGTTTGAAAATTCCGATCCGCAGCAGGCGATGACCATCCTCACCACCGGCCTGCACCGCTACCCGCAAGACGCAAACTACGCCCTCCGCGCAGGCTGGGTGGCACTCCTAACCGGAAACTCAGAACGTGCCTATCAGTTTCTCCAAGTCGGCAACCGCATCGGATTTCCTCAAGAGAAACTCGAAAATGCTACCGCCCTGCTCACCATCGCCGCTGCCCAATCCGGCGCCCACGACGACGCGACCGTCCACTTCAACGACCTCATCCGCATCGACGCAGCTTGGGCAAAGTTAGAAACGCTCGATTCACTCGCATGGCCGGAAGAACTCAAAAGCTCTCTCAGCCAGTTCATGCGCTGAGGCTCAAGCGAGTTGCCTGTAGGGATTGAGAACCCAAGGAAGGGCGGACTCCGATCCGCCCCACCAAAGAGTGGAGGATCGCCGCTCCTGTTTGGCTTTTCATGGGCATCGGCGATTCGGAGATCGCCGTTCCTTCGTTAGTCGTCACAAACTCAATCTGCATGACAATCAATCCGAATGCTCGTTTTGAATGTTCAAAGGCACCTAAGCTCAAGCGAGATCCTTCACTTGCACCTGCGCCCACCACTCTTTGAAAGTGTCGATAAACACCTGATGATCGGCGTCCACCTGATAGGCATCATGCTCTTCGATGCTGTTAAACTTCATCGTCAGCGCGTAGTCCCATGATTGGTCGATGACGGGACGCACCATCACCTTCGCCGGTACTGCCCAGCGGCCGCCAGCGACAAGTTTGATTTCTAGCAATCCAGCAAGCCCTTGCTCAAAAATCGCGCGATCAATCTCGTTTTTATGTTCATCCTTCAACCAGAAATATACGTGGTGGTCCATGCCGTAGGGAAATATCCGTCGCATCCGCCCCCCGCAAGCCAAGACCCACAGAAAATTCACCATGCCCATCCTCGTCACCGCCTTCGGCCCCTTCGACAGTCGTCCGGAAAACGCCTCTTCACTCGCACTTCGCGCACTGAGAACTTGCTGCCCTAACATCCGCACGCGCATTTTGCCCGTGGACGCCGTCATCGCTCCTGCCAGATTGAGACAAGCTCTCCGCACCATCCAGCCCGCCGCGCTCATCATGCTCGGCGAGGCCGCTGGCAGTAAAAAAATCCGCCTCGAAACCACCGCATGGAACGAACTCGATTTCAAAATCCCCGACATCGCAGGCCGTAAAATCAACTCCCGCCTGATCTGTCCTCACTCGCCCGCGTCACTGTCATCCACGCTGCCATTAGAAAAAATCTACCAACTGCTCGATGCCGCAGGTCACGAAATTTCCTACTCCGACGATCCCGGCCGCTACCTCTGCAATCAGCTTTTTTTCACCGCTCTCGACTACCTCAAAAGCCAACCGATCTCCGCAGGTTTCATCCATCTCCCTCTCGCCAGAGACTACTCCACCGCGCGTGCTGTCGATGCGATTTCTGACGTTATCCGGCTACTCGATTGCTAACAAATTTCCTCAGCGTCGCCAGTCCATGACTTTTCCCCCACCTCACTCGACCGTCACCCGGGTGCCGAGTTTCACCTTGGAATAAACAATCGGCATCGTCGCGCTCGGACCACGGATACACGCGTGGGACGCGGGGCGGCGGCTGGATGGAAGCGGCCCGATGTGGTGGCCGATGCCGTCGTTGGTGAGACGCATCCAGTAGCGCATCGGTGCCCCTTCGAATTTCCCGCCTTCAGGGATGGTGTCAGTGGTGGAGTCAGCATCGCCGTTCACCATGTCACCAGCGGCGTCATAAATTTTGCCATATTTGTTCGAGCGCTTATCGACGACTTTTTCGAGGATGTAGTAAGTGCCGGGCGGCGTGGGTCGGCTCGGGACGCCGGAGCTGATTGCGTAGTCGATGACCACTTCGTCACCATTCATCAAAAAGCCACGCTGCTTCTTCAGACTGATGATGATGGAGGAATTTTCGGCGTTGGTTTGAGAGAGGAGTTCTTGATTAGTCCAAGACGATCTTGTTTTCAGATAGGTCGGCTCAGCTTTGAAATGATCGTAAGTTCCGACCGGATGCGGGTTCACAAATTTGCCATCCTTCGTGACCTCGGGAGTGGGTTTCTGATTGGCGCAGTTCGCCAAAATAAGAGTGGCGATGGTGGTGGCTAGGCGGGCGGCGAATCGAGGCAAAGTCATGTTGCGGTCAAAGGACAGCAGGGACTAGGGTAGATTTTCAGGAATTGCAACCCTCATGCTGCGAACCACAGCGCATCCTTTTCCGCGCCATTCTATAAATTCATCTCGAACTACGCCATCGGATTGCCAAGTGCTGGAATGGGCGATTAAATCCTCACGTCATGGAAAATTTAGTCCAAACTTCTCACCCCGCGCTTCAAAAATGGGTCACTGAAATGACTGACCTTTGCACCCCCGACGCAGTCGAATGGTGCGACGGCTCACAGGCAGAATGGGATTGCCTCTCGAAATTGTTAGTTAAAAAGGGAACCTTCACTCGCCTCAACCCAGCCAAGCGTCCGAACTCATTTCTCGCTCGCTCGACTCCATCCGACGTTGCCCGTGTGGAGGAGCGCACCTTCATTTGCTCCAAGCGTCCCGACCAAGCTGGCCCCACCAACCACTGGGCCGATCCCGCGGAAATGCGAGCCACGCTGAGAGATAAATTCAGCGGCGCGATGAAAGGCCGCACGATGTATATCATCCCATTCTGCATGGGTCCGCTCGACTCGCCGCTCGCCAAGATCGGGGTGGAAATTTCTGATAGCCCCTACGTCGTCCTCAGCATGAAAATCATGTGTCACATGGGAGCGCACGTCCTCAAGCGTCTCGAAGATGAAGCCGTAGGAGCAACCCCGAAAAAGCGCGATGGCCACGGCCATTTCATCCCCTGTCTCCACTCAGTCGGTGCGCCATTAGAGCCCGGCCAAGCCGACGCCGTCTGGCCCTGCAACGATGACAAATACATAGTCCATTTCCCCGAGACACGCGAGATCATGTCCTACGGCTCCGGCTACGGCGGCAATGCTTTGTTAGGAAAAAAGTGCCTCGCTCTTCGCATCGCTTCGAACATCGCCCACGAACACCAGTGGATGGCGGAGCACATGCTCATCGTCGGCATCCACGCGCCGGACGGAACGAAAACCTACCTCACCGCCGCGTTTCCGTCCGCCTGCGGCAAAACCAATCTCGCCATGCTCATCCCACCGAAATCCTATCAGGACGCGGGTTGGAAGACCTCCATCGTCGGCGACGACATCGCGTGGCTGTGGCCTCACGCAGATGGGAAACTTCACGCGATCAACCCAGAAACCGGTTTCTTCGGCGTCGCTCCGGGCACGGCGTATGAGACGAATCCCATCGCAATGGACTCGATGAAAGAGAACACCATCTTTACCAACGTCGCCCTAACTGACGACGGCGACGTGTGGTGGGAAGGCATGACGAAGGAAAAGCCCACGCACCTCATCGACTGGACTGGCCAAGATTGGACGCCTGATTGTGGCCGCCCCGCTGCCCATGCGAACGCCCGCTTTGCCGCCCCCGCCGTGCAATGTCCCACCATCGATCCCGAGTGGCAAAATCCAGAAGGCGTACCCATCGATGGCATCGTCTTCGGTGGTCGCCGCCCAACTACGATGCCGCTCGTCTATCAGGCATTCAACTGGAGCCACGGCGTTTACGTCGGAGCCACGATGGGATCAGAAATGACTGCTGCTGCGGCTGGCACCATCGGCAAAGTCCGCCGCGACCCGATGGCGATGCTGCCGTTCTGCGGTTACAATATGGGCGCCTATTTCGCGCACTGGCTAGAAATGCGCCGCTACCTCACCAGCTTGCCACGCTTTTTCCATGTGAACTGGTTCCGCAAAGACGAAGACGGCTCCTTCCTCTGGCCCGGCTTCGGGGACAATATGCGCGTCCTCGAGTGGATCTTCAAACGCTGCAACGGTGCCGCCGCAGGCTACGAAACCCAGATCGGTTGGACCCCAGCGTTTGAGGATTTCAATATCGACGGACTCGATGGATTCACTCGCGAGACCTACGACAAGTGCATGGCATTCAACCGCGCCGAGTGGAAAGCCGAACTTGTTAGTCAAGGCGAACTCTTCATCGACCTCTATGACCATTTACCGAAGGAACTCATCTTTCAGCGCGAGTTGTTAGCAGCGCGGCTTTCCTGATCATTTTCGCCAGATCCAGCGCATCGTCTCGGGGAAAATCGCACCACCATGTTTTCCGTCATGGCCGCCATGACCCCAGACGTAGCGGTAGTCGTATTTGGCAAACTTGAGGGCGGCTTCCATCTGCATGTTGCCCAGAGGCCATGAGCCGTGGGGATTGTCGAGATCGTTGATGCCTTCTTGGAAAAATGCACGAATCGGCTTTTTCTCGGTCTTGCGGATCATTCCCGGATAGGCGTCACCGCCGCGAATGTTCGTGAAAGAACCAATCTGAGAAATCACTTTGCGGAAAACATCTGGCCGCTGCCAGGCGACTGTCCACGCACAGATGCCGCCCGAGCTCATGCCACAAATCGCTCGCTGATCGGGGTCTGTTGTAAGGTTTAAGGTTTTTCCAACTTCAGGCAAAATTTCCTCTATCAAAAAGCGGGCATAGGCGTCGGACAAAGTGTCGTATTCCACGCTGCGGTTACTGCTTTTCCACGGCTCTTTGGGTAATTCGGTCGCGACATGGCCCGGGTTGATGAAGATCGCAATCATCGGCGGGATGTCGCGAGCGGCGATTAGATTGTCGAGAACGACAGGGACGCGGAACTCGCCATCGAGCTTCGCGTAGTTATGCCCGTCTTGAAAGACGATCACGGGCGTCGGCTTCTTTGGATCATATTGCGCTGGCTGATAGACCGCATACTTGCGGACGGTTCCGGGAAATACTTTGGAGTCTTTCCATTCGTGCTGGGTCATCGTCCCCTTGAGCACGCCGTTCTTCACTTTGGAATCTGGGCCCAGGACAGGCGGCGGCATTTCGGGCAATGACAACGCCGGAGAACCAACCTCCGCGCGAAGCGGTAGCGCCGCCAAGGTGAGCCAGAAAAGAGCTTTGATCATCCGCATGAAACGGAGGACCTCACCGGCGATCTTTCACCATTTGGCGGGATTCACCGAGCGCTCAGCCGCCGCTTTCTAACAATTCCATTCTTCGGAGCGAAGAGCAGTGAGACGATGAACACGAAGGCCTGCACCAGCACGATGCAACCGCCGGTGGAGGCGTCGATGTGATAGCTGATGAGAACGCCAACCATCGTGGATGAAACGGCGGCGACCACGGCGATGGCGAGCATTTGATCGAAGCGATCGGTCCATAGATGGGCGATGCTGCCGGGGGTGACGAGCATGGCGACGACGAGGATGATGCCGACGGCTTGCAGGGAGACAACGATGGCGAGCGAAATCAGTGAGAGGAGCAGGTAGTTGAGAAAGCGTTCGTTGAGGGCGAGCACTTTGGCTTGTGCGGGATCGAAGCAGATGAGCAAGAGATCCCGTCGCAGCACAAGCGTCACGGCCAGCACGCAGCTGCCGAGGGCGAGTGTTTGCCAGACTTGGCTGCGAGTGATGCCAAGGATGTTGCCGACAAGGATATGATCGAGATGCATGTCCGATGGCGTGCGGCTAAAAAGCACAAGCCCGAAGGCAAAGAGACCGGTGAAGACCACGCCCATCACGGTGTCTTCTTTGATGCGGCTGTGTTGCTTGATAAACCCTGTGCCCACCGCACAGCCGAGACCGGCGATGAAGGCTCCGATGGCGAGCGGCAAGCCAGCGATGTAGGCGAGCACAATGCCGGGCAGGACGGCGTGGGAAATGGCGTCTCCCATGAGCGACCAGCCTTTGAGAATGAGAAAACACGAGAGCACCGCGCACATTGCAGCGACGACGGAGCCGACGATGAGGGCGTCCTGCATGAAGGCGAACTGGAATGGCTCGAAGAAGGCGTTCATGGTGTGGATTGCAGTCGGACGCGGCGTTTCGCGGCGAGCATGCCGTGTTTGGGAGCGAGGAAAAAGGCGGTGAGGAACAGCAGTGCTTGCAAGGTGACGATGCAGCCGCCGGTGGCACCGTTAAAAAAGTAGCTGGCATAGGCACCGACTATCGAGGTTCCCACGCCCATTGCAGAGGAGAGCCAGAGCATTTTTCCGAAGCGGTCTGTTAGAAGATAGGCAGTGGCACCGGGGGTGACGAGCATGGCCACGACAAGGCAGGCACCCACCGCCTGAAGCGCGGCGATGGACGTAGCCGCCAGCAAGGTGAGCAAGGTGAGGTGGAGCAGTTTTGGCCGCAGGCCAAGAGTGTGGGCTTGATTCGGATCGAAGCAAAACAGCATCAGATCTCGCCATTTTAAACCGAGGACTAACAAGGTGACGGCGCTGATGATGATGACTTGTTTGATGTCTGGATCAGAAATGCCGAGGATGTTTCCGAGGATGATGACTTTGAGGTCCACTCGTGCGGGAAACAGCGAGATGAGCACGAGGCCGAGCGCGAACCAGGCGGTGAAGACGATGCCGATGGTGGCGTCTTCACGGATGCGACTGCGGTTTTTAACAAACGCCATCGCCCCGGCGGCGAGTAGCCCGGCGACGAACGCACCCGCCGCAAATGGGAATCCGAGAATGTAGGCGATGGAAACGCCGGGGACGACAGCGTGCGAAAGCGCGTCTCCCATCAGCGACCAGCCCTTGAGCGTGACGAAGGCGGATAGAAATCCACAGACCCCGCCGACCAAGGCGCTGACCCAGATGGCGCGCAGCATGTAGTCATAATGGAGTGGAGTGAGCAGCTCAGTCATGTTCTTCGGCTCGTTTTTTCAAAAGCTCCTCGTGCTCTTGGCGGTCTTTGTACTCGAGGTGGCCGTCCTTGCCGAAAATGAGCGGGCGCTCGTCGTCGGTCAGAACTCGGACCATGCGTCCGTCGTGCGGCTGGATGGTTGAGTGCTCGAATTGGAAACTTCTCAACACGCCGCCGAAGGTAGCGGTTAGATTTTGCTCGGTGAAGACTTCCGCCGTCGGGCCATAGGCGAGCACGGTGCGATTGATGAGTACCACTTGATCGCAAAACTCAGGGACGCTGCCGAGGTTATGGGTGGAAACGAGGATGATCGCGCCGGATTCACGCAGCTCTCGCAGCAGGGCGATGATCGCTTCTTCGGTCTTCACATCCACGCCAGTGAAAGGCTCGTCTAACAAAATGACGCGACCTCCTTGTGCGAGGGCGCGGGCAAGGAAGACGCGCTTTTTCTGGCCGCCGCTGAGTTCGCCGATTTGGCGGTCTTTGAATTCCCACATCGCGACGCGGCGCAGGCTTTCCTCGACTTTGGCCTTGTCCGCAGCGCGCGGGATGCGGAGGAAATTCATCGCGCCGTAGCGTCCCATCATCGCCACGTCCCAGACGCTGACGGGAAATTGCCAATCCACCTCCTCCGCCTGCGGGACATAGGCGACGAGGTTTTTGCGCAGGCTTTCGCGCACCGGCCCACCGTTGATTTTCACAGTGCCGGCAGCCGGAGTGACGAAGCCCATGACGCTTTTGAAAAGCGTGGACTTGCCACTGCCATTCACGCCGACAAGTGCGCAAATGGTCCCGGCACCGAGGCGGAAGGAGGCGTCCCGAAGCGCGAGATTGCCATTCGGATAGGCTACGGAGACGCCTAGGACTTCGAGGCTGGGAAGCGGTTCAGTCATTTACCGAGAAATCCTTTCACAATCGTGTCTGCGTTGGTTTCCAGCAATTTCAGATAGGTGGGCGCGGGGCCGTCCACATCGGTGAGTGAGTCCACATACAACACTCCGCCGAAGCGCGCACCCGTTTCTTTGGCGACTTGGCGCATCGGCTTGTCACTCACGGTGCTTTCCGTGAAGACGACCGGGATGGCGTTGGAGCGCACTCCATCGATCACAGCGCGGACTTGTTGTGGCGTGCCTTGTGCGTCGGCATTGATCGGCCAGAGGTAGAGTTGGCGCAGTTCATAGTTGGCACAGAGGTAGGAAAAAGCGCCCTCGCTGCTGACGAGCCAGCGTTTTTCTAAAGGGATGGCAGCTAGTTTCGTTCGCACGGGTTCGTCGAGCGCTTTGATCTTTGCGGTGTAAGTGGCAGCATTGGCGTTGTAGGTCGCCTCGTTGGCGGGGTCCATTTTCACCAAGGCTTTGCGGATGTTTTCCACATAGATCACGGCATTCGCGGGTGACATCCATGCGTGTGGATTGGGTTTGCCGGTGTAGGGGCCCTCGGCGATTCCCATCGGCTGGATGCCTTCGCTGAGCACGGCGGAGGGCACGTTTTTCACGTTGGTGAAAAATTTCTCAAACCATAGCTCGAGGTTCATGCCATTCCAGAGGACGAGGTCGGCGGATTGCGCTTTGACGATGTCTTTCGGAGTGGGCTCGTAGCCGTGGATCTCGCTGCCGGGCTTGGTGATGGACTCGACTTCTGCGGCATCGCCTGCGACCTCGCGAGCCATGTCGGCGATGATGGTGAAACTGGTGACGACTTTCTTTTTGCCGGACGCGGCTGGGGATTTGGCACTATCGCAGCCGACGGCGAGCAGGGCGATGAATCCGGCTAGCAACGGTAGTGCGAGTCGGCGGGTGAGGGAGTGGATCGGTGAGATCATATTGTTTGGTAAGAGTTAAAATGTTTTCCGAGGCTAATTTTCAAGTCAAAACTTGGTGCTCAATCCGACAAATGGGGTGAAATCCGCAGAATCGTCGGTCAATCCGACGCGGACGCCGCCATCGGCTTGCCAATTCTCTGCCACCGCCCAGGTGAGGCCGGTGTTGAAGTAAGCCTCGATGTCATCAGAGGTTTCTGCGCTAAAAATGCCGACGATTTCCAAGAATCCGGCAGTCGTCTCAGTGATGCCGTGGCTGGCGGTGGCGGAAGCCAAGCCCACGACGTGGTAATCCTCGTCACCCTCGTCGTAGGCCAGATCCACCTCACCCATGACGGCGCAGGACCAATCACCCGGCGCGGAAAAGGCAAAAGGCGCGATCAGGCCGCCCTCGAACTCGCCGTTTCCAAGATTCCCGCGGGCGGTGGGAAGTTTCACGAAGGGCATCAGTGCCATGGCCGTATCGCCGCCGTCGTTGCCCCAGAGGTTGTATTTTAGCCGGACTTCAATATCGCCAAATCCCTCATCGCCGTCGCGTACGTGGGTGTAGGTCGGCAGGACGAATTGAATGTCGGCACTGTCGGTGAGGCCGTATTTCGCATTCAGTTCGCCCAGCGTGTATTCCGTCCAGTCGCCGCCGTCGCGAGTGAAGGCGGCCACTTCTGTTTCGAACTGAAAATGCCCTTTATCTACGGAATAGGCGCTTTCGGTGGTGTCTGGGCGATCCGTGCTAAGCTCGCGAAGCGGCTCTGCGGCGAAGGTCGGGATAATGCCACTCAGAGCGGCTAGAATGAGATGAATTGGTTGTGGTTGCTTCATTGCGGCGAAAAATTAGCCTAGGCTAAGTTTTAGAGTCAATGCTAATTTAAAGCCTAAGTTTAGCAATGCGTGGGGCAGGAAAAAAAACTTCGAGGATCAATCGTCCTCGATTTTCAGCCGCTTTGGCCGCTGCAGGGGGATTCCCTGCTCGACGGTTCCGAGGTCCAGGCTATCGAGCACGTTGGTGCGGTGCCGCACCAGCCCTGACTCAGAAGAGGAGGCCGCGAAGCTGGGAATTTCCGTGTGGTAAGGGTCGTCACCGATGAGGATCGGCTCTTTCGGCCGCACAGGGACGGCATCCACGGCTGCCAGGTTGAGCAATGACATGTCGGGCGAAACCGCTTCGCCGATGGAGCCGACGCCTGAGTGGATGCTGCAAAAGGCGAGGCTCTCCGTGCCCTTGCGGAAATACTCCGGGGTCGCAGTCGAACGTGAGCGGATGGTGCCGGTATTGATGTCTTCGACATGCTCCTGGCAGAACTGCGTCGCCTGCTGACCGGACGCCGCACAAACCGAGATGTTCACCACGCTGGCCGGCGGGTTGATAGGGTCACGGCCGAAGGAGGGTGCTGCCGCGTTCATCGCCGTCTGCCAGACCGGCATGGATAGATCGCGGCTGAAGGCACCCGGATAGATCGGCTCGCCCTTGCCCATCAGGAAACCAGTCCACACGCCGCAGGTGATCCGCTTGTTGTAGCCGACGAACCAGGTGTCGGCGAAATCATGGACGGAACCTCCCTTGCCCGCGCCGTAAAACGGCTTTTCTAACAACCCTTCAAACACTCCGTTAGAGCTTCCTCGGAACATCGACCCGGCCATCATGCTGTGGACCTGCCACGCGGTCGCGTCGTCGATCACCTGATGGCTTTCCCGCGGCTTGCGCTCGCGGCGGTAACAGGTGGCACCAGACGCATCCTGGATGTGATCCAGATAGATCAACGAAGCAGGACCTGACATACCGGCGAGCGGAAACACGGTCATCGCCCGCACGGCTTGTTTCATCGAGACTTCCTCAAAGCCGACGGCAAGACGCGGCAGCAACTCGGCCTTCTGTAGCGGCAGTCCGAAGGCGACGCTGGTATCCACGACTTTCTGCAAGCCCGTCTGCCCGGCGAAGCGGACGGTCGCCGCAATCTTGGAATTTTCGAGCGCGTCACGCGTGGTGATTCTTCCCTCGTAAACTGGCGATGAAACCTCCATGCCCCACTCACCGAGGATTCCTTCCTGGCCACCGACCATCACCGCCCGGTTGTCCATCGGCTCATCCTCGACGAGGGACGCGGGTGTTAGACCGCCACTCAATCCCGCAGCATAGATGTAAGGGAAAAACGCGGTGCCGAGCGAGCGCCTGCCGGACTCGATGAAATCGTAGGGAACCTGTGAGTAATCCCGGCCGCCGACGTGAGCCAGCACCTCGCCGGTGACATGATCAATCATCAGCACCGCGCCCTGCAGGTATTCCGCAGGCTTGTTACTGCTTTTCTTGTAGTCCTTGTATTTCTGATGGCTGTATCCGGGACGAGCTTCCGCCTTGGCCAGATTTTCCAACAATGAATCCTGCGCCGCGGTCTGGGCCTCGGCGAGGATGGTGGTGTGGATCCTGAATTTCCCGGAAGCCAGCGCATCCTCACCAAGGGCCAGACCGACCGCATCGGCGACGCGTTCATAAAGGTGGGTGGTGCCGCGACGCAGCGGCTGCGGGTTGAGGCCGAGCGGAAGTGCCTTGAACTGCGCGAGGTCGGACGAGGAAATCATGCCTTCCTCGCGCATCCGGCCGAGGACATAATTCCGGCCGTTGAGGTTGTCCTCCGGATTGTTCAAGGGCGAACGTACGTTAGGGTTCTTGATCAGGGTGACGATGGACGCGCATTCAGCAACGGTTAGATCCATCGGCTCCTTGCCATAATATCCCAGCGATGCGGAGCGGATACCATAGAAGCCACTGCCGAAGTAGATCCTGTTCAGATAGAAATTGAGAATCTCCCTTTTGCTGTATCGGTCCTCGATGCGGCGGGCGAGAAAGGCTTCCACCATTTTCCGCTGCATCGTCGTTTCATTGCGCCTCACCGCCTCCTGCTTCAGGTTGTAGGCATTTCGCGCCAGCTGCTGGGTGAT
>JANOQR010000178.1:0-2520 GCA_031414935.1 Luteolibacter sp.
ATCGTGGAGCAGTGCGCGACCGAGGCCAAGGCGCTGAGTCATGCCTTTAGAGAGCTTATTAGAAAACCGATCTGCGAGCGGAACGAGGTCGGTGAAATCCATGACTTCTTGGATGCGCTGGCGGCGTTCTTTGCCTTTGTAGCCGAAGGCGCGGGCGTAGAAATCGAGATATTCGAGCACGGTCATGTGTTCGTAATTTCCGAAATGGTCGGGCATCCAGCCGATGAGCCGCCGGACTTCGGTGGGGTGATGGACGACGTTTTTTCCGCAGACTTCCGCGCTGCCCAGTGTCGGGTAGTCGAGGGTGGCGAGGATGCGCATGGTCGTCGTTTTCCCCGCGCCATTCGCGCCGACGAAGCCGCAAACGGAGCCATGGGGAATCTCAAAGGTGACTCCATCGACAGCCTTGAGCGGGCCGAAGTAGCGGTAGAGGTTTTCGATTTTGAGGGCGGACATGGTGGGTAAATGCTGAAAACTGAAAAACTGAAAAGCTGAGAAGCTGAGAAGCTGAGAAGCTGAAATGGAGAGGGGAGGAGAGAGTTAGGAGAGAGTTAGGAGAGAGTTAGGAGTTATTGGTTAAAAGTTATTGGGGAAGAGTGACGCCATGATTCCCATAAATCCCATGACTCCTATTTCACATCACTGGACCCGTGATGGTGGTTTGGGTTTTTTTCCAGCGGATGGACGGGTGGGTGTCGATGCCGCGGGCGTGGCTGGTGAGGGCGATGAAATGGCCGGGGCGAGTCATGGCGGTTTTCAGGATTTCGCGGTTGCGCTGGCTGAGGGAGTTGGCGGCTTTGTTCAGCTCCTTGAGGGCGGTGGCTTTTTCGGCGGGCTTGAAGGTGAATTTTTTCCCTGATTCGACGTTGCTGGCTTGCTGCCACTGGCTGGATGCGTCGAGGAAATAGATGACCTCGATGGGGAACTCGAAGGTGGAAATATAAGTCTCTGGGGTGTCGGTTTTCTCGATGCGCCCCCGAGTGGAAACGACGGCGGATAGGATGTGACCGTGCTCGGAGCGGCTTTGGAACCAATCACCACTGGCTTCCATTTTTCCATCGGCAGGTTGGAGGTTGAAGATGCCTTTAGCTTCGTTTGCGTTGGTGAAGCGTGCCCAGCGGCTCTGGCTGATCGGCACGGGCGAGAGCGCGACGGGGGTGGCGACGGTGAAATCAGAACCCGTTAGGACACCGGTCCGGCAAAATTGCTCCTGGTGGACGTGGGCGGCGTTGAGTCCATCGTCCGGGCGGACTTCCATCAGCACGCGACGGATGCCGGAGCCGCCAAACCCGTCTTGGACGACGATCAGGCCGATGAGCAAAAGGCTGGCGGCGAGTGAAATGATCGGCGTGGTGATGAAGAGCCGATGACGTTGGCCCGCCTTGGCGAAGACGAAGAGATTCACGGGTCCGACGAGGATGGCGAAGACTGCTAACACGCCGACGAAGAGGCTGTAACGGAATTTCTGCTGACCGAAGTCTGTCTGAAGCGGCCAGATGCCTGAAAAGTTGGTGGTGATGGATTCTTGCTTCGGTTTGTTAGAATTTTTAATCACATCGTCCATGATGCGAATAGGTAAATTCCCACCGGGCGTGATGTAGCTGACAGAAATTTCGCCGAAGCTGGGCTGCTCCGGCAGGCCGAGTGACTTCGCGGTGGTGGATTCAGATTTGGAGTAAATGTTGAGTTGTCCGCCAAGTCGCACCCACGAGAGGATCGCATTGCGGCCAGCGGGCGGGATGCTCGACCAATCTGTATCGGTCATCACCACGCTGTCGTAGCCGGAGTAGGCGAGCCAGTCGTCGGGGAGTTGTTTGGGATCGAATTTTCCGGCGAACTCGGAATTGCTGTGTTTGGAATTTGCCAAGCTATCGAGAGACGAACCGTGCGGAGTGAATAGTGCTTCGCTCAAAAGCACTGCGGGTTGTGTGTTTCCATTTTCCGAACGGATGGAGTGACTGGCTTTTCCGAGGGAGCCGCTGAGGGTCGCCGTCATGTTGAAGAGTTCACCGTATCGCCCGCCTCTGGGTGAAATGGGCACCATGATGTCGCGTGTTACTGCCTTGTTAGGGCCAGCGGTGAAATTGAATGAGGATTCGGATCTGAGGTCGTCGTTGAAATTTCCACTGCTTTGAAAGGCGACACGGATGCTTTGATTGGTTTTGAGGTTGTTCGCGATTTTCACCCGCACAGGTAGGTAGCCGCCGGGGGAGAGTTTGGTGAAAAGGGCGGTGATTTCGACGTGGGTGTCGGTGGCGGGATCGAAGACCTCGCGGATGATGGTTTCCTGCGCGGAAACCTGGAGAGTGAGAACGAGAAGGAGGAAGAAGCGGAACATGGGAATTAGAGTTAGGCTTGGCGGTTGGAAACCGCCGCCACGAGGTTTTTGGGCGTCGCGGTGGCTTGGAACGGAATTTCTTCGAGTAGGGCGCGGACGATATCGTTGGTGGTGTGGCCTTCGACGCGAGCGTGGTAGTCGAGCACGATGCGGTGCCGCAGCACGGCGGGAGCGATGGCTTT
>JANOQR010000179.1:0-83027 GCA_031414935.1 Luteolibacter sp.
CCCCTCGTCGAGAACTGCCGCCGCCTCGGCATCAATCCGCGTGACTACTTCGAAGGCGTCCTCACCCGCCTGCCCGCCATGCTGGCCAGCGAAGCCGCCAGCCTCACCCCCGCCAACTGGCTCGCGGCCCGCAGCAAAAAAGCCCGCCGCGCCGCAGCCTGATAGCAGAGCAGTCATAGACCCCTGAACCATGACCGCTACCCACCCGCCGTAGCAAATCAATCAGCACGTTGCTTCAGGCAACGCTATGACGGCTATGCTACGCTCCAGCCAGAATCTTCACATGGTGCTGCGGACTACGCTTACACCGCACGCATGATGCCCGAGGCCTTGCCACGCTTTTGATCGCGGAGGGCTTCGAGTTCATGCCGTTCGGATTTTGATAGCTTGATTCGGTGTATTTTTGCGGGCATCTGTCCGATTGTACATACCCTCAAATAAGTACAGTTTTAAAATTAACTAACCAACAAATAAAATTTTACGCAGCACTAGTATGCGTTTCTGGAAGAACGTTTGAGGAAAGAATTTCTTGAGTTGCTCAAGTGATGTGGATCAGGACCGCTCGGCGAGTTCCTTAATGACTGGAGTGATCCACTCTTGAAGGAGTTCTTCACGAGAGATTGCAGGAAAATCATAGTAGGGTGCGTCAGGGCGGGGAGCAGGTTCGAGAAACAAGGCACTGCGTCCAAACACTCGCTCGGCAACTAGTCGGTTAGAATGCTCATAGCATTTGAGCACTCCGTTACGTTCGTCTGCGGAGTAAACCGTGGTGGCGGACTGGGCTTTGTGTGCGAGGCCAGTGCGGAGGGCGGTAATCAGGCGCACCCGACCCTTTTGCGAGAGATCGTAAAGCCCGAGATTGCGCGCTACTTCGAGCAGATGCACGGGTAGGCTGTCGTTGGTCCGGTGAATTTCCGCAGGAAGCTCTTCATAAGAAATCCCGATTCGGGAGGCGAAGTCTTCGATGACGTTTTCTACTTGGCCGGGTTCTACGACGGCGGCTGAGACGTTTGCTGTGCCGAGCACGGCAACCCAGCGGTCGAGCAGGGCGGCAAAATCAAGCCAATGAAAGTCGCCGATGGAGTCGAGAAATTCGGATTTCCCCATCATGGATTTGTGACGGTCAAACGGCCATTTCACATGTTGATTATACCAAGACATGAGCCAGTGGTCTTGCCGCCGCAGATAGAAAATCACATGAACGTCATATCTTTCGGAGAGTTCCTTCACCCATGATAAGTCGGTATGAATACAAAAATCTTCCGCGCTGAGAACGGCGATGCCCTTGGCGCCATGGATGAGAGTTTCCACATCCGCCGCCGTGCATCGCCTTTGTTTTAGGTGCCAGGCGAGTGGTTGATGATTCCTTTCGGTGCCGGGATAGGTCACGCCGTAAGTGGGTAAGACGGTGCGGTGATTTGCCAGATAACTTTGGAGACTTGTCGTGCCCGTGCGGTGGATTCCGGCGTGAATGATAACCTTCATGGTAGATAGGGCGTAGCCGAAGCGTTAATGGCGTTTGAGTCCCGAGAAAAATTGGAGATCGGCGAGGTAGTGCTGCTTGAGTTCCTCTGCCAGTCCGGGCGAGAGCGGGCTGTATTTTGTTTGGCCGAAGCGCCTGTCACGGGCGTCGAGGGCGTTGAGAAAAAATTGGCTCATTTTAGGATCGGAACGCCGTGCGATTTCTGCGGCGAGGTCGAGTTCCTCCGCAGAATAGGCCGAACGCGACCTCCGCATCGGGAAGGCTGCTATGTCGATTCCCGAGTCCTGCCCGCAGGCTTCTGTGATAATTTCTCGGGCGATATGATGGACACCGCCGCCATGATCGTTCTCAAAAGGGATGATTCTCACCTTGGTGTTAGATGGTAGTCGAAGCAACCAACCAAAAATTTTACGATAGGAAAATTCCTGAACGTTGAAGCCAGCAATGTATTGAGCGAAGGGAACGAACTCGTTGTGACGGAGATACTCGCTATACATCGACGTGAGAAAAAAATGCGGCTCACGCAAGGTGAGAAACAAGGTGATGCGGGAGTTTTTTTGGGTTTCACAGAATAGCTCAACGCGATTGCGAGCGTAAGGATAGAGTCCTCCTGTGGTGAGTTCACCAGGGGTGCCGATGAGGTTCTCGTCGGACAGCAATACGGTCTCATGTTCGATTTCTTCGAGGAACTTAGAGAGCTTGGTGCGTTTACCTTTTTCCAAGGTGCAAAACAGGGGCGTTACATCTGTGCGCATCCTCTGGAGCGGGATGTAGCGAACGCCTTTCTGGATCATTCTCGCACTCTGGTCATTGAGAAATTCCTGCAATGAGGTGGTGGCTGTTTTATGCAGTCCTAGATGGATAATAAATTTTTTAGCCATGAAAGGAGTTCAAGATTTCAAGCCTCGCTCCGGCCTGCAATGGATAGTAGCTCGTTGTAGATTCGGTATTCTCGGCGCATGAAGTTCTTGATGCGTAGAATTTCTTTGGAGGAATAGCTGTCGAGAACGTTACCTGATTTCGAGGTGGATTCATGGCGTTTTCCATAGAGTTCATTTGCGAGCGATCTCGGCGCGCCCGCTTGAGCTGTGACGCCTTCGATAAACTCACCCAAAGTCTCCATGGTCCCAATTAGGCGGAAGTTCGCGCTGCTTTGCTCTAGCGTCTCCATGTTCTTGAAATAGTAGTTATAGTTCCAATGGAGATGGCGGACGTTTCGCATAGTATATGCGGCGGCAGATTGTTGATAATCGTCGTCAGAGAGGATGGCATCCAATAGATGTTTGATCGTAGGAAATAAGATGAAAGCAGACGCCTCGCCGGGAGTCCAGATACTGGTGTAAGTGGGGCGGCCCTGACGAAGACGTGAATCGAATCCGCTAATCATGCGGGAAAGTGGATCGCGCAAAATGAAGTTGATTTTCATTTTTGGGAATTGGGTCAGGATCTCTTCGATCTTCCACCCATGACCAAAGTGGCAGGGAAACCTATAACCGCGTTTAACGAGTCCTTTGCCGTATTCTCTGACGCCTGATCCACCAGTTTTTGGAATGTGGAGAAACCCGTATTCTGCCGAGTATCCAGCCTTGATCTGGTTATGGATTTTCTCGACCTTATGGTTCTTTTTCTTTTTTAGATTGAGTTTCAAATTGCGTGGATGGGGTGGTGTTGATTGATCTAGCGTTGCGGCCCGATATATGGAAGGGCGTTGTAAATCGCGTAATCACGCTCCAAGCGAGCTTTTAGCTGGCTCATTAGCGGTTCAGGAAGATCAAACATGCGCCCTGTGGGCTCGCGTCTGGCACTCACGGATTTGTTCGCAAAGGGGATTTTGATAATTTTCCCAATTTTTTTACTCAAGTAGTCGGCTACTAGCTCCATTTGATCGAGCCGGAAAATACGGTCCACTCCGATAGAGCCGTCGCCAAGTGTGACGAAATCAGCTTGGCTCCCGACACCAACCGTTTCTGGTCGGTCTCCATCTAGGTAGCCTTGGACAAAATCCACGAAACTCATACTCCCCGTGTGGCGTTGATAGTAGCGGTGAGACGGATCAGCAATTTCAGCGCGATTGCGGTAGTTATACCAGCTTTGAATGCGCTCTAAAGGCTCCCGCATGATGCAGAATGTCTCGATCTCTCCATTGGGATCTGCCTTGAGAAGCAAAGGACGAAATCTGCGTTTGAAGCGTCTCGCTCCCATATGTTTCAGCGAAGGATGGCCATTTAGTCTCGTCTCGCAGTGGATATGGATTGCCTTTTCAACGGAAGTGGAACCGCATTTGGGAATGCAAAGAAAGCAGAACTTGTGACGGATGCTCAGTTGCATGGATGGAATATAACGCAGTTAGGATGATTCGAAAACCGAGAGTGTCAACGCACGGGCGATGAGAAAAACGAGAAATCCAAGGATGAGAATGCTGATAGTGGCATACCAGCGGCGAGGCTCCGCGACATCCTCGGGAACGTAAGGTTTCTGGATCACGGAAAAGAAGCGGGTGCGTGATGCTGCTTCCACGCGGTTTCTCTCTAACAATGTTTCTGCACCGCTCCTCAAGCGAGTGGCAAACTCGATTTTGAGTTCGAGTTCCTTGAAGCGAATGAGCAGTTGGCTCAACCGATCTTTCTCAGGTCCGGTGAGTTTTGCCGATTCGATTTCGATCAACTCATTGACAGAACGGATTTGGCTTTGGAGGACTTCGATCTTCGGAGAATTCGGGGAATCGCGTTGCAGTGAGGAAAGTTGTGCTTCGGAGCGGAGTTGATTGAGTTTCATTTCCTGAACGGCATGGAGATTTGCGGAAATCACCTCGTTAGGAGTGATGAATTTGTTCTCGTTTTGCAGGGTCAGGAGTTCGCGGTTGAGATCCTCCACCTTTTGTGCAGCCCGCTCGAGTTCGCTTTTGATGAAGCCGACTTGTTGGTCTGCGATTTCTTGGTTGAGCTCATTGATGAATGATTCCGCACGGCCTAACAGGGTGACGGCGATCTGGTGGGACAGCTTAGGATCGAATGTGTCCACCGTCACAGCGGTCAAGCCGGTGTCTTTATCGAAATGGGAGAAGATCCGGCCCCGATAGAAATCTAGCCGTTCTTCGAGTGGCCACTTAGGATTGAGACGAAACACCCAGTCCTGCTGTGGCGCACTGTAATGCTCGATGAGTTTGAACTCTTTTTCCAAACTCACGAGGAGGTCCGCAGAGCCAATGAAACCAATAGCGATCTGGGAGTCCATCGAGCCGGAGTCCGTCATTCCGGGGATGGCCAGACTGACCAAACCAGACGATGAGCTGGAGCCGTTCTGTTGGGCGATCTTAAATGCCGCATAGGTGGCGTAACGGTTTTGAGTGAAATTCCAGAGATAGATAATCGTTACTGCGATGGCGGCGACGTAGATCAGCGCGAGGGTTTTCAGGAGGAATCTGGATGTTCCGTGCGTTCGTTGAGTGTGAATGTAGGTAGAACTCATGGGAGTGGATTGGGAGGCGGTTCGGGAGTTTGTTCCCTGTTTTTCCTGCGCTCGCGGCGGGCTTGGCGGCGGGCTTGTTTGCTGGCGCGGAGTTTGACGGCTTCGGGGTCACGGCCTTTCTTCGGCTGGCCGTGGTTGCGGTGTTCGTGGATGTAGGCGTTGTAGACCTCGATGCCGTCGTTGATGTCCTGATAGAAATCCGCTTGGCCGTCCCGCAAGAACAATGCGGACTGGCAAGACTCGCGAAGGGTTTTCATGTTGTGGGACACGAAAATCAAAGAGGCGCGCTTGCGGATTTTTTCAAAAGCAGCCTTGGCCTTTTCCCGAAAAATCGCGTCTCCCACGGAGGTCAGCTCGTCGATGAGATAGACGTCGAAGTCGAATGCCATCGACAAGCCAAAGCTGAGTCGCGCCCGCATCCCGGAGGAATACGTGTACACAGGCATTTCAAAGTATTCACCGATCTCGGCGAAGTCCGTCACTTGTTTGATGACTGAGCGGATTTGCCCCGTCGAGAGGCCATTGATGCGACAGACAAAGAGAACGTTTTGGCGACCGGTGAGTGAGCCTTGGAATCCAGAAGTGAGACCGAGCGGCCAAGAAACTTCGGTGTCTGATAGAATGATGCCTTTGTCTGCGGGTTCGGCACCACCGATGAGTCTGAGGAAGGTGGATTTTCCAGCGCCGTTCGGTCCGAGCACGGCGATGTTTGCGCGGCTGGGAATCACCAGCGAAACGTCGCGTAACACGTAACGCAGCCCGTTCTTCACCGGGTAAGTTTTCGTGACATTGCGGAGCTCGATCATGGGGTAGGCGGGCTCAACGCTCAGTGATGATCTTGCGGTTGGTTTGGAACATGACCAGCCCGGTGGACAGCACGATGATCACGAAAACTGTCGGGTAAGTTAGATTCGCCCCGCTCACGCTGTAGTGCGGGAAGAGTGCTTCACGGCAGAGTTCGATGGTGTGGACGAGTGGGTTGTAGAACAATAATTTCTGAATGTGATTCGGAAGCTCGGAGGTGGGATAGAGCACGGCGGAAACGAAGATGAGCGGACGCAGCAGCACGGGTACTACCCGATCCATTTCAACAAAATGCGCAGTTATCACTCCAAAAATGAGACCAAAGCCGCAACCTAACAGCCAAGTGAGGAGAAACCCAGCAGCCAACACATCAAGGTGCCCAACAGACAATTGCACTCCCAGCCACGCTGCCACGATGCAAAATAGCGTGAATGAGAAGGCGACTGTTATCAGATAAAACATGAACCGCGCGATGAATGGATCGATCGGTTTCACGGCGGGATAAACCAGCAGCCCTTGGTTTGAACTGACGGCGTTGACCGCTGCATTCAGTGGTGAAGAAAATAATTTCAGCAGCAGGAATCCGTTGAGCAGGAAAAACGGATAGGGAATCTCGGGCACACTGCGCGCCGCCAGTGAACCGACGACGAAGCCAATGATGATGACGCCAGCTAACGGCTCGAACAGCATCCAGAAAAACCCCAGCTTGTATTCGCCAAAGCGGGTCGCGACTTCCCGATTAAACAACGCACGGATCACCAGATACTGGCTGCGCCATGGCGGATGCTTAGGAACGGGAATGGGCGAAAATGACGACATGATGCGTGACTACGGCTTGGATTTCGTCAGCGAAAAGGCCGATACCGTGGTGTACATCAGGCTGGCTTTCGAAGCAGGTACTCCGTAAGCGATCAGCAAATCATGAAACACCCTGTCCGCTTCCTGCCGGGTCATGCCGGGCTGGGTGAACAGCCAGTCGTGAAAAACTGCGGCCCATGTTTCTGGGTGCTGGACGCCATCCCCGAGTTGGTTTTTCACCGCTCCCGGCGCGGTGATACCGTTGGAGGTGAATCCTTTCTGCACTTGATACGTGCGCTTGTTGATGGTCACGGACCACGGCTTGCGGACCCGGTAGTGACCATTTTCTAACTTTTTAAGCTCTGGCGCATCTGGCCGGAAATTTCGAGCAATCGGTGTCCGCGACGAGCCGCTGTGCATCGCCGGACCCGAGGACATCGGCACACAGCCGCTGGCGATCATGCAGGTGATGATGACGAGGCGGAGCTGGATTTTCAACATAGAGGTGAAACGTGGTTAGATGCCTTATTGATTGATGCGGTCCAGATTGTAGGCCGCTTGGGAAAGTTGTGTGAAGGGCAGCAGTTGGTTCACGAGACGGCTCCAGCGGGACAGCGGTGCCTCGGTCACATAGACCAGATCTTCGCCGTGGATCGGGAATCGCTGAGTCAGGAACATGGCCCCGGGCTCCTTCAGATTTAGGGTGAAAACCCGGTCTGGGTTTCCTTTCCTGAAAACGAAAATCCCGGATGGATCAGAGCTCTGGGCACTCAGTCCAGTGGCAGCACCCAGCGCATCCGCAAGCGTGGGAGCGGGAACCGGGAATGGCACAATCGTCGGCCTGTTGATCGCGCCTAGGACGTAAAATCGGTTCGAAACATCAGTCGTCACGCTGAGTAAATCTCCCTCTTCGACCGGAAAGGCTTTTTGCCTGAAACCTTGATGGTCAAAAACGTAGTCACGCCCGTCACGCCGCAGGGTGTATTTGAAAAGATGCTCCTTTTCGACCGGGCCGCCGGACGCCGCCAGCAGATCCAGCGAGGTGATGTTACTTTTTTCAAGCGGGACGGGTCCGGGACTTTTCACTTCTCCCAGGACGTTGGCCGTGCGAGCGATGCGCCCAGAGCGACCTACCGAGGCACGGCCTGTTTTCGAAATAGGAATGAGTTTCTCGTTCAGCTCCGTGGAAATTTCAGACAAACTGCGACCGATCACTTGGAGTTCGCCCACGTAGGGGATACTGATGGTTCCATCTTCTGGAACCTCCACCGGACCTAAATCGTAAGGCTCTCCACGCGTGTAAAATGGACTCTGCTCGAACGGGTCCGTAATGATAAAATGCAGCGCATCTCGGGAGCGTATCTTGTCGGAATAACTGCTTCCTTTCACCGGCCTCGGCACGTCTCCGCTACCTAAACGACGATCTACCGACGGAATGTCTGCCCGCGATTTCACCTCGATCAGTTCGTAACTCTGCTGCTCACCCTCAATCGCAGATTTCTGGGGGCCAGATTGCGACATGTAGGTGCATGAGGAAATCAATGAAAGGCACGTCAACGAGAGAATGCACAAAAAAAACCGATCGAGGAACATGGGTAAAAGCTGGGATGCGGGCGAGGGTTTCAGGTGCAAAAGCGCAACTCATTCAACGCTGAAGGCCGGGAAAGGAAGATGATTTTGCGGCCCCCATGTCAAGCCCGGCGACTATCAGAACGCAATCCTGCTCCTGATTTCACGAAACCCAGATTCGCCGAGTATCCGCTTGGAACCGCCACTCGTTCTGGCCTAGAAAGTTGTCCACTGCTGCCGTATGAGATTTTTCGACATCACCCGCTTGAGCAAACGTGCCTCATTTCCCGGTCCTAGCGGGATTGATCGCGTGGACCTCGCCTACCTCAGCCGCCTTCGCGAGGTCGGCCCTGTCGAATACCTCGTCAACGGAGCTGCCGGATTTTCCATCATCGACCACCGCCTCGGTGAAGCCTTCGCCGATAAGCTGGAGGCCGTCTGGCGCGGCGAACAAGACCCCTTCACCGCCAAGCAACTCGCCCCACTGGCCGATACCGCCCGCCGCGTCAGGCTGGCGGGGAAATGGCAAGCCCGCCGCCGTGGCCTCGCCGACATCCACGCCCGCCACAGCCTCCACGAGCTCTGCGCCACGGGTCTCGCCGAGCTGGACTTGCTAGACGTTTCCGCCGGAGAGGGTGCCTACCGCGTGGACCCACACTGGCGTGGCGGCGATGCGAAAAATGGCTGCTTTTTCGGCATTTCCCACTCGATGCTCAGTCGCAGTGCCTACCTCGCCGCCCTCGCCCGTCATCCGGAGCTGAAGCGCGTGATGTTCATCCACGACACGATTCCCTGTGATTTTCCCGAATACTGCCGCGAGCACGAAGGCCCGAAACACCTCCTGCGCCTCCGCAACGCCTTCCGCTACGCCACTCACCTCGTTGTGAACTCGGAATACACCGCCCGCCGCATGGACTATTGGCGGGGAATCATGGGCGCGCCCGAGCTACCTGTCGCCGTTATCCCCATCGGCGTCGATCCCGGAGTGCTCGCCCACGTTTCCACAAATCCCGTCACGCCACCGCGACCGTATTTCGTCGTCCTCGGCACCATCGAGCCACGGAAAAACCACGCCCTCCTCCTCCAGCTTTGGAGAAATTTCGCCGAAACTCTCCCGCCCGAGGAAATCCCCGAGCTACTCATCATCGGTCGTCGCGGCTGGGAAAATGAACCCGTCTTTCGCACGCTCGACCGCTGCGAAGCCCTCCGTGGCCACGTCCGCGAGATGAATCGCGTGCTCGATGACGAACTCTGGCCCTTGCTCTGCGGCGCACGGGCGATGCTGTTTCCCTCCTTCGTGGAAGGCTGGGGGATGCCGATGGTCGAAGCCCTCGGCATGGGCGTCCCCGTCATCGGCTCAGATATCCCGCCCTTTCAAGAAGCCGGCCAAGGCATCCCCGCGCTCTTTTCGCCCCTCGACGGTCAGGGCTGGCACGACGCCATCCTCAGCTTTTCCTGCGACGACTCGCCCGCCCGCATCAGGCAGCTCGAGTTTTTAAAATCCTACCACCCACCGACATGGGACGCCCATTTTCAAAAACTCGCTGTCTTCCTCGGTGAGCCTGCGCTCGATCCTACCACCGCTGCTTAATTCCATTTGGGGGATTCAAGTGACCAACGCAATTACTAGAATCTAAATGGTGTGAATGAGATTCGCGGAGATATGCGTGAAGCACATCTCCGCTATTTGCAATTCACACCAGAGATAAATCAACGCCTCCTTCTCAACACCATCAAGCTCGTCATCGCCACGAGTAGCGCAGAACTGGGTTCTGGAATCACCACCGCTCCTAGACCGATTTGAATCCCATCATTTCGATACTGATTCACTCTCACCGTGAGCGAGCTGACCATATCTTGGATCTGGACGACGTGGAGATCAGTGTTCGCGAGGGGATTTAAGAAATTAGGACCCGAAGAAAAATTCTCGAGATGAAAACTCCCATAACTACTCGCAAAAAGCGTCGCTCCAAATCCCATCCCCGCATTGAAATCTCCGAGAGGTCCACCGTTTTGGGAGACATCTACCGTGGTCGTCCCGGAGCTGGGGGCTGTGCTTTTTCCAAGTCCGCTCACACCAAGGAAAAGTGTATTCGGGTTAACGGGATTCGCAAACGTGTAGGTGATTTCCCACGGCACCACGGGCATGGTAATCGATGTGCTGAGCGTCCCAATTCCTTCATACGGTCCCCAAAAATAGGCTCCCGCTGCCACGGTGCCATTTTGGAGAAATGGTGCCTGCTGACGGGAGTTGGTGAGAATGGCAGGAGCATTGTAGGTGATCGCCACCGGTCCGACACCCGGAAGGAAGTAATCTATGCTTGTGCTACTAGGCACGGATGAACCCACGGCAACGGGAGAAGTTGTCAACCAAGTGATCATCGCCGCTGGCAGCGAGTTGACCAATGCGGTAATGATGACGATGGATATAATATAAGTTTTCACGATGAGATTGGAATAGTAGTTTGATGTAAGAATAAAAAATTACGCCGATTGCAGTCGTTGTGCTGTAAGCTGGCTGCTAAATTTCAGGATGTTTTGAGTAACACCCCGCGTAAGAAGATGCTCCTCACCACCCAAAGCGTTCCAATCTTCAGAAGAAATCTGGAACACTCAGGATGGCTTACGAGGGGGGAACCTGTCTCATGGGGTAGATCTCGTTAATTAGGCAAATGACCTACAACCCTACCTACAGAATGACTCATTGATTGTTTAAGACTAGTTGCATCAATGGTGAGCTTGAAAGCGTGACGACAGATTGTGAGCGAGTCGTGGCGATCAATTTACCATTGGGAAGCAATAGATCCAATGCTGGAGGCGTTGTGGACAAATTTTTGGGAGCACTTAGGAAGACGTAATAGATGAAGTAAGGAGCTATCTTAGATCTAAAAATACCTACGCCTGCTGAAATTTGTTCCTGAAAGAACGGCTGTTCCGCTAAGATGTGCGCCCGGTGTTGCGGTGAATTTTTCCAAAGCACTAAAATAGAGTCAGGATCTCCAGTACTCTGTGCGATAGACTCAATACTATTCGCCGACTTTGCAGAGTCATAGAAAGAAGGTAGAACATAGCCAGCCTGAATGACCTTCTTATTTGGACCGTTCCCAGATGGATCTACATGGCCAAAATAATCACGTTTAGCCATGTCTGCTGCCCTATTCCGAGCCGCCTTGCACAGGATAGGGTCCAGAGCAATGGACTTCCTAGACTGAAGTTTTTCCTTCGAGACGATCTTGAAGAGACGGACTTCATCGGAACTGAGCCGATGAGATGCGGCAGATAAAGATTGTGTAGTGAATATGAAAAGACAGAAGCCAGATATGGCAAAGATTTTTTTACCCAGCCATGTGGGTGGCTCCCTTAGAGTTGAGGGGAAATTCATTTTCTTGGAGTTTTGTATTAGATTTACTAAAGAGAATAGAATGATTTGGTAACAGAGTAGATGGTTACATAGATCTCACCGTTTGCGCCGAAACGCTGCTACCACGAATCCGAGTGCTCCGAGCAACATGCTGCTCGGTTCAGGGACACCATCAATTGTCGCGGTAAGGCCGGTCGTATCATATAAATAGTCTCCTGCGGCTCCCGTTCCAACGATGAAGTCTAAGTGCTCGCCCGCCGTGAGGGCGATGGATAACGAGGTGGAAGTAGATGCGCCATTGCTCACGTTGGCTCCAAAGAGGGAACTCGCTATACTACTAGAGTTCACATGGACGAGTTCTGCGCTAAAGCCATCTCCGAAACGACTATCCAGATCTTTCCAACTTGAGTTGAGATAGAACGTGCCATTGGCCGGTGCGGTCCAGCGAGCTACCACAAAGGTGGAAGCTGAATTTCCTGGTCCAGGATGCATTAGCAGTTCATCGACACCCAGCGATTGGCCAGACCACCACAGAGGAAGTGGCACGGAAGAAGTATTCGCAGCGATATTCGGATCCCCAAGTTGCGTGTTCCACCCTTGTAAATTTACAACAGAGTTGATTGAATTATCGTGCTCTAAATTATTGTTGGTAAACAATGTCAGGCTGGAACTCAACACAGTGCTGCGGTAGCCATAAGTCCACTGACCGTTCGGATTGATAGTATCCGATGGGGTCATTTCATGACTTCGAAGGTCGCCTCCAGCACTCCAAACTGCCGCTTGTAAGTGCTGAAATCCCGTCAATAGAAACATCGAAATAAAGATACGTTTTTTCATAATTAGTTTTGTATTTGATAGGTTGAAATCGCCGAGACTCACTCGGCTACACTCTGGAAGTCGCGATCTCGGCGGCGGAGTTGCAAAATTTTTGAAAATAATTCTCATGCCCATTTGGCGGCTCGTATTTCCTTTGCAGCTCGCGTCGGATTACTGATTCTATCGCTGAGACGATTCCCCCATGACTCCCGCGTATCCTGATTGGCATCACCTTTGGTCACTTACCGTGCGCTGGGCGGCGCAACCTGTGCCGGGAGTGTTGCTTCCCGAAGCGGCGAGGGCGGAAGGTGCTGAGAGCACGTTGGCGGAGTTCATGGATCACTTCCCGCAGTTGCCGACGCAAGCGGATGCACTGGCATTTTTACAAGAAGAGGCGCGGCAGCTTTCACTGAAGAAAACTGCCTCTACTCGCAAAGAAGCCAGAGACCCGCTCGTCTGGCGTGAGCCAAAATGGGAACCCGGTGGACCGGGCTTGTTAGTCACGGATCTGGATGCCGCAGAGGCTGCGCTCAAGAACCGCGCTTGGCAGACGCTCATCGACTCCGTGCGTGCGCTCGTCTCCTCGATCATCCGGCGCCAAGGGGTGGCGGAGGCGGATGTGGAAGACATCTTTTTCCAAACGGTCAACGAACTCAATCATCTCCGCCCAGCGAAACAAACGCGACTGCTAGACGAGACGGATGTCTTCGAGCAGCTCCCACGCTTACTGGCCGTCATCGCGCGGAATCAGGCAGTCGGGGCCATGCGTAGCCAATCGACTCGGAAAAACCAGCCGAACGACCCGAAACAAACTTCTTCCCTCTCAGATCCCGATTCCCCCGCCCAGCGAGTGGCGGATCCGCGCGCTTCTCTCTGGTGCGATGATCCATTTTCAAAACTCACCTTCGACCAAATCCACCGCAGTTGCCGGGACGCGCTGAGCGAAATCCAGTGGCGCATCATCACGGGCATCTTCATCGACGAGCGCCAAGTCATCGATCTCTGCCATGACGAGGAACTCGGACGGCTGATGAATTTCTCAGATCGTTCCGATGCCACCCGGCGCAGGCACATCGGCGATCAGCTCCAAACGGCGCTCGATCAGCTAGCAGCTTGTTTGAAATCTCGCGATCTCTGGCCGTCGGTTTGAAAAAAATGTTATTTTGTCTGCAAGTTCTGCCATCAAACTCCTACTGATACTTTGTAGATGAATCCAGATCCCACCCAACCCGAATTCCGTGCCGCGAATCGCACCCGGATCTGTGAGGAATTTGGCGATACTGTGGACCGAAAGCAAATGTTGGAGATGCTGTCAGAGTCTGTTCCGCCTGCTGCGGATGCTCCAGCCCCCCCGCTACCTGATGACCTGCGGCGGAGGTTAGAAGAGCACTACGGCAGTCCGCAGCCGGTGGTCGTCAGGAAAACTAACGTCTTCACTGCTTTCATCGCGTGGTGGCAGGAGTTCGCAGCGCAACAGCGGCTGATGTTAGGCGGTCTTGCGGCGGCGGCAGCTCTGGTGGTGGGATTTCTGTTTTTCCAAAGACCATCTGAGCCGGGCGCGGAAATCATGCGCGGTCAGGATGGTCCCACAGTGGCTTCTGGCCCCTTGATTCTCTGGTTGAAAAATCCGGCATCGAATGAAATTCAGCTAACCATGGAGGCGAAAGTGCCCGGCCTCACGGGCATCGCTAACCTAGCAGAAGCAGAGGCGATTTCCAAACAGCGCAAAGACGCGGTGATCCTCATCGATACGGCAGCGGGTGCCGTCATCGTGATGAAAAATGGCGCGGAATCCCTGCGTGAGCCAATCCGCGCGCCGTTGCCGCCCGATGGAGAACTGGATGCTATTTTGCGGGCACTGAGAGCTGCTGAACGCGCCATCAAGCCATGAAATTGGCAGCTCTAACTTATTTCCTGTGTGGCCTATCCGGCGCGCTTGCAGCACCCGTCATCCGTGGCATCACCCTCGCTTCGGATGAGGGCGGAGTGACGATTTCCTCCGCCCTCCCTCAGGAAATTTCCGCCTTCATCGGCCAGCCAGCTACCGAGCCAGTCCGCATCGCGCTGGCCGATGCCTTCGTCGCATGGATGAACCAGAGTGACTACCCCGTCGCGCTCGTGGATGTGGCAGAACCCGATGAAAAAGGGATGCTCCACGTCACGCTCCATCCGGGAAAAATCGGTCGTATCGGCATCGCGGGCGGTAAGCATTTCACGAGAGAAATTTTAGCCGCCCAGATCGAGATGCGGCCCGGCGACATCCTCACCGGCACCGCACTCCAAGCCGAGCTGGACTGGTTAGCACGGAATCCATTTCACCAAGCCAAGCTCCGCGCGGCACCCGCTGCGGCAGATCCTGCGGTGGCCGACATCGCGTTTCTAATCAGCGACGAGCTGTCGCTGCGCTTCTTCACCGGCAGTGATACGCAGGGCGTAGATCCTCTCGGCGACTTGCGTTTCCGGGCGGGCGTGCAGTGGGGAAATGCGCTGGGACTAGATCACCTAGCAGCACTGCAAATCATCACTTCGGAAGATCCCGGAGCCTACCTCGCACTCGCCGGAGATTGGCGTATCCCGCTGCCATGGAAGCATGAAATCGCACTCACACTCGCTCATGCGAACACTTCAGACTCGACCGTTACAGACGGTTTGCCGCTGACGGTGGACGGGGAAGTGTGGTCCGCATCTCACCGCTGGGTGGTGCCTACGCGCTTGAGTCGCACGCTGCGCGGAGATTTTTCCTTAGGCTTCGAGTGGCGGCGATTTGACTCGGACGTCACCTTCGGCGGGGCGAATCAATTGGATGAGCCGGTCGATGTCGCGGCGTGGGTCGCGGGGACGGCTTTCACTTGGGAAAATGGCCGGGTGCTGGGATTTCTGAGCTGCGATTTGTTGTGGAGTCCGGGCGGGATGTTGCCCGGCTCGAATGACTCTGCCTACCAAGCTGCGGCACCCGGCGCGACGGCGGATTTCGTACTCGCTCGCCTCCAATCCACGCTCCGGCTGCCACTCGGCAAGGACGGCTGGTCCTTCGTATTACGCAGCGGTGCCCAACTCGCAAACGGTCCGCTGCTGGCCAGCGAGCAAATCAATCTCGCCGGGATGGACGCCGTGCGTGGCTACCCGGAACGAGAAATCCGTGGCGCGGACGGACTCTGGGCCGCAGCGGAAATCCTCACTCCTGGCCTGCCTGTTTTTGCGAAACTGAAAGACCAGAAATTTTCTTGGCAACTCGCAGGATTCCTCGATGGCGGACGAGCCTTGGACTTCAACGACGTCCACGGCGACCGCCGCAATCTCTCGCTGGCAGCAGCAGGCATCGGCCTGCGTAGCGTCATCGAGAAACATTTTTCCGCCCGCGTGGATTTCGCCTTTCCGCTGCGGAATGCAGCGCACGATCTGCGGCTCCATGCCAGCCTCCAATATGTTTTCTAACTAACCAACCCTACTACTATGAACGATTCCTTTTTCACCCGCCGCCGCCTGATGCTTTTCATCTCAGTTTTATCGCTCATTTTCGGCATCTGGTGGTTTTTCTTCAGGAAATTTGAGACTTACATCTTCACGATTACCACGTATCCCAGCGCGACGGCGACAGTTCCTGCCGTTGTCTCCAGAGTCGATGTTGCTGGAGGCAGAGTTTCAAAAATCATCGATATCCCCGATGTCGATGTAGGCATTATCATCGCAAGGTTTCCCAAGCCGGGATTTGCAGCGGCTGCCGCCGTCGCCGCAGCCTTTCCCAGAGAGGTGGTTTTTGAAAAAGACGCCAGTTTCAGACCCATTGATGGTTCTGAGCTCCCGAAGCCAAGTAACGAGATGAGCCCGAACTACGCGCTCGATCAGATCACCGGATCTGGCGAGGAAGTCGCATCTCCCAGTGAAAACTGCTCCGCTCCCGTGCGTATCATCGCAATTGATAGTGGGATAACGCAAAATACAGAAGAATTCCCCAGCACGCGAGTCACCTTCGGCACGCCTTGGGTAACAACCGGGCCTCCGCCAAACTCAGGCGACCCATTCTCCTCCCCACCATCACCAGATGCTTGGCTAGACCAGACGGATCACGGGACAAAAGTGCTCTCTGCCAGCATCGGGGCTAAGGTAGGAATCCATAGCCGAGTTAAAAACATTAATTCTATCGTCCAGTCGATTAACGTGCATCGCTCCAACAACGACACAGCTTTTACATCGGATATTGTTGATGCCTTAGACCGAGCGGTTATTGACGAACTAGCTCGCGAAAATGACGGGAATCTCCGCAACAACGGCACAATTCTTACTTTCCCATACAGGAACTTCTGTGGACTATCACCCGCACTCGAAGACATGCTTTCAGGCGCTACGAGTAGCGGCATCATCGTCGTCGCCGGAGCAGGAAATGATGACAGCGGTGATGAGCCGCCGCTGGTCACCGCCGCACAACTCGCCGTGAGTCCGCCGCCATGTTCCAGCGCAACTGCCTTTCCCGCATCGCCATCCCGGAATCCTGGCAATAGCGATTTGATCTTTGCGGGTGGCTCGACCGAAACAAATTCACGTTGGATTGGCGGAAACTACAGCCCGCAGACGGACATCTTCTCTCCCGGGGAAAACGTGACTGTGAGAAATGCCAATGGAAGCCTCGTCTCGGCCAACGGCACCAGCATGTCCACTGGCTACGTGGCGGGTGCTCTCACCTGGCTTGTGGCTCAAAGTCCGTGGATCACTCCAGTTGAAGCCCGTGATTGGATCATGAATCCCAACGCAACAGCACAGAATATTTCAATCCCCACAAGCAGCAGCAGCAGCAGCACCAGCAGCATCATGCGTCCTCGCTTGAATTTAAGAAATTATACACTGCCTACCACGGCTAAGATGTCCTACGCAAGGTGGCGCCTCGCTCATAATTTACCCGCAGCCCAAAGTGCCAGCGATGACTTTGATTACGATTCTCAGGTGGATTTCGCCGAGTTCGTCCTCGGTACGAATCCTCGCGGGCGGGGCGATAAGGGACTGCGTTTCGAAAACGGCCAAGTCATTTGTCCGCTGGCATTTTATCTCACAAGCGATTACGGGGAAAAACCCTTCGAGCTTCAGAGTTCTCTGGATCTGGTGACTTGGAAAAACATCAACTCATTGCTCGTCACTCCGCAGACGGTGAATTACGAAAATGACGGAATTGTTCACAAGATACCAGCCTCCGCACTTCCCGGTCCTCCCAACGTAAAAGCGTTCTGTCGCCTTGTCGTCACCATCCCCTTAACGCCATGAAACTCCGCTGGCTTTCCCTGATGCTTGGATGCCGAGCTTGGGGAGAGCCATCTCCAGCGGCGATGGCTGAGGCGACGCACGTTTATCAAGAAGCGCGCTACTCCGAGGCGGTGCCGCTCTTTCGCGGATTGATCGCTCAAGCGGAAAAAGATGAAGACGCGGCACTGCGGGCGCAGCTCAATCTCTACCTCGGCGAGGCCCTCCGGCAGTGCGGAAAGCTCGAAGAAGCAATCGTCGCCCTCAGTTCCGCGCACGAAATCATTTTCGCAAAACCCGAAGCCACGGCTCTGCGGCGTGTCGCCGCAGAAGCCTTGGCCAAGGCACTGAGTGCCGCCGGGCGTGGTGAGGAATCCGACCGTATTTTCACTGAAGCATTCGCTTCGACGCCGCTAGAAAATCATTCTCAGCTCCGGCTCATCTGGGCGGAATCCGCGTTTCATGCGGGCCGTCATCCCATCGCACTGCGCGAAACACGGCTGGCAGGCAAGTCCGCCGCCGCGCTCCACTTGGAGGGAAAAATCGCTCATGCCACGGGCCGCTACGTTCGTGCCAGTCAGCTTTTCCGCGAGGGATTGGCGTTCATTCCCAGCTCCGAAGCCGCGACGGAACTCAGTGGCCACCTCCACGCCGGACTCGCCGCCGCCGCTTGCCGCCAAGGCGATGCAGCGGCGGCGAGAGTGAGTTTCGCGGCGGCGAGAGCGGCTTATGAAAAGTGTGGTGCGGCGGCAGCTTTGAAATCTCTCGCGAAATCCGAGGCCGTGGCCGCTCTATTTCTCGGCCACGATCCCATCGCCTCGCTGCCCGTTCTGCGCGAGGCTGCCGCCGCATTTTCCAGCGGCGACGAATCCGGCCCAGCCGCTGCCGCGCACTCGAACTTAGGCGCGGCACTGCATCTGGCCGCTGGAAAAACCGTGAATCCAGCCGAGGCAAAGGCACTCCTGCGTGAAGCCCGCGCCTGCCTCGATCGAGCAAATCCACCACTCCCGCTCGCTCACCCGCTGCACCGCCAGATCGCCTTGAACCGCTGGTGCCTCGCGCTCGACGAAGGCCGACTGCCAGAAGCCGCTCTCGCCGCAACTCGCGCCACAGACTCGGCACTCGCGCTGCTGCCAGATCTTCTCGCCGCCGCAACTGAACAAGAGCGATTGGCTTTCCGCCGCCTCGTGGATGAAATTTCCCCGCTACTCCAGTCCGCATTTTCCGATCCACAGCAGATCAAGAAAGCCGCCAATGTGATCCTCTCCACCCATGGCGCGGTGCTGGAGTCCGAACTCCTCGCCCTCCAAGCCGCCGCCCAGCTCACCCCAGCCGTGCGCGAGGCATGGTTTGCCGCTCGGCAGAAATTGGGCGATGCGTGGTTCCGCCCAGACACCACGGAGGAATCTCTGGACGCCCTGCGAGCCGAGGTCGCACGAGTCGCCACCCCGCAGGAAAATCTCGCCATGATTTCCTGCGAAAAAGTCAGCGAGACGCTTCCCGCCGATGCCGCACTGGTCGTCTATACACTCTATCAACACTACGGCGGCAGCGGAACATTCGAGGCCCGCTACGCCGCGCTGGTGCTCGTTCCGGGGAAAGATCCGCGCATCGTCGCACTGGACTACGCAGCAGATATTTCCCGCCAAATCAAGTCACTCACCCTCGCCATTTCCCCGGATGAAATGGATGACGATGCCGCGAAACGTAGTCTAGCCGCGTTGGGAAAATCCCTGTGGTCTCCCATTTCCGCATTCCTTCCAGCCGAGACCAAGCAAGTTTTCGTCTGCCTTGATGGCACGCTCGATGCCGTGCCGTTTGCCCTGCTTACCCATGACGGCTCCGCGCTGATCGAGACCGGACCAAGGCTGGAATTTCTCGCGACACCACGAGCCTCGCTGCGCGGTGCCGCTAGCGCGGGCCAGATCCGTCATCCCGAAGCGTGGCTCGCCATCGATGCCGGAAGCACATGGACCGGAAAAAACCTCGCCGGGCAAAATCCTCATCTCGCCCAAATCCTCAACCACGCTGGCAGCAACCGCCTGCCAAACACCGCCGCAGAAGTCGCCGCGATCCACAGCCAACATCCGCAGACCCGCTTGCTATCTGCCGCCGATGCCAGTGAATCTAGCTGCCGCGCCGCCCTCGCCCCGGCAGCAGATCCATGCGTGAGCGTCTGGCATTTCGCCGGTCACGGCGGGTTCGATTCCTCCGCTACGCCAGAACCCCACGGCTCGGATGCGAGCTGGGAAGGGCCGCTATTTCCGACGGCGCTGACCCGCTCCGGCCTGCTTTTTCCCGAGAAAGAAAATCCCACCGCCGATGCCTGCCTCTTCGCCGCCGAGTTGGCCTCGCTGGATTTGCGCCACGTCCGCTTGGCGTCATTCGCCTCCTGCCACAGCGGCGCAGGCTTGGCTGCCGCTCGGGAGGGGATTTTCGATCTCGCACGTGCAGGACACGCCGCCGGAATCCGTGATGTCCTCGTCGCCGCATGGGGCGTCTCAGACGAGGCATCACCCGAGTTTTTCCGAGTCTTTTACGCCGCAATTTCCGCCGGGGAAAATCCACCAACTGCCGCATGGAACGCCCAAGCAGCCCTCTGGAAATCATCTCGCGCAAAACTCGGAACTGCCCGCGCCACCCTCCGCTCCGGCCCTTTCCGTCTCGTCCGCTCCCGCTAAACTTCGCGGTGTCGGCTGAAACCAAAAAAATCGTAAAAGAGTTAAGGCACCACGAATCCTGCGAATCTGACGAATCTTGAAGAGAATCCCAAAAGCCTGAAGATCCCTTTCTTGATTTTTAAGGATTCGCCAGATTCGTAAGATTCGTGGTGCCTTCTATCTTCATTCTCATATCCAGCACGCCCCCAATCTCCTGGCTCGACCTCGCCCCAAATTTCCTATCATCCTAACTTCACCATGAAAGCCCCGCCCCGCATCGTGCTGTCCTTCGTGATTTTCACCAGCGGTTTTGTCCCCGTGCTGGCAGATCACACGGATTGCCACTCACTGCCGGGATCGCCGATGTTTTACTCGGCGGATGGACTTACGGCCTTGCCCCGATGCCACGTAGAAGGTCTGGCGACGACGATCACCATCTCCTCTGCCACGCGGATCGAATGGCAGAGTCTGAATGTGGAAAACTCCGCCGCGCTCTACATTTTCAGTAAGCCCGGCACCACCACTGGCGCACAGGGGCACTCCTCGTTTCATGAAATCACGGGCGGCGGCAATGTGGACATTCAGGGAAAAATTTCCGCAGATGGTCCGCTCACGCTGCAAAACTCCAGCGGCGGAAACATCGTCGTGGGCCAGCGGGCAGATATTTTTGCCCCGGATATCACGCTCACCACACTGCGCGCTGCCGATGCGAATGCTTACCTAACCACTGGCCAAGGCCGTTTCGATGCCGCGCCCGGCAGCCAAGCCAGCGTCATCGTCAACGGGGATTTGCTTGCTACGTCAGGCTCCGCACAAGCGTTAGGTACCTACGTGGTCGTCGATCAGCACGGTAAGCTAGAAGCACCAAGCGGCAAGGTCCGCCTCTTCGCCGGGCCAAATGCGAATGTGAAACCAGAGAGCATTACTTCTGCCGAACTCGTCGATGCTCCAAACTCAGTCGTCGTACACTCCGGTGCCATCCGGGGAATGGAAGTGGAACTCCGCGCCGTGCCCGGATACGACAACCTTTTTTGCTCCTTTGGACTCTGCGGCGGGGTTCGCGGCATCACCATCGGCGGAGAAATCACCGCCCAAAAAGTGACGATGGACACCACTCATCCTCTCGATCCTACCGTGCGAAATTACACCGAAGGCTCACTCGATCTCGTTTCAGGAAATCTCACTCACACCACCAGTCACCTTGAGCTGATCGTCCAGCAAGGCCCCATCGAAGACGAAGCCACCGTCATTGAGCCGCCCGTCGTCATTCCGCCATTACCCGGTGTGACCGTGCTCAATCCCAAACTGCCACCACCCATCCCACCGATTCCGCCCAGCCCACCCAGCTCCGGTGCCGCGCCCTTGAGCCTCACCTACAGCCACTTAAATGCCGTCCCACGCCGGGCCAACACGCAGGAATCCACCACTCTCGCCGCTTCAGAAAAAGCCCGAGGCGGAAAATCCAAAGCCACCGCTAGCAAAGGCAACAAGCCAGTCGTCTCCCGAGGCAGTTTCTTCGGCGTGCAGACAGCAGTCGCTCGCTGATCGTCAGCCGCTCACCGCCCCGGAATAGATGGAAATTTTGCGCGAAACCAATTCCACGCTCCGTGATAAACGGTGAATCCCTCCTCACGTAACCGCCGCTCCATGAAAAAAATACTCGTTTCCCTCATCTCCGTGATCGCCGTGACGGTGCTCCCACTTTCCGCCGCAGAACCCGAGGCAGGCTTCGTTTCTCTGTTCGATGGCAAGACGCTCGACGGCTGGAAGGCAAACAACACGCCTGAGGCCTTCACCATCGAAGACGGCGCGATCAAGGCCAACGGCGACTGCGCGCATTTATTTTACGAAGGGACCGTGAACGGCGCGAAATTCAAAGATTTCGAGCTGCGAATGGACGTGATGACCCACAAAAACTCAAATGGCGGCGTCTTTTTTCACACCGTCACCCAACCGAAAGGCTGGCCGACGGGTTACGAAGTCCAAGTGAACAATACCCAGAAAGACGTACAGAAGTCCGGCGGCGTCTATAACATCGTCAAAAACCTCACCCCATTTGAGGACGACACTTGGATGAAATACGTCATCACCGTGAAGGACGGCACCATCACCGTGACGGTAAACGACAAGCCGCTCGTCAGCCACAAGCCCGAAGCCGCCGATACGAAATTACTCCCCGAAGGCGGCACTTTTGCCATCCAAGCCCACGACAAAGGCAGCACGACGTTTTACAAAAACATCCGAGTCCGCGTCTCGAAGTAGAAATTTTCACCCACAAAAATCCGCAAAATTTGGAGAAACACAAGGAAGCGAATCCTCAATGCGTGATGAATTTCCCGGCGATCCGTTCACTCGAGTCCACGAGCTGGACAGAATACTTTTTGCGATCTTTTTGGGCCTTTTTACGGCTAAAAATTCTTCACATCGCACTTGATTGGCTGTGGCCACAGGGTTGCAGTCAGCCGTGATTTCTCCCGCGCCTCGATCCCTGCATGACTTTGCTTACACCGAGTTCATCGCGGTGGTGGCAGCGGCAGGATTGATTCGCCATCACGCGAAAGTCCTGTGGCGGGCGATTCAGCATGACGGCGAGCTGAATCTGGCGGCGCGGGATTTCGTGACTCCGCTGAGAAATTGGATCGAAAACTCCGTCGGTGATGGGAAAGCATTTTTCCTCGATGCTCCAGAAGTCGTCGATGAAATCCACAGCTCAGATGGGATGACGCGGAAATTTCTCCTCCGCCTTCGCGACGGCCAAGTCATCGAGACCGTGCTGATGGGCTACGATGGTCGCCACACCGTCTGCGTCAGCACGCAGGCGGGTTGCGCGATGGGCTGCGTGTTTTGTGCGACGGGGCAGATGGGCTTCGTCCGCCATCTGCGGCCCGGAGAAATCGTCGCCCAAGTCCAGCATGCCCGCAGGGTTTTGAAATCCATCGCTCCCACCAAACGCGTGCGAAATATGGTCCTCATGGGGATGGGTGAGCCGCTCAATAACTACGACGCCGTGATGCAGGCACTCGGCGCGATTTCTAACGTCGGTGGAGCCAGCATCGGGCCGACGAAGATTTCCATCAGCACCGTCGGCGTGGTGCCGGGCATCCTGCGGCTGGCGGAAGAGCAGCGTCCCTATCGGCTGGCGGTGAGTCTGCACGGCTCGTCGGAGGAAGAACGTTCCGCCCTCGTCCCTGCGAGCAAGAAATGGTCGTTGGAAATGCTCATCGCCGCCTGCCGGAAATACGGCGAAGTCACCGGACGGCGGATTTTCTTCGAGTGGACGCTCATCGCCGGGAAGAACGACTCGGTGGAAACCGCGCATCGTCTCGCCGAGTTGCTGCGCGGCATGGACGCCCACATCAACCTGATCCCGCTCAATCCCACGGGTGGGTTTTCAGGAAAAGAAAGCCCGACGGGGAAAGAATTTCAAAAAATCCTACTGGCAGCGGGCTTCCCCTGCACCTTCCGCCAGCGACGCGGGATCGACGTGGCGGCGGGTTGCGGGATGCTGAAGGCCGAAAAGCGGGCGCGGGTGAAAACTTCGGAAACCTGAGATTTTTTAAATTGTGACAGCTTCGTCACATTCGAGCCCTTGAGGGCAGATTGCTTGGCGGCTGAGATTCGCGCTGCTCCGACTCCATCCGCTGACGGCATGATTTTTTTCCATCCACTTCTCGCGATTTCGCGGCGATTTTTCGTCGTCGCCATCCTCGCGGCAGCAAGTCTCGCGAGTGCGTCAGCTCAGGAAATCACCTCGTTCTTCGTCCGCGAGTATCGGGTAGAGGGCGCGAAACGGCTGAAAAATCTCGAGGTCGAGGAAGCGGTGTATCCATTTCTCGGCCCAGAGCGCACGCCGACGGACGTGGAAGGCGCGAGGTTGGCGTTGGAAAAAACTTACCATGACAAAGGTTTTCAGACCGTTTCCGTGGTCATTCCCGAGCAAGATCCCCGGCGCGGAATCATCCGCTTGCAGGTGGTGGAGGGCAAAGTCGGGCGGCTGCGGGTGAACGGAGCACGGTTTTTCCTGCCCAGCGCGATTCGGAGAAGTGCGCCGTCTCTCGCAGAGGGCAATGTGCCTAACATGAAGACGGTGGAGAAAGAAATTGTCGGGCTGAACCAGTTCGGGGATCGCCGAGTCACGCCGGAATTACGCGCCGGAATCGAGCCGGGGACGGTGGATATCGACCTAAACGTAGAAGACAAAAATCCGCTGCACGGCTCGCTGGAACTCAACAACCAAAACAGCGCGGACACCACCGGACTGCGGCTCAACGGTGCTCTGAGCTACGCAAACATGTACCAACTCGGCCACACGCTGGGGATGAGTTTTCAGATCGCGCCGCAAAATCTCGACAACGCGCAGGTGTATTCGGGCTACTACCTCGCACGGGTGTCCGAGGGCGCGAGCGTGATGGTCACGGGGACGAAGCAAAACAGCGATATTTCCACTCTGGGCGGCGCGGCGGTGGCGGGCCGGGGCCACATCATCGGGGTGAAAACGCTTTTCGATCTGCCGACGACGAGCGAGTTCTATCAAAACGTTAGCCTTGGGATGGATTACAAAAATTTCGCCGAAGACATCCTCGTCGGGAAAGACACAGTTTCATCGCCCATCGAGTATTACCCGCTCTCGGCGAGCTACGGCGCGTCATGGCTGGGGAAAGAAGCGTTCACGGACTTCAATGCGTCGCTCCATTTCCATCTGCGCGGCATCGGTAGCCGGGTGAAAGACTATTCGGAAAAACGCTTCAATGCGGATGGTAATTTCGTGGTATATAAAGCCGACGTTTCGCACACCCGCGATCTGAAAGACGGGACGCAGTTTTTTGGAAAAATCCAAGGCCAGATTTCTAGCCAGCCGCTCATCAACAACGAGCAAATCTCAGGCGGTGGCTTGGAATCCGTTCGCGGCTACTTGGAATCCACGGCACTTGGAGACAACGGAATTTTCGGATCGGTGGAAGTTCGCTCGCCCTCGTTCATCGGCACGCCAGACAAGGACGGCAAGCGCACGGACGAATGGCGCGTGTATGGATTTTTCGATAACGGCCTCGTCGGCATCTGGGACGCGCTGCCCTCACAACAAACTCAATACGGCCTCTCCAGCGTCGGCCTCGGCTCACGGATCATGATGGCAAATCACTACAACGGCTCGCTGGATGTCGGCGTGCCACTCATCGACCAAGCCAATGCCGACGCCGGTGAAGTCCGCGTGATTTTCCGTGGCTGGGCAGACTTTTAATCACTCCATTTCCTCTAACTAACGAACTTCTGACATGACTCCGCGATCCGCCTTCCCAGTTCTCCGTAGCCTCTGCGCCGCACTCGCTCTATCCGGTTTTGCCCGTGCTGCGGACGAGGCCGCTCCTGCCGATCCATGGTGGGATGCCGCGTGGACCGGGCGCGCGAAGCTCACGCTCGATACCAGTTCCACCGCCGCGAATCTGACCGAAGCTGCCGGAACTTCCACCGTCCTCGTGCGGCTGGGCGAAGGTTTTAAATTCGATCTCAGCCCGGATGGTAGCGATTTACGTTTCGTTTCCGCCGATGGAAAAACGATCTATCCGCACCAGATCGAGAGCTACGACGGCACGCTTTACGAAGCCTTCGTCTGGGTGAAACTGCCCGACATAAAGCCAGCGGCTAAGGAAACATTCTACGTCTATTTCGGCAACGCCGCGCCAACCGGAGAAGCCGCCAAGCCCGGCGACGCCTTCGATGCCGATTACTCACTCGTCTATCACTTCGCTGAAACTTCTGCTGCGCCGGTAGATTCCACCGCGAACGGCAACAACGCCGAAACCGTCGCCGGCACTTCCGGCCAAGCACTCATCGGCAATGCACTGCGTTTGTTAGGAGCGGCTCCTGTCGTCATTCCCGCCAAGCCTTCGCTCGCATGGCAAGCTGGCCAGACCTTCACTTTTTCCGCATGGGTCAAGCCCACCGCGCTCCAGCCGAATGCCGTGATCGCCAGCCGTGGCGCATTCCGCGTCGTCCTCGATAATGGTGTGCCAATCGTCGAAGTCGGCGGCACTCGTAGCCAGCCCGGTGCGCCCGTCACTGCCGCGATGTGGAGTCACCTCGCCGTCGTTTCCGATGGGAAAACCCTGAAAATCATGGTGGACGGCGCGCCTTACACGGAACTCGCCGCCGCCGTTCCCGCGCTCGATACACCCATCCTCATCGGCGGACTCGCGGCGGGCACACCTGCTGCCGGGACTGTCGCCTTCGTCGGTGAAATGGACGAACTCACGATTTCAAAAACCGCCCGCTCCGCCGCGTGGGTCAAGCTCGCAGCCACCAACCAAGGCTCCACCGATGCCGCCCAGCGCACGCTTTCCCTCGGCGAGGCCGAAAGCGGCGAAGGCGGCGGCGAAGCTCACGGCGGTGCGATGGAACACGTCATGCTCTTCGGCGACATCGCGAAAAACATGATGTTCGACGGCTGGATCGCCATCGGCGTTTGCATCATCATGATGGCCGTCGGCTGGACCGTGGCGGTGAAGAAATTCCTCTACCTGAACTCCATTGAAAAAGGCTCCAACCTTTTCCTCAAAAAATGGAAAGCCCTCTCCACCGACCTCACCGCCCTCGATACCGAGAACAAATCCAGCGTCTCTAGCTTGGGTGGCCAGATCGATGGCTCCGAGCAGGCCGCGATTGAAAAATCCCCGCTGTTCCACATCTATCAGATCGGTGCCGACGAGATCCGTCACCGCCTCGACAAAGACAATAACCGTGTCCAAGGCCTCTCTGGTCGCTCCATCCAAGCCATCCGCGCCAGCCTCGATTCTGGATTCGTCCATGAAACTCACCGCCTCTCCGACGGCCTCGTCTACCTCACCATGAGCATCGCTGGCGGCCCATACGTCGGCCTGTTGGGGACGGTCATGGGTGTGATGATTACCTTCGCCATCATCGCGAAATCCGGCGAGGTGAACGTGAACTCCATCGCGCCCGGCATCGCCTCCGCGCTGCTCGCCACTGTGGTCGGCCTCGTCGTCGCCATTCCCGCGCTTTTCATCTACTCCTACCTGAACACCCGCATCAAAAACTCGTTAGGACTCATGCAGGTCTTCATCGACGAGTTCGTCGCCAAGATGGCCGAGTTCTACCGTCCCCCCGCTGGGACCGAACCCGATAACACGGGTGGTAGTAGCAAATCGCACTAAATTTTCGCTCTTTCTCTCAACCATCAACTCTCAACCATCCACCTCTTCCGATGGCCTCCGCAGAAGATAAATACGACGACATCAACGTCACCCCGATGGTGGACCTCTATCTCGTCCTCCTGCTCATTTTCATCATTATGACCACTGCGGGCGTGCAGGGGGTGAAGGTGAATCTCCCGAGTGCCAGCAAGAGTGCGGCGAAGAAAATGGAAGAGCCGAAAACTCAAGCCATCACCATCGACACTGCGGGTAATATCAAGCTCAACACCGTCGGCGTCACCCTCGCCGAACTCGATACCAAAATCGCCCAACTCAAAGCCGCGAATGCCGAGCTTCCCGTCGTCGTCCGTGGTGACGGAAAAAACCAATACCAAGGCATCATGGACGTCCTCGACGTCCTCGGTCGCAACAACGTCAGCCAGATCGGCCTCGCCACCCAACCGCCATCGAAATGACTCCTAAGCCGCCAGCTTCCAAGTCGCACCAAGCCCGATTTGCTATCGGCGGCTTGCTTGCGCTTGCTTTGTTAGGCGGAGGAATCTGGGTTGTTTCGCCAAAAACAGAGCCGCCGTCTTCATTAGCAAAAACTCCTGAAACCCCATTTCCCAAGGTTTTCCCAATTCCGCAACCTCTCCCTGAGCCAAAGGTCGAACCACCCAGAGAACCCGATCAGCCGAAAGAAAAAGAGATGGTGATCCAAGAGAAAGTGGAAGACGTAGAGCCTGTTGCCCAACCTTCGCCACCGCCGATTTCCGAGCCGATTTCGACCACGATTGAAGGGCCAGGTGAACTTTCGCTCGGCTCAGGTGGGGATGGTGGTCCGGGTGGTCCCGGAGAATTAACGATCGGAAGCCCGAGAAAAGGCGGAAAGTGGGACTACTACGCTGCGAAAGTTCAGCAAACCATCAAAGAAACTCTCGCCAACAATCCAAACACCAAGAGTTCTTCATTCTCCATGAATGTCCGAGTGTGGGCAGACGCTGAAGGACGCATCACCCGTGCCGACCTTGTTGGATCTTCGGGCAACACCACCATTGACGACGCCATAAAAAGCCAAGTTCTCACTGGCCAGATGCTTCCACTTCCTCCTCCTGCCGATATGCCAATGCCGATCAACATGCGGATTTCAGCTCGTAAGTCGATCTAAGCCTGACCCATTTTTGCCATGACTCCGAAACCCCCTGCTCCCCAGCAAAACAAGAGCCGACTTTTCATCGGCATCATGCTCGCGCTTGTCCTCGCGGGTGGGGTTGCGTCGTTCATGATGTCTGACAGCAAACCCAGAAAAATTTCCCCGAAGAAAAACGAGTTCGTCACCATCACCTTGCCGCCGCCACCACCGCCGCCGCCACCGAAGGTCGAGCCGCCCAAGCAAGAAGAGCCGCCGAAGGAGGATGAAATCGTGGAGGAAGAAGTCGTCGATCTCACACCGCCCGACGAGCCAGCAGAAGCCCCGCCGTCCGATGACCTCGGAACTAGCAACACTGGCAGCGGCGGTCCCGACATGGGCCTCAGTGCTGGCGGCGGAAATGGCAAAGCCGGAGGTCGCAGAAGTGGCCTCGGCGGCACCAATCCCTACGCTCGTTATTCTGTCTCCGCCAAGAGTTCCATCGAGAGCGCCCTCCGCAGCGATCCCGTCACGCGCAAAGCCATCCTCAACGGCCTCGTCCTCGAGTTCTGGCCAGACGCGGATGGCACGATCAACCGCGTTCGGATCATCGGTTCGTCTGCTGGCACGGTCCTTGACCAAGCCGTCAAACGAGTTCTCATCGGCCTCCGCACCCCGCCAGCCCGCACCGCCGCAGAGATGCCGCCATCCGTAAAAATCCGCATTAACGCCCGCAAGTCCTAACAAAACACCGCCGTCCGCGCCTTTCTCGCATTTTCCCATGTCATTCCATCGTCCCATCACCCTCGCCGCCTTTGTCGTTCTCGCCGGTCATCTCCGCGCCGAAGAAGTCGCCACCGAAACCGCGCCGGTCACGCCTGCCGCCGGGGAAACTCTCGATCTCCCAAAACCCTCCGACCTACCCGGCGAGCCAGCCCCCGCACCTGCCGCCCCAGCCGCACCTTCGCAGAACGTCACCATCAATCTCATCAACCGCCTCGTCCAAAAAAATATCCTGACCAAGGAAGAGGCAGCAGAAATGATCGCCCAAGCCGAGGCCGACGCCGCCCAAGCCCAAGCCGCCGCTACTGCCACCGCCCAAGCCCAGGCCGACATCGCCGCCCTGCCGCCCGCGCCCGGCCCGGACGACCTCCGCGTTTCCTACATCCCAGAAGTCGTGAAAAACAACATGCGCGACGAGATCAAACAAGAGCTCCTTGCCCAAGCCCGCGAAGAAAAATGGAGTGAAAAAGCCACCCCCGGCTGGACCGAGAAATTCCGTCCCTTCGGCGACCTCCGCGCACGTTACGAGGGAACTTTTTTCCCGACCACCAGAACCGCAGTTGATCCGGTTACTGGTGATACCGTGATTGTCGAAGGAAATGACAACACCGGTGCTTTCCCGAATTTTAATGCCATCAACACCGGCTCACCCTTCGACACCTCCGGCACCCAGTTCGCCCCGCAGCACAACGTCGATCAAGACCGCGACCGCACCCGCCTCCGCGCCCGTCTCGGCACCGACATCATGCTTGGCGACGGCTTCAACGCGGGCGTCCGCGTCGCCACGGGTGACAGCAATTCCCCCACTTCGCCGAACCAAACGCTCGGTGGTTCTGGTGGAAATTTCTCCAAATACTCGATCTGGCTTGATCGTGCCTTCGTCAGCTACGACGCAGGCCCCGGCGATGGCCAAGAGCTCGTTTTCATGATCGGGCGTTTCGACAATCCCTTCTTCGCCACCGATATCATGTGGGACGACGATCTCGGCTTCGACGGCCTCGCTCTCAGAGGAAAAGTCCGCATTCACGAGAAAGCTTCCACCTTTTTCACCGCTGGCTACTTCCCGATTTTCAATACCGACTTCAACTTCGCCTCGAACCAACCGCAGAAATTTGAAAGCACCGATAAATGGTTGGCTGCGATCCAAGGCGGTATCGAGTGGGACATCACCGACGATCTTAAGGCGAAGTTTGGCGTCGCCTACTACGACTTCATGGACATCGAGGGTCGCCTCTCAGATCCTTACATCCCACTCAGTGCCAGCGACGCCGGAAATACTGATGGCACTCGCCCCGGCTTTGCTCAACGCGGCAATACCTATATGAAGCTGCGCAACATCGACAACTCGACCGCCGCGAATGATTTCGGAAATAAATTCCAATACCAATACTACGGCCTCGCCTCTGAGTTTAGAAACCTAACTTTCACCGGGCGCGTTGACTACGACCACTTCGATCCCTTCCGCATCTCCCTCGTCGGTGAGGCCACTAAAAACCTCGCTTTCGACAGCACAAGTGTCGGAGCGAAGGCTGTCAACAATGCCAACTCTACTGGTGCCTTCGATGGTGGTGACACGGCATGGATCGTCAATTTCCAACTCGGCAAGCCCGCGCTCGAGTCCTTCGGCGACTGGCAAGCCGCTTTCGGCTACCGCTACGTCGAGACGGACGCTGTCGTGGACGGCTTCACCGACTCTGACTTTGGTGGCGGCGGAACGAACGTCGAAGGCTTCACCATCGGTGGCACCATGGCCCTTTCGCCCGCTGTCCGTATCGCTCTCCGCTGGCTGAGTTCCGACCAAGTCACCGGCCCGCCGCTCAGCAGCGACATCCTCCAGCTCGACCTCAACGCCAAATTCTAACATGACCACCAAATCCCCATCGTGGTTGGGACAACCTGTCCCAACCCTCCTCCTCCTCATCTTCCTTCTTCTCCTCGCACCAGGTTTCCAGCCTCTCCACGCCCAAGAAGAAGCCGCCGATCCCACCATCAAGATGCGCGAGCAACTCCGCGCCGTCATGCTCCAGCTCCGCACCTCCCAGTCCGAAGTCGCCAATGCCCAGGCCGAAAAAATCGCCGCAGAGCAGAAGTTCACCGCGCTCGAAGAGGAAACCAAAGCCCTCCGTGCCAACAACGCGAAGCTCACCAAGCAAGCCCTGACCGACAATGCCGCCAACGAGGAAAAAATTGCCGGCCTCAACCAAAAAATCGCCCAACGCGACAAAGGGATTCTCGAACTCCAAGAAGCCCTCGGAAAATGGAAAGACGGCTACGAAAAAGCCGCCACCATTGCCCGTGCTAAAGAAGATGCCCGCGCCGCCCTCGCCTCTGAAGTGGTCGTCCACAAACGCGACATCGCCGACCTCCAGCGCAAAAACATCGCCCTTTTTAACACCTCCATGGAAATCCTCGACCGCTATGAAGGCTACGCCCTCGGCAAGGCACTCGCTGCCAGAGAACCCTTCATCGGCACCACGCGCGTGAAGGTGGAAAACCTCGTCCAAGGCTACAAAGACAAGATTCTCGACAACCGCCTCGCCGCTCCAGTGAAGGCCAGCCAATGAGAAAGATGGGAGTGGTGAGAATCATCCCATCCTTCGCATTTCTCCAAAAATCCAGCCATGAACCCCAGATCGTGACGGAATCGTCACTATCCATCCGGTGAGAAAGCGCGGATCATCAGTTCCAACCCTCTCATTTTTCTCATTTCTCCAAATTTCCCGCCATGAAAGCCAAGCGATTCCTCTTCCGTGCCCCCACCATTTTCGGCACCCCGCTGAAATACGGTGTTCCCATTTTCATCGGCTTCACCGTCCTCATCAGTGGCCTCGATGCCCAAGGCGGTGACATCCTTCGCGGTGGCTCGCCCGCTGCGAACAAGCCGAACCGCGCTGGCTCCAACACCCGCACCGCTGCCGCCACGGACGCCGCGCGAGCCAACGCCAAAGACACCCTCGCCCGCACCACCAAGACCCTCAACTCCATCCGGGCGATGCAGGACGCCGCCCGCCAGACAGCCCTGAAAAACGGCAAAAACAACCTCGGCAAAAACCCCTTCAAACCCACCGTCGATCTCCCCGATGTCCCCAACGGCCTCGTCACCGGTGGCCTCAAAATTTCCGGCAAAGTCACCACCGATCCCACCCTATGGACGGGTGCCAAGCTCCCTGTCCAAGAAACCAAAAAGAACGGCAAGACCACCGTCACCATCCAGCAAACCGAGCAACAAGCCTTGCTCAACTGGGAGACCTTCAACGTCGGCAAAAAAACCACCGTCACCTTCGACCAGAGCAAAGGCGGAGCCGATGTCGGCAAGTGGATCGCCTTCAACAAAATCAACGACCCCACGGGAAATCCCACCCAGATCCTCGGCAACATCAAAGCCGACGGCCAAGTCTATCTCATCAACACCAACGGCATCATCTTCGGCGGCAGCAGCCAAGTGAACGCCCGCGGCCTCACCGTTTCCTCCCTGCCGATCAACGATAATCTCGTCGGTCAGGGGCTTCTGAACAACCGCGACGCTCAGTTCCTTTTTTCCGGTCTCAAAGTTCCCGGTGGTTCCGATGGAACTCCTGATTTCAATCCCGAGGCTCCCATCTCGCTTGATGGGAAATTTGGTGATGTGACCGTGCAGGCAGGCGCGAGGCTGACAAGTCCTGCTGACAGCGGCGGCAGCGGTGGTCGGATCATGCTCGTTGGCCCGAACGTCACCAACGAAGGCAGCATTTCCACCGAGTCTGGTCAGACCGTCTTGGCGGCAGGCTTGCAAGTCGGTGTGGCGGCCCATGATGGAAATGATCCTAGCTTGAGAGGCTTGGACGTGTGGGTTGGCGAGGTGGGAACCTACGGTGGCACTGCGACCAACAGCGGAATCATCGAAGCCATGACGGGCAGTGTTTCGGTCACCGGCAAGGCGATCAACCAGCTCGGGATGATTGAAAGTAGCACCTCGGTCAGCCTCAATGGACGGATTGATCTCAGGGCCAGCTATGGTGCGGTTTCCAATCCAGATTTCGACATCACCAGTAGCCCCATTTTTCTCAATCAGTTCACTGGAATTGTCACCATCGGTGAAGGTGATGTGGTGCGAATTTTACCAGACTATTTAAGCGACAAGGCGGTGCCTGGCACGGCTTTGCCTGAACGTTCGCAAATCAACATCGAAGGTCTCGCGATCCATTTCGACAAGAAATCGACGTTATTTGCCCCGAATGCCGAAGTGTCTCTTCGCGCGGGGACTTGGCCTTACAAAGACACCAATGGAGATCGGACGATTTTTGATAATACCGGGGAACCCGAACGCAACCTCGCAACCAACTACAACGGCACGACGCAGAGGTTCTTTTTCGACCAGGGCCAGATCTACATTGATCAGGACGCTACCCTCAATGTCGCAGGGAGTGTGGATGTTTTCGTTCCGCTCGCACAAAGCATCCTCACTGTCGAATTGCGCGGGAACGAATTAGCGGATTCTCCGCTCCAGCGGGCGTCGAATTTACGTGGAGTATCCCTCACGGTCGATATTCGGAACACCGGAGTTTACGATGGTAAATACTGGATTGGCACTCCGCTGGGCGACGTGACTGGCCTTGCCGGACTCATCGAACGCAACGCCGCGCAGCTCACTGCCGTGGGTGGAAATATCAACATCCAAGCGGGCGAGTCGATCGTGCTGCGCAAAAATTCTTCACTGGATGTCTCGGGCGGATTTCTCAAGCACGAAGCGGGTCCAGCGAGAACTTCTTACCTCACCAAAGGCGGGAGATTGGTCTCCATCGAAGATGCGACGCCGGATGTGATTTACGATGGGGTCTTCAATGGCAGCAGCACGTTTTCCAGCGAGAAATGGGGTGTCACTGAGACTTACGAGACGCCGTTGTTTGCAGGCAATGACAGTGATAGCCAGATCGAAGGTGCTGCTGGGGGAAACTTATCACTCACCGCCCCCGGCATGGCCTTGGATGGCGAGTTGCGCGGAATCACGGTGGACGGCCCGCGCCAGCGCGCAACTCCACCTTTGGGTAGTAGCATTAAGATCAACTTTGAGAGCGAGAAAACCGTGCTGATCGGGACTTCTACCATTTACCTCAATCACTCGCCGACACCGCCCGCCATCAGCTTCGCGAAGAATCCTGAGAAGGCAGACATGCCGGAATTTTCCTTCGTCAATGACTCTCCAGCGGCTTTGTCGCAGGGGCGTCTGGATTCCGTCGTTCTGGATGAGGATTTGCTGGATCAAAACGGCTTTGATTCGCTCGAAGTGGTGAACTCGGATGGCTCAATCCTAGTGCCAGAGAATGTTTCGCTAGAAGCCGCACCTAAGGGAGCCATTACTCTCGTCGGTGGGAATGTGACGGTTCTGGGTTCCATTGTCGCTCCGGGCGGTAAAATTTCCCTGACGGCTTACAATTTTTCCCCATCCGCTGCCGCTGAGTATTCAATTCTATTTCCCACAGGCAGTGGACCGTTTCCGTCTCCGAGGCCAGATCGTGGGTTGTTCACTCTAGGTAAAGGTGCTGTGCTCTCCACCGCGGGACTCATCGCGGATGATCGGCCAAATAGTAGTTCCGCAGCGAGCGAACCCATCATCACGAGTGGTGGTGAGATTTCCATCCGATCTTACAGCGCCGATCTCATGGAGAAGTCCGTGGTCGATGTTTCTGGTGGTGTTTTTGTCTCGGATAAGGCAGCGAAGACCTATGGCAAAGGTGGCACGATTTCTATCATCACCGGGAACGACGCTGGCTTTACGAGTATCATCGGCGGCAGTCTCTCGTTGGAGTCGAAGCTCCGTGGTTACTCCGGCTCCACGGGCGGCACGCTCACCATTCAGTCTGGCCCGATTCAAATCGGTGGTGTCGCGAGTCCCGACATTTTTCATCTGGACGCAGGATTCTTCCGTGAGGGTGGGTTCACGAAATACTCGCTATCCGGCTACGGTGCTGGATCCACCGCCACACCGCCGGAGGGGCAACTTGAGTCATACATTCCGGCCATTTCCATCGCCGCAGACACGGTGATCCGCCCACGCGCCGAGAGCCTAGCCGCCGAGGTGAACCCGAAGCGTCCCGGCCAAATTCGCTTGGTGCGATTTGTGAACGATGAAGGTCTGCGCAGCCCTGTGAGTCTGAGTTTTACAGGCCTTGGATTGGACGATCCGTTCACGGAAGAGAAACTAGAAGTTCGCGCGGACATCGTGATGGGAATTGGAGCTTCTATCCAGACAGAGGCTGGAGCTGAGGTTTCATTCCGGGCAGGAACCGTCACCCTGCTCGGCTCAGTCATCACGCCGGGTGGGAAAATTTCCATCAGTGGCGCAAATGTATTCCCGCTCACCGCGAATCAGCGCCAGATCGCCGCACACGCTCAAGCCACGGTTCATTTGGGGAAATCTGCATTTCTCTCGGCTGTTGGTGTGGTGGATCTAACGCCAGACTCCTTTGGCCGCAGAATTGGAAACGTCCTTGATGGCGGCTCGATCACGATTACCGGCAATATCCTCGCGGAAAAAGGTTCAGCTCTCGATGTTTCTGGGACATCCGGGATTCTTGACCTCAGCCCTGCATCCCTCGCCACTCCGGCGACTCAACCTGTCACTGGTGGACTTGGCTCCGTGCCGCCGATCGCCATCACCACGCCCACCCGCATCGACAGCGATGGCGGCTCGATTTCGCTGACGGGTGGCCAAATGCTGCTTTCGGATGCGAAACTCTCGGGAGTGGCGGGCGGTACCAGCGCTCTGGGCGGCACGCTTTCTCTCTCATCGGGAAGATTCAGGCAAACCGTTGCGGACTTCACGACGGCTGATACCAACCTCATCATTTCTCAAGACGGCGATGTCATCACAAATCCAAACCAAGCTCTGGGCGTGGGTTCAACTCTGCGTGACTCAGCAGGCTTACCTTACGGCGACATGGGGATCTTCTCCTTAGATCGCTTCACTCAAGGCGCGTTTTCATCTCTCAGCCTGGCTGGCAACATCGAGTTCCAAGGCCCGATCAATCTCGACGTATCTGGCGCACTTCGGCTAGCAACGGGTGGCGTCATCAGCACGACGGATTCGGTAAAAATCCAAGCGAGCTACATTTCCATCGGCCAAGAATTTCTCGCTCCGCAGCACCCGGATGACATCCTCGTGCCATTCAGCAAAGTGCAGGGAGGGAACTCACTACCTCATACCTTCGCACCCGTATTCGGCACGGGAAGCATCGTGCTCAATGCAGAGTTGATCGATGTTGGAACGCTCTCACTCCAAAACATCGGTAAGCTGGATCTCACCGCGAAAGGCGGCGATATCCGAGGCAACGGCACCCTCAGCGTCGCGGGCGATGTCGTCCTCAGTGCTGCAAAAATCTATCCCACCAGCCTCGCCGCGTTCGATATTTTTGCCTACGACCATGCGGGAATCTCTGGCTCGGTCACGATTCGTAGCTCAGGAAAAAGCAGTGAAATCCCACTCTCCGCAGGTGGCCGTCTCGGAATTTACTCATCCATCATCAACCAACAAGGCGTGCTCAGGGCACCCCTCGGCACCATCACTCTCGGCTGGGACGGCACCGATCTCGATCCGACCGACTCAGATCTGGATTCTCCCTTCAACATCATTTCTGGAACGACGATCAGCGCACCGATCACCGAGAAACTCACCCTCGCCGACGGCAGCCTTACCTCCGTTTCCGCCGCGACCGAAAAAGGGCAACCCAAGTGGATCGCGCCATTTGGCATCAGCCCGGACGGACAGACATGGATCGATCCACGCGGCGTCAATGTCACCCTCAGCGGCCTTCCCGAGAAATCCGTCCTGATCTCTGGCGAGAGCGTGAATATGGACTCTGGGGCGGTGGTGGACATTCGTGGCGGCGGTGAATTATCCGCTACCCGTTGGGTGCCCGGCCTCGGTGGTAGCATCGATTTCCTCGGGGCTGCTGAAGGTGCTTGGTCCTCAGGCACCGCATACCAGGCAGGCGACTTGGTCTCCTTTGGCGGCGCGACTTGGTCTGCCAGAACGAGGCATTCGGGACAGACTCCAACGAGCGGCCTTTTCTGGACGAAGGTGGAAGAATCATTCGCGATTGTCCCCGACTTCGACTCAAAATTTGCTCCTTACAACCCTTTCAACACGGGTGCAAATGCAGACAACCTCGGCGGTTCTCCCGGACTGGTCAGCAGCGGCTTGAAAATTGGCGATACGATCACGCTTGAGGCTGGCAGCGGTCTTCCCGCTGGCACTTACACTCTTTTGCCACGCGCTTACGCAGTCCTCGATGGCGCGTATCTCGTGAAATCCAGCGACACAGCATCGGTGGGTTCTGTCACCAATCCAGAAGGTGCCACGCTCGTTTCCGGCTACATTTCCAACGCCTTCAACCGCACGGAGACTGCTCCTGAACTGCGATCCCGCTACGAAGTGATGCGGGCGGACATCGTGAAAAACCTTCCCGCGTGGAATAAGGATGCCAGCTATCAGCAAGGCCAATCTGTGAGTTTCAACGGCGAGAATTGGGCGGCTTTAACCTCCATCAGCGGCAAAGCTCCCGGCACCAATGACGCATGGCTCAATCTCCCGGATTCCTACGAAGTTTACTCGGCTAACGAATTCATCGCCGCCGCTGGCGGAACTCAACAACTCCCGCAAGACGCAGGCTATGCCGGATTCCATGGCAACTCCGCACTCCGGCTAGCGGGCAAATTGCTCACCGCGGCTCCCGGTCTCGGGGCCAGAGTGGATGTCAGCAGCTTTGCCGACATCCGTTTGTCCGACTCCGCCACCGCTCTCGGAGCGGCAGTTATTCAGACTTCCGTCCTCACCTCGTGGGGCGCGGAAAGCCTCGTCATCGGCGGCTTGCGCCAAGAGTCGAACGGTGAAACTTCCCTGACCGTCCGCACCAACAGCCTCGTGCTCGACAACCCCGGCGAAACTCTCTCCGGCACGGACATCGTCCTCGCTTCAAATCAACTGCTGGAAGTTACCGCTGGCTCCTCGCTCACCACCAAGCCAGCAGCCGATTTCCTGGCTGAGGCCATCACGGTATCGGGCGATGGCACTCTCATCCGTGTCAGTGCAGATGCTGCCGCACTCACCACGCGCACCGCTTTCGCCGGAGCCACCACCGCCGCAATGAAACTCGGTGATGCCGCAAAAATCAGCGGCGAGTCCGTCATCCTCGATTCCACCTACGGCAGCGATTTCGCCGCTAATCTCAGGCTAAACGCCAGTGCGCTGATACTCGGCAGCGGCCAAATCAGCCTAGTTCTGGGCGGCGCATCTGGAAACTTGGTTGGCAGCACCGTCGATCCACAACTCGTTCTCACCGGGTCCACCTTGGACCGAGTTTTCGCCTCGGACTCGCTCACCTTACGCAGCTACCGCAGCATCGACATCTACGGCACGGGCGATCTCGGCAGCGCGGGCCTCGGCAAGCTCACCCTGTCGAGTAGCGGCGTCCGTGGCTACGGACAAGCGGGCGGAAACGTCGCGATCCGTGCGGGTGAAGTCATCGTTGAAAACTCAATCAAAGCCCTCGCTCTCGCCGCGCCTGCCACCGCTTCCGGCTCGTTCACGGTGAACGCAGACATCATCCGCCTCGGGGAAAATTCGGTTTCCATCCACGGCTTTAACGACCTCAACCTCAACGCAAGCAGCGGCCTCATCGTCGATGGCGCGGGTAATTTCTCGACCACCGCGAACCTCACCGTCGTCTCGCCCTTGATCTCGGGTGAAGCGCGGACCAGCTACTCCATTTCCTCCTCCGGCGCGATGGTTCTCCAGTCGAGCGGCGGCAAAGCCACATCCGGCGAGGGGCTGGGTGCGGGACTCACGCTTCAAGCAGCGTCCATTTTCGCGAACTCGGATATTCTGCTTCCCAGCGGTCAACTCACCCTTCGCGCCACCACTGGCAACCTAAGCATCGGCGGAAATCTCTCGGTCGAAGGCAGCATGAAAATCTTCGATAAACTCACTCGCTACGCGGACGCTGGCGAAATCACCTTAGAGTCCCGCCTTGGTGAAATTACTTTATCAGACACCGCAGAACTCTCCGTCGCAGCGGCGGTGAGTGGCGGCAATGCTGGTCAGCTCAACGTCATTGTGCCTGCAGGGACTTACACCTCGGCAGGTAAATTGCTCAGTTCCGCAGCGGCAGGTTTCACTGGCGGCGGATTCAAACTGGACACCGGTTCGCTTCTTACCAGCACAGGCGGAACACTCCGGGACATCAATGGCTCGCTTGCTTCTGGCGGTTTCACCCACTCCCGCGACTTCAGGATTCGCAACGGCGATGTGCTGATCGACCACAACATCACCAGCCATTCGTTCTTCCTCGCAGCAGATCAAGGAAACATCACCCTCACCGGAAAAATCAACGCTGCTGGCACCACCGGAGGACACATTGCCCTCGCCGCGCACGGAAATCTCACCCTCGAAAGCGGGTCTGGCCTGACCGTCAAAGGCGAAAAATTCGACAGTGCAGGGAAAGGTGGCTCCATCCTGCTGGAAGCTGGTAGCCAGCGCAACGGAGTGGCGAATACCGCTGCTCTTCTAAATCTGAAAAGCGGTGCGCGGCTCGATCTATCTGTCACCGAATTCGTCGCCGGTTCCTACACGACACCCGGTTCGAGTGCCTTTGAGGGCAAATTCACTGGAACGCTGCATCTACGTGCCCCGCGGACCACGACGAACGATGGACTAAACATCGCCACCATCGGCAGCAACATCACTGGAGCATCGTCCATCGTCGCGGAGGGTTTCAAAGTTTATACTCCTGCGAATGGCGTCCTGAACATCGCCCTGCGAAATCAAATCAACACCGAAGCAGTTAGTTTCCTAGGCACCGCAGGACTTGGAAACGCCAACGAAGTCGCGATGCGGGCGGCCTTGATCGGTGCGGATTCGCCACTGGATTCTATCTTCATCATCACTCCCGGTTCGGAAATTATCAATCGCACCGGCAATCTCACCCTCGGCCTCGCAAACAACACCTCCGCTGGCAGCAACAACGTGGAAGCTCTCGCCGCTGCGGATTGGAACCTATCCGCCTTCCGTTACGGCATCAAATCCGCCCCTGGAGTTCTCACCTTGCGTGCTCAGGGCGATGTCATTTTCAACAACACCCTCAGCGACGGATTCAACCCCATCACACTCTCCTCTGACAACGGCGACTCACAAATGTGGCTGGGCACCTTGATGACCATCCGAGACACACTGCCGACGAACACCCAGTCATGGTCCTACCGCATCACCGCCGGTGCAGACACGGATTCCAGCGGTTTCCGTAGTGTCCTTGCAGCGGAAACTCTCAATTCACTCCAGCCCGGAAAAGGCTCAGTTCTCGTCGGCGAGTTCTATCCTGCGGTCCCAAACAGCACCACCACCGGCACCGCCGCCGCCATAGGCTTGAACGGCCAAACAGCAGACACGATCCGCATTTCTACCACCGCCACCAACCGTGGCAACCGCTTTGAAGTCATCCGCACCGGCACTGGAGACATCACCATCAGTGCCGGGCGCGACGTGCAGTTACGCAATCAGTTCTCCACGATTTACACCGCTGGCGTCGCCCTTCCGACTCCTACGACCGTTTTCAGCGAGGGCGATTTCGTTTCGCCTAACTTACCCACTGCCATCGGCCGCCACCCCAGTCAAACGGGTCTAAGCAGTTTAGGCAATCTGGGTGCCGTCCAGCAACTTTATCCGGCGGCTTGGTCGATGGCAGGCGGCAATGTCGCATTAAACGCAGCGGGTAACATCGGCCGCTACACTCTCGTGAACGGCATCCTCACCGTGGACACCAGCCGCCAGATGCCCACCAACTGGCTCTATCGGCGTGGCTATGTGGATCCAGCGACAGGTCTGTTCGCGATGGACGGCGGTTTTGGGACAAATCCGAACCCGAATTTCCAGAATCCCGATAACGTTACCGATGTCGCAACCTCGACTACTTGGTGGATCGACTTCAGCAATTTCTTCCAAGGAATCGGCACACTTGGCGGTGGAAACATCGACCTCACTGCGGGCAACGACATCATCAACGTGGACGCCGTCGCACCGACCAACGCCCGCATGGCTGGCCGGAAGAAGAACCCGGATTTCGGAATCGTGCCAGACGCCCCGGAATACCTGAACCTCAGACCGGACGCGGAAAACTTGCTGGAACTGGGTGGCGGCGACGTGGCGATCACCGCAGGCAGAAACATCAGTGGCGGCATTTACTACGTCGAGAAAGGCGCTGGAAGCCTCACCGCAGGTGGCGAAATCACGACCAACTCCGCACGCAGCATCAACCCCGGCATCCTCAACAACTCCGCACCCGCCGATCCACTGGCTTGGCTCCCGACCACCTTGTTCGTTGGGAAATCCAGTTTCGATGTAACCGCGCGCGGAGACGTTCTTCTCGGCTCCGTTTCAAACACCTTCCTTTTATCTCAGGGAATCAACAACAAGTATTGGTATAAAACTTATTTCAGCACGTTCTCCGCAGATGCCGGAGCGAATGTCATTTCCCTCGGCGGAAATGTCGCCCATCGCACCGAGGCCAGCTTCACCTCCGTCAGCAGCAGTTCGACAAACCTTTTGGCCACTTGGTTCTCCGTCCAAAGTTTCTACGATGGAACTCCAATACGATCGTCCCATTTCCAGCCGTGGTTGCGTTCGGCGGAGGCGAATCTCGATAAATTTAACACCGTATATCAGTTGTCTGCGCCTAATCTCCGGAGCACGGCATTGGGTGGAAATGTCAGTTTTTCAGGCGACCTCACCCTCGCGCCATCCGCCAGTGGCGATCTTGAAATCGCGGCTGCCGAAGGAATCATCGGCCTAAATCAAGTGGGTGCTGGAACTCTGAACCTGCAGCCTGTGAAAGTTTGGACATCCTCCACGGTCAATGTTTCCGATGCGGCCCCAGAGTCGATTCCCGGCATCGAAAACCCGCTCGCCTATCAAGTGGTGGCAGGAAGAAACCGCTTTGCTTACCTGGCTGGCAGCGTGGATATCCTTGCCGAAGTTTCCCGCGCTCTCAATGAATCCGGCTCTTACGCTGGAGCGGCGGCAACTCAGAACTTTAAGGCCGCGCTACACGACGAGGGCATCCTCCACCGCAATGACAAAACGCCGATCACCCTCTTCGCAGGAAACGGAGACATTACGGGCCTGACCTTGTTTGCTCCCAAACAAGCGCGAATTATCGCCGAGCGCGACATCACGGATGTGTCGCTCTACCTTCAAAACAACGATAAAAAGGACGCCACCCTTGTTTCCGCTGGGCGGGACATCATTCCATTCAACGAGTTTTCTGAAATCCGCACCGAAGCAGATGACATCCTGCTCGGAAACTACACCAGCGACTCCTTGAAAACCACCGTCGAAGGCACGACAACCCGCGCCAATGCCGGGGACATCCGCATCAGTGGTCCTGGTGTGCTGGAAGTCATCAGCGGCAGAAATTTGGATCTTGGCACGGGTCTAAACTTACAGGACGGCACTGGCACGGGCATTTCATCCATCGGCAATCTCCGCAACCCCTACCTGCCCTTCGGCGGCGCAAGCGTCATCACCCTCGCCGGGGTAACCGACTCAGACGGAATCGGCCCCGCCCGAGGTCTCTCGGACAGTTCACTGCAAGTGGATCGCTTCTTCGATGCCTACCTTTCTAAGCTGAAAAAATCTGATTCCGCCTACTGGAAGAGCCTCGGGGGAAATAAGAAATTTGAAGATCTGACCGATGAGCAAAAGGCGATCATCACCCTTGAGCAATTTTACCTCGTGCTCCGCGATGCCGGGCGTGTGGCACTCAAAAAAACCGGAGACTACCAACCTAGCTACAAGATCGTGAACAAGCTGTTCGGGAAATTGGAAACTGGCGGTGAAGTGCTTACCCGCTCACGAGAAATCCGCACCACTTCCGGCGGAAATATAAGCATCGGCGTGCCTGACGGCGGGATCACGCTGGCGTCGCAGATCTCCGGAAACCCACTCACTCCGCCCGGTATCGTCACAGAATTCGGCGGCTCCATTTCCACCGTCACCGATCAGAGCGTCAATCTCGGCCAAGCCCGGATCTTCACGCTGCGCGGTGGCGACATCGTGATGTGGTCGTCCAATGGCGACATCGCAGCCGGATCATCCCCGCGCACCGTCGTCACGGCACCGCCCACGCGGGTCGTCTTCGACACCACCAGTGCAAGCGTCCAAACCGACCTCGGCGGTCTCGCGACGGGCGGTGGTATTGGTGTCCTCGCGGCAGTGGCAGGGGTCAAAGAGGGCGAAGTGGACCTCTTCACGCCCCGAGGCTTCGTCGATGCCGGAGAGGCGGGGATTCGAGCCACCGGAAATCTTAACATCGGAGCACAAGTCGTTCTGAACTCGGGCAACATCTCGACCGGTGGCACGAGTACTGGCACCTCTACCGCTGCTCCATCTGCCCCGAGCGTCGCGACCGTCACCACCGCGAGTAACTCCGCCGCTGCCTCTACCCAAGCCACCAATAACAACGCTCCAGAACAGAAACCCGAGGAACCTGTCACGGTGGAAGACACACTCTCCCTCATCACCGTGGACATCATCGGCTACGGCGATGCTACGACCGAGGAAGAGGAAGAAGAAACCCCGGAGCAATAAACCTAATTTCCTCACGATCTCTCCAGCCATGAAACGCCGCTTCATCCTTCCTGCATTGATGTTCACCAGTTTAGGAAAACTCGCCGCAGTGCCTGAAACCGCCGCAGTTCTCTCAGTCGCCCCTGCTTCAAGTGCCGAGGCCGACTACGAGGCGGCCCGCACTTTGCTCAAGGGCAGTGGCGGTGAAGCAGACTCTCGTAAGGGCTTTGATATGATGCTCACGGCAGCAAACCAAGATTATCTGCCTGCCATCGCGGGTGTCGCCTACCTCTACCACGTCGGCATGGGCACGGCGAAGGATCTTCCCAAGGCCCTCGAATGGTTCCGCAAAGCCGCAAAGCGAGATCACGCCATTTCACAGTTCAATCTCGGCAAACTTCTCATCGCCGAGGAAACACCACTCCAATCAGGAGTCACAGACCTCCCCACCCAGCACAAAGAAGGTCTCGAATGGCTTCGTAAAGCGGCAGCACTGGGACAAACCGATGCCAAAACCACCTACGGGATCATCCTGATGAATGGCGATGCCGGATTGAAACCCGATCCTGCATCCGCCGCCAAAGACTACCTCATTCCTGCGGCAGATTCCGGCGACACCGAGGCGATGAACGCCTTGGCAACACTTTATCAGCATGGCAATGGCGTCCCCTACGATCCAGCAGCCGCAGAAGTTTTTTTCCGCAAGGCCGCGATGGCCGGAAACGTCAAAGCGCAGGCAAATCTTGGCGAGCACCTCGATCCGTCTTCAAAAAACGAGTCCGCACGCATTGAGGCCTTCGCTTGGTTGTTCATCGCAGAAGAAGCTAAGAACGCTTACGCGAAAAAAATTCTACAAAACAAGCTCCCCGCCACTGCCCCCAACGATGTTGCCGCTGCCCGGATCAAAGCCGCAGGAATCCGCAAACAGATTCGCGAGCAAAAAAAGTGAGCTGCAAACACCAGAACGTGGCAGCGGTTTTCAACCGCCACCACCAACCACTCAAGGCTCCACAGGTGTCGCTGGCAGTCTTGATTCTTGTAACGTGTTCATCGTCATCCGCATGTAAGCGGCTTTGCCAAAAATGGCCTTAAACCTCGAGTCCGCCCGCTGCCGTGCGGTCTCCACGGCGGGACTGTTGGTGATGACGCGGGTTGGCTCACCGTTTTCCTCGACGATGGCAGTCCCAGTGGGTTCGACATTTTCGGAAGTTGGAACTGCTGCCGCCACGGTTTGGTAATACTCGTCGATGATGTTCTGAAGCACTTTCTGTTTGATCGGGTTGAGGTTCAAATCATTCGGCATCGCGGCGAGAGGCAAGCGGACATCCGGCGCAAGGCGGATTCCGACGGGTGATTGTGGCAGCTTGGTTTCGGGCACGGCCTCTTCCTCGGCGGGCGCATCAGTGAGGCGGCGGTCTTTGCGGTCGGTTGCGTCTGTGGGTGTGTCCAGTTGGGCTGGCTGAGGGCTGGCTGTTCCCACTCGGTTTTCTCGAACGCCTGTATTCGTCACCTCAGATTCAGTGCGTTCTGGATTCTTTGAGGAAATTTCCCCATCCATGGCAGGAGGCGTCGATAAGCCCGCGCTTTCGGTAGCGTGGCTTGGAACCTTAGGCTTGCTCTCGGTCATGCGATTAGTGCCAGAAACCGGGCGAAATACACCGAAATATAGCCCCGCCACGGTCAAAAGGCTGGTCGTGATTAAAAGAACCGGACGTTTCGATTTCATAAAAATGGATAGTTGGGAAATGCGGGAAATTAGAAAGAAATCAACCGGTGTCGTGCGCGTACGCAACACCGGCTGATGAATTCAAACTGCGGAATCGGATTTAGGAAAAATCATTTCCATCGTCATCCGCAGGGGGCGATCAGAAGACCGGGGTGATAACACCACCGTCGGCATAGCGACCAATTTTCATGTCCACGTTCCGGAGGAGGCTCGCCCAACCGAGGTTGTTCGGAATCGTTGCGAAGATAGCATTATACAGGGTAAGCGTGTCTGCATCAGCCGTGAAGCGACGATAGAACTGCGCGAAATTCCAAGCAGTGTACTGGCCGTTATAGATTTTATTTCTGTCGGCAGTAGTCAAAACACGCCCGGAATTGTCGCTAACGGCAAGTGACACCCCGTTGAATGAAGCGAAGGTCGCGCCCCCTGCACGGGCGCGGACCGCGTCGTCGATGCCCATCCATGACACCAAACCGATGTTGGTTGCAGGAGCGCCCAAAAAATCGAAGCCATCTGCTTCGAACACCGTCACCGAATCACCGTCGAGTGCAAGGTGGCCGCGAAGAACGCTGCCGCTGAAAGCACCGCCGTTACCAGCGACGTTTTGACCCCATACGGTCGAAAGGCTGGTGCTGAGCTGGGTGATGGTTTCTGGACCGTCGTCGAAGGCCTTGATGTCTGAACCCGAAGGAAGCTGAATGCCAGCAGCAGGGCTGGAATCATTCGTGCCGTTGACTGGAACCTTCTGGATAGCCTTGATTTGGTTACCGTTTTGGCTGACCACCAAGAACTGTTGAACCGGGTTGGAAGCACCGAAGCCCATCTCAGTGAGATAGGCAGCGCGAGTGCCAGAACCGTCGTTAAAGCCTGTGCAGAATACCAAGCGGGTGTCATCGGCGGAATTGCCGGTGAATTGGCTCATTTTCACGTAGCCGTTCGTAAGCAGCGAGTTGTATTGGGCAGCAGTCACATTGGTGATTGCATTGGCACCTTCGCTGACCACAAGGCCGAAGACGACCACACCCGGTGACGCTCCGACCATGTCGTTGGCGGCGTATGGGCTGATTGCCTTGTCGACGTCAGACAATGCCATTTCGGCAGTTGCCCGTTCGCCGTTAACGTAAAAGGGGAAGTCCCCAATGTCGATGTTCTCAATGTTTCTGCCGCCGACGATGGCAGTTTCCGTTTGTGCGGTGCTAAGCTTGAGGTATCTGGCATCACCGTTATAGCCAGTGATGCCGGTTTGGCCAGGCTCTGCCATGGCGCGGAGACCTTCAAATGAGCCGTTGAATGAGCAGCGGATCACCGTGGTAGAGTTGATGAAATTGACTCTACCTTCGAAGGTGATGACATCCGCACTAGTGAAGTCACTTTCATTTAGACCATTGTGGGAGAACCTGAAACCTTGACCACTATCAGTATAAAGCTTATGGATGGCCGAGATGGTGGCCGCGCGAAATGCTGTAGAACCAGTGATTTCAATGGTAAGCGCTGAGGCAAAGGGGACGAAGAAGAGGGCAAGGAACCCAATAAATAATAAATTTATCTTCATGATTTCTGATATTTGTTTTTTGTTTATAAAGTAGTAGCAACTACGTAGTAGCGGCACTGAATTTCTCACCATTTTCTGAGACCGTGGTTGCTGTAATTATGTCGCATTCCGTTGCGGCTTTCGCTGTCGCCAAGGTCTGGTAATACTCGTCAATGATGTGCTGAAGGGCTTTCTGTTTGATGGCTGGAAAAAATCGACCGGTGTCGTGCGCGAACACAACACCGGCTGATGAATTCAAACTGCGGAATCGGATTTAGGAAAAATCATTTCCATCGTCATCCGCAGGGGAGTGATCAGAAGCTTGGGTTGATGACACCACCGTCCGCAGGGCGACCAATCTTCATGTCAATGTTACGAAGACCTGCGGTGGCAAGGTTAGTTGGAACAGCGGCGAAAACAGCATTGTAGAGGAACAGAGTATTTGCATCAGCCGTGAAGCGACGATAGAACTGTTGGAAGTTCCAAGCGGTGTATTGGCCGTTATAGATCTTTTCCTTGTCCAGAGCGGTCAAATCGCCACCGGTGAAGGTGAGGCCGACGCCATCAAACGAAGCGAGGGTTGCGCCACCTGCGACAGCGGTTTTCGCGTCGTTGAGGCTGATCCATGACACCAAACCGATGTTGGTTGCAGGAGCACCCAAAAGATCGAAGCCATCTGCATCGAAGACAGTCACGGAGTCACCGTCGAGTGCAAGGTGGCCGCGAAGAACGCTGCCGCTGAAAGCACCGCCGTTACCAGCGACGTTTTGACCCCATACGGTCGAAAGGCTGGTGGTGAGCTGGGTGATGGTTTCTGGACCGTCGTCGAAGGCCTTGATGTCTGATCCAGCAGGAAGCTGAATGCCAGCAGCAGGGCTGGAATCATTCGTGCCGTTGACTGGAACGTTCTGGATTGCCTTGATTTGGTTACCGTTTTGGCTGACCACCAAGAACTGTTGAACCGGGTTGGAAGCACCGAAGCCCATCTCAGTGAGATAGGAGGAGCGAGTCCCGGAACCGTCGTTACGACCTGTGCAGAAAACCAAGCGGGTGTCATCGGCGGAATTGCCGGTGAATTGGCTCATTTTCACGTAGCCGTTCGTAAGCAGCGAGTTGTATTGGGCCGCAGTCACATTGGTGATTGCATTGGCACCTTCGCTGACCACAAGGCCGAAGACGGCCACACCCGGTGACGCTCCGACCATGTCGTCGGCGGCGTATGGGCTGATCGCCTTGTCGGTGTCAGAGAATGCCATTTCGGCAAGTGCGCGCTCGATGTTGGGAGCTGCATTTGCAACGTTCTCAATGTTTCTGCCACCCGTGATGGCGGTTTCCGTCTGTGCGGTGCTGAGTTTGAGGTAGTTGGCGTCGCCGTTGCTGCCTTCGATGCCAGTTTGGCCAGGCTGTGCCATGGCGCGGAGACCTTCGATGGAGCCGTTGGCGGCGATGCGGACCACGGTGGTGCCTGGAAGACCGGTGATCGTACCTTCAAAGGTGATAACGTCGGCGTTGATGAAGTCTGCTTCGGTCGCACGGTTGTGGGAGAAACGGAACGGTTGGCCGCTGGCCACATAGAGTGCGTTCACCGAGGTGATGGTGGCTGCGCGGAAAGCGGTAGCTCCGGTGATTTCGAAGGTGAGGGCGAAGGCAGGCGAGGCAAGAGCCACGGCAAGCAAGCCAGTGAGGAATTTAGGGGATTTCATAGTGTTGATTTGGTGTTTGGTTTGTTTACTAACGTTTGTGTTATAGGTGATGGGAGATATTTCATGCGTTACGGCGGCGGCGGAATGCAAGTCCGAGGGCTGCAAGGCCGGAGAGCGCGATGGAGGAAGGCTCAGGAATAGTGATGAAGGAAACGTCACCATTGGCACCGATGACCAAGGTTCCTTCGAATGTTCCAAGCAGTCTTGGACCATCTACTTCGCCCACGGTGTCCGAAGCGTTCCGGGGAGCGATACGGTTGATGTCGAGTGCGAACTCCACGTCTTCCGCATAGACATCACCTTCGTAGCCGAAGTCGCCGATGGTGGATGCGGAACCGCGCTGCTGAATACCGCCCACGAATGTGCCAAAGGCAGTGCCTTGGATACCAAGCCCAGGGTTGGTGATTTGGCTGATGCCGGGGTTGTCGATTGTGGCAATATCCACAGTCAGAATCTGCTGTTGCTGGGTCCCGTTCACTTCAAATACGTTGCCCATTCCGATGATGCTAGTGGCACCACCCGTCAGACTTCCGCCTTGAACGATGTCCCATGGGGTCGAGTTCGACTGGCCAACGGTTCCAACGGAGTTGCGTCCACGGGAAACATAAACGGTGCGGGTTTGGTCACCCAGCGGAGTTTGGACCCCGGTGGACGAACTGGCAGCACCGGCAGCACCGGCATAAATCTCAGTGTCAGAGGCCCAGCCAGCTCCGAAAGCAGCGGTGAGGGTGGAGTTGATGTTGAGGATATTGAGAGCCTGACGATCTGCTGTTGGTCCAGCGGCGGTGCCACGGAAGTTGGTAGCAGCATCTCCGAGACTCACATACACCGTGTTATTGTTACCAGGTTTCTGGAAATAAAGAACAAGGTCGCCAATGTCGTAGAACGAATTGGCAGCTTGTGAGGCTCCCGTCAGAAGCATCGCAATGGATGCCAGCGAGGTGAGCAATCGAGTTGTGTTGTTTTTCATGATTTGTAGTTAGGTAGTTTTAAAACTCTTGAGCCTTTGGAGATAATTGCGGATCAGAATCCGAAACGGGGTTTGTCTCAAGAGTTGCTAAACAATCATCAACCCAAGTTTTCGATGCGATTGGTATATTGTGAAGAAACCGTCACAGGTTCGGCCCAGAGTTTCACAACAGACCTAACACGGAAGAATATAACTTTGGGTGTGGAGTAGGCTTTGCTCACACGAAGAGCAAAGCCTTGGCGCGAATTAGAGATCCAACTCGTTAAAGTGACGATTTCGTGACAATACGGGAATTGTTCTCAATCCAGCCCGGTAGCTTATTCGCGACTGATTCGGATTATACCGATCCACTCGTCCCGAAAATCATCGAAAGCTCGGTCAACTGCCAGTTTTCAGTCTCAGACCTCAGCATTAGAATCAATCAAACCATCAAAATCTATCCATCCAATGAAACTTAAATCCGTAAAATCATTCCTCGCCATCCTTTCGGGGGTGGGGTTTTCCGCAATCGAAGTCCACGCACAAGATAATCCATTTTTTGCAGCTGGGGATCTCATTCTGCATTTCCAGAAACCCGGCGATGACGACACTGTTTTCGTCGGCTTGGGATCTGCCGCCACTCTCTACCGTGGCGCGGCTGCTGGACCTACGGCTGATAGGCAGGCACTAAACATCGTGAACATCGATGCTGCCCTCACCAGCGCATACGGTCCTGGCTGGGCTTCCGACACTGCAATCTACGCTGGGGTTGTCGCCTGCCGTAGCACATCGACAGGAATCCAAGTCTTTGATGGTGACCAGACTCGCACCGTTTACGCCTCCCGGCCTCGCAGTTCCGTCGGAACTCTGGGACAACGGAACTCTACTACTTGGGATCTGACCATCGGGGGAAACATGACGGGGGTTGCCACCCCCATCGCCAACAGTCTTGGCAACAACTTTGAAACGACTCAACTGACTCAGGTAGCGATTTCATCTGTTTCCCTATCTACGATTGATCAAAATAATCCGTTCTCAAGCCCGGGAATCCAAGGCACTGCATACGGCCAGTTTGTGGGCGGTGTCCAACAGGTCGGTTCTGCCACCGCGTTCGGCACCTTCGGCCCTGCGGGTAGCGTCGAATTTGCGCTGGATTTAAACCGCATGACTCCTCGGCTAGACGCGGATACCACGGGGGAAGTCGCTGGTGTCAGGTTTGTCGGCTCCTACGAAGGAACCTTGGTCGTTGGAACCGACGGTAACGTCTCGTTCATCACTCAGGGCGTCGGTTCCGCCTACACGACATGGGCCACCACCAACGGAGTCACTGGCCAAGCCGCGAATCTCGACCACGACAACGACGGCGTCTCCAACGGAGTAGAGCACTTCCTCGTTGGCCCTAGCACCGTTTCCACGGGCTTCACTCCACTACCTGGCATTACCACGGTCGGTCCCGTCAACAGCGTTACTTGGGCAAAAGCCGGAACCTACACCGGCGTCTATGGCACCGACTTTTGGGTTGAAACTTCTACCAGCCTTGGCACTGGAAGCTGGACCAACGAAACACTCGGCGTCAATGTGGTCATTACGGGAAATAACGTGAAATACACCTTCCCTGCTGGTCCGGTGAAGACCTTCGCCCGTCTCAAAGTGACTGGTCCCTAATCCGGTTTAGAACCCGCAGAAAATTCCACCGACCGGGTTGAGTGCTTGTTAGCATTCTCCTGGTCGGTTTTCTTTAGGCACGAAAATAGCCCTCATTTCCCAGCCCTCAAAGCCGTTGGCCTCACTTTAGCGATTACCGCCGCGCCTCGATTCGTCAGTGCCGCCCCTTTGTCTTCGCAGAGGACGTTCTGCTTCTCCGCATCCGCACATCCGGTGGCGACGGCACTAGTCAAAACATCTTCTTCAACCTTGGCAACACGGTCACCATTAAGACCACGACAAACCATGTTATTGTCAGAAATATCGCTGTCGATCTCGCTGCGGCCCATGGTGCGATTTGGTTCACCCGCACCGATCTCCACTTCGGAGTGATCGGAAACAGAAGTAACGTCAACGATCCAGAGGTTCCTCCGTTGGTAGGGCGATCAAGCTAGGGATTTTTCAACCGCGAATGGACACGAAGGTACGCGAATGAAGGGTTTTTTGAATGAAATTTCTGATTCTGAGAAATGCGGTTCTTTAAATTCGCGTCCATGGGTGTCGATTCGCGGTTAAAATCACATCGAATCTCCGTGGTTGCTCTCTTAGCTTGATCGCCATGAAGCCGACTTTTAGAAAAATCGGTTGATGCCGAGCCGCATAGATGTTAGCTCTACCGATGGTAGAAATCCCACCACTATGAAAAAACTCATCCACCTCGCCGCCGTCTGCATTTTCACCACTCAAGCCTTCGCCCAAGCCCCTGCGCTCTCGCCAGCCAAGGCCGCTGATGCGCTCTACAAACAAGGACAAGCCGCCGAAAAAGCAGGCGATCCCATCGCTGCCAAGGATGCCTACACCAAGGCTCTGAAGCTCCATCCTGAGAATACCAATGCCCGTTTCAGCCTGGGCCAGTTGAAACTCAACTCCGCCTCCATCGCCGCGAAAGGCCGTGAGGAAAAATTCGGGACCGTTCAGATTCCGATGTTCCAACTCGATGCCGCCAGCTTGCAGGAAGCCCTCGAAGCCCTGAGCGTGATGGTGGAGAAACAATCCAAAGAAGCCGTCACGCCGAATTTCGTCATCCAAGATCCCAAGCTCGTCCTAGCAGAACGCAAGATCACCCTCAATCTCAAGAACATGCCCGCTGGCGGAATCATGAAATACCTCATGGATCAATCCGGCGCAAAAGCCCGCTACGACGAGCACGCGGTGGTCATCACGCCGCGTTGATTCCGCGCTGCAACACTGCCGCACATCGCGATCTGTGAGCCATCTGGATCGTCTTTTCCACCGGCCAAAGGTCCGAATCTAATTGGGACCGCCCCGCACGGAGCCGTCCGCAGAGTGGTGTGGGACCGGGGAGCTAATCACTCCCGGGGAGCCGATTGGCTGAATCATTGCCTTCTTTCACCGTATCCCGGGTCTTGTCGATCATGACGCACTGCTGTGATGCGTATGATACCGGGTAAAATACGGAACAGTAGGTGAACGGGAAACCTCTTCAAATTGCTGCGACGCCGACCTGTCCGGTCGAAATGATGCCTCGCAGGAAATTCTCGTGCATATTCGATAGCTTCATTCAACTCGAACCAAAAGGAATCCCCGAGATCATCTGAAATGGAGTCGTAGTGCTCCAGGAAACCACGAACCTCTGCGGGGACTCTAGGATGATACACGACCTTTCTCACCGTGCTTGGCGGCCAACTTGAGCGAGAAACTCGACGTGGCTGATTGGCGCCACCTCACCGGAGTCCATCTCGGCATCCCGCCGCTCGACTTCTTCGTCATCCGGCCCTAGCGGTACGCCGACAAATCCGTCTAGCAAGAAAGCCACAAGTCCCTTCCGATCCTCTTCGGAAAGCTCCTTCGCCTGTTTTTGGATGTCTGCAAGCTGTACCATATCGAAAACTGAGTATTGCTGAATCAGGCACTTTGCAACCTTCGAATTGGGCTGCCTTGTGCGATCAAAGAGATGAATTTCTGGATCAACTATGAGCGCATACACCAGTACAGCGAGGGCGAGCATCGATCACGAGTTTGAGGTTGAAGTTACGGGAAGACATCGAAGCAAGGCGGCTGGTAGTGGTTGTTATCGCGTGTCTTGTTTATTTCCAATTTTTGGATCTTCAAGACGTTGATCTATGTCGAATGTGAATTCTGGATTTTGGTCCCAAGGTGTGCCTATTAAGTCAGTATTACTATTTGAAGATGTTGACTTAACCACTCGATTCTTCCTCAAAAACACTATGGTGTTTATCAAAAAAGCAGCAAGCAGCCCAACAATAAATACCCAGGCTATAGCACGAGAAATGCGATCAGATGATGTCTCATGAAAGGACGCACCAAACTCAATCATTGCTAGCCAGCATCCAACCAAGAAAAGGCCGAATAATAGCAACACGGAAACGCAACCGCCTTTGAACAACTGTTTGGCATTTTGGTCCATATATCGTGACGAACGTTAAAAGTCCGCCCACGGGCGCGACTGAGAAGGAAGTTGAAAAGTGATTGAGGAGCTTATGGCCCGTTGGTGCGCGACGGCTTGTACGGCTCTTGTAATCTAGTCGGGTTGGCGTGTCGATCTCCGAACCGAATCACCAAAAAGAATGCAAATCGTCAGCATAACGATCGCAAACAATCCGCTGATCTTGAAAATCGGACCTATCCAAAAGTAGCGATCGTCGAGGACATACAGAAAAAAGGTCCCCATTCCTGCGAGGATGTTAATCCTCCACGCCTCAGATCGATCAAGAACGGAGCAAATAAGACAGAAAATGAATGTTGGGGCATACACGATCACCATGCTGCTGCTCAACGCCTCGAAAGGTGGAAATACATCCCATCGAATCATCTCGAAGTCGCCACGCTCCCAAGTCTGGCCTATCGCAACGCGCCTCGGACCTTCCACTGCGGAAAGAATCGAGGGGATAATCGGATGTAGTGCAGCCGAGAAATAGATGACCATCGACAGTGCAATCAGCCGCTTTGTGGGACCTACAAGCCCTCGTTCAATCGCTTGCTCCGATAGTTGCATATTTCTGCCGAACCGTGTGTTGGTTCAGCACCGGAGATTAGGAAAAAGGTTAGCTCCGGCAAGCAGGAAGAAAGCTCGTTTTTGAAACATTTAAGCTGAGTCGCTTGCAGAGTTTGTTTGATTTGGTTGGTTTCTCGGATGGGGAAGAAGTTTGAAAGCGCGTTCTAATAGATATCGAGCTGCGGATGGCAGTGGGTGGAATGGTGCTGCGTAGCGCGGTCGTTTCGGTTGTGGCTTTCGTATTTCAGGACGATGCGTTGGAGGATTTAGCACCCAAGGAAGGGCGGACTCCGATCCGCCCCGGTCCATGAGCAGCCAAAGAGTGTAGGATCACCGCTTTTCTTTGGCTTTTCATGGGCATCGGCGGATCGGAGTCCGCCGTTCCTTGTTCACAGTCACCATGACTCCATTCTGGATGACACTCCTTTCAGGTGCTCATTTTGAATCCTCAGAGGCGGAATGAATTCCGCCCTCCAGTTCAGGAACCGTGGACTGCGATGTGGGCGAACTTGTCGTCGATGAATTTCAGGACGAGAGACTCGACTTCAGCATTTTTCAAACGCTCTAGCACATCGACAGAAAAACCGCGGGCGATGAGTTGGCGGGCATTCGTGGGAGCGATGCCGCGGGCGCGGAGATAAAAAATTTCCTCATCGCTGATTTGGGAAGAAGTGCTGCCGTGGGAACACTTCACTTGGTCGGCGTTGATTTCGAGGCCGGGCATGGAGTTCGCCTCGCAGGTGTCGCTCATGAGAAGGTTCCGGCAGGTCTGATAGGCGTCGGTGTGATGCGCGGCTTCATCGACAAAGATGAGGCCGGAGAAAATGGTGCGGGAATCGTCGTAGAGGGAATTTTTGTAGAGCAGATCCGAGTAAGCACCTTCTGAAACGTGGTGTTGGAAGGTGCGCTGGTCGTATTCCTGATCGTGAGCGGGGATGCTGACTGAAAGCATGTCCGAACGGGATCCGGGGCCTTCGAGGCGGGAAAGAGACTCGTTGCGAGCCCAAGATGCGCCGGTATTGAGGATGAATCCGGTGGCGGATGCATCGCGAAAGGCGGCGGTCTCGTTGATCTGGATGATGCGCGTGGCTTCGTTGAGGGCTTGGATGGCGATGTAGTCGAGCTGCGAGTTTTGGCCAGCGCAGAGGTCGTTGAAAGCGATGGCGAGGCCGGGCTGGGCGTCGTCTGCGGAGCGGAAAATATCCACGACGCGCACTTTCGAGCTGCTGCCGGTGACGATGAGCGTGTGCGGGAAGATGACGGTATTTTCTCCGGCCAGCCAGTGGTGGACCTCGATGGCACCTGCGACCTCGACATTGTCTGGGACGTGGACAAAGAGGCCGTTGGTGAGGAATGCCTCATGCAGCGCGGCGAATTTCGCGGAGCCGAGGCGGGTTTCCTGTTTCATGAAATGCGCCTGGACGAGATCGCTGTGGGAGACGAGTGCCTCGGCCAACGGGAGGCAGATGACGTTTTCCGGCAGGTGGGATGAGACGTGGATCAGCTCGTCATTGATGAAAATGAATTTCGCGGCTGGGGATTCGAGACCGGTGGAGCGGGCGATGATAGATGCGCGGGTGGGCGAAATTTCTACGCCTCTCGCGAAGTCGGAGAAGTCTAGCTGCTTGATACTAGAAAAACGCCATGTCTCGTCACCACGCTTCGGAGCGGGCGTGGCGAGGAAGCGCGCCCATGCGGCTTGTTGGCGGGCGGCGAACCACGCTGGCAGATAGGCGGGTGTGGCTGGCGGGGTGTCGAAGAGCGATGGCATGGGAAAGGCGCGAGTGGAGGCGGAGGGCTTTAGAGCCGAAAACGTCGGCTAAAGTCAATCGTCTGTCTGCCTATTTCTCAGGAACGGCGTGGGTCAAGGGGTGAAAAGCACTTTGCCATTGCGATCCGGCGCGTCGAGGCGGGCGAGAGCGGCTGGGTAGGCGGTGAGGGGAAATGTCGAGTCCACCGCTTGGGTGAGTTTCCCGGCAGCGACACGGGCAGCGAGATTTTCATAAACGCGATGCACCTCGGCTGGCGGTGCGCTATCCAGCCAACGACTGACCCACAGCCCGCGAATCTGGAGGTCGCGAAAAATGAGTAAGCCGTTCGGGATGGTGAGCGGCTTGCGGCCCATCGCGCCATACGTGATGTGGCTGCCGCCCTCGCGCAAGAGCTTCATCAGCCGCAATGCGCTGTCGCCACCGACGGCGTTGAAGGCGAGCGCGGCGGTCGCACCGCTAAGGATTTCCCTAGCGGAGGCGAGCGTATCGTCGGCATCCAGGAAAACGTGATCGCCACCGAGATGGCGAAGTTCCTCCATGCACTCCGCCCGCCGGACGAGGGAAATAGTCCGCACTCCGAGATCACGCGCGAGCTGGATGACGCATCGCCCGACGGCGGAGTTTCCCGCATTTTGCACGATCCAATCGCCTGCTTTTAGCTGCTCGAAGCCATGAAGCAGCTGCCACGCGGTGGCTGGATTCACCTTGAGCATCGCGGCTTGGAGCGGATCGATCCCGCTGGGGACACGGAAAAGCGCGTCATCAGGGACGAGAGCGTGCGTGGCCCAAGTCGCGGCACGGCGGAGAAAAATCACCTCGGCACCTTGTTGGAAATCTAGCGAGTTACTCATTTCCACGACGCCGTATCCCTCGATGCCCGGCGTGGCGGGAAGTGGAAGCTGGATGCCGTAAGTGCCTTCGATAGTGTTCAGGTCAGCCGGATTGAGCGGGGCGGCGAGGATGCGGACGAGGACATGGCCTGGGAAATGGGAAAAATCTGTGAGAGCTGGATCATCAGTGATTTCTAACACATCGGTGGGTTTCCCGGTCTGGCGAAAGAGCAAGCGTTTCATCCAAACAGCCTGCCACGGCAGCGGCATCCGCCAAGTGCGAAGCGGTGAGTCATCAGGGCGAGCTCATTTTAAATTTCCAACCGCGAATGGACGCCAAGGAACAAGAATGAAGTCAGACACACTCACGGACTTTATTTTTCTCGAAGTGATGGGATCAAAACTCTGGAGCTATTTCTGAAAATTCGCGTCCACTCGTGTTCATTCGCGGTTAGCTCTTTCAAAACAAGGTCACCCCGCTGAGTCCCCACCCTGAAACGCCGCATATTTTCACTCCACCGCCGCAGGCACGACCAGCGTTGGCACCGTGGCCTTGCGGACCATACCCTCCGCCACGCTTCCTAACAACAACGACGCGATCACCCCATGCCCGTGCGAACCGAGGATGACGCAGTCCACGTCGTTCGCTTTCACATGGGCCAGCAGTGCGTGCAGCGGGCTACCCTCGGCGAGCTTCGAAGTGGTGTTAGGAACTACGGCTTGAGTGGCGAGGAGAAGTTCACTGAGCTTGCGGGTCGCCCTGCGTCTGGCTTCCTCTTGGAACACATTCATCGCCGGAAACTCGTCGGGCGTGAATCCGTAGGCGGTGTAGCTGGGCTCAGGCTCGATGACGTGAAACAGCTCCAGACTCGCCCCAAAGGCTTTCGCCAAACGCGTGGCCATTTCCAGAACTCCGGAAGTGGCATTTGAGAAATCAATCGCGACTACGATGGTTTTCATGGTGTGCATACTTAAACACCCACCACGTTGGATTGCCAAGCATCATCCAGAAGGATTTCGCCGCAAAGAGGCGCAAAAAAGAACGCAAAAATTCCTAGGTTTTCAGTGGGGTGATTTTACTCGTTAGGCTTCTAAGCGTGAAAATCCAGATCCTCACACCTCTTCTTTTTTGCGAACTTTTTGCGACTTTTTGCGGCGAAAAATCATCCCGCGCGCTCAATCGCCATTTGGCAAACGGCGGGTTCTGCCCCACGCTCCGCCACCATGATCCGTTTCCTCCATACCCGTATCCGTGTCCGCGATCTCGACGCCTCCATCGCGTTTTACGAAAAACTCGGCTACACGCTGGCCGACAAGAAGCCCTCGCCGCAGGGCAACAGCCTCGCCTTCCTCGAACTCGCGGGAAACGACGTTTTCCTCGAACTCTGCCACTCGCCAGAATACACCGCGACCTGCCCCGAGGACCTGATGCACACCGCGCTCGGCGTGGACGACATCATTTCCTACTGCGAAGGCATCGAGCAAGCTGGCCTCGAAATCTGGCCCTCCGGCTGGCGCGAGAAATTTTCCACCGGCACGAAGAAGATGGCCTTCGTGACCGATCCAGATGGGTATGAAGTGGAGATTCTGGAGCGGTGAGATAGGAGACAGGTTATTTTTTCTCACTCGCGATGAAGTCAGCCACTGCATAGGCGGCATCACCCAGAGGAAATTTCTTTTTCAGGCGTTCAATCTCAACAGCGCAGTCTTGTTTCGATTGGTCGCTAGTGGCGGATTCTAGTTTTTCCTCCAAATCGTCTCTTAGGGGTTTGTATTCTTCGTGTTGGGAGATGATTTTTTTCCCTGCTGTGTCGAGTTCGGCCTTCTGGTATTCTGTGAGATGCCATGACAAAGGAGCACCTCCATCGCCTTCCTCGAACTCGAAGGCGACGTTGTGGATCACCACGCCACGCTCTTTCCAATAGCGGGTGAACACGTCGAATTGCTCGTCTGCACGGAGGCGCTGGCCAGCGACCCGCGCCTGATAGAGTCCCGTGAGTGGAGCAAACATTTGATAGAAAAACCCGCCTTTTTCCACCTTGAGACTTTCAGGCTTTTCCGGGTCTTCAGACTTTATTTTGTAGCGGATCTGGATAACGAGAAACTGTCCGAAGCGTGGATTTGGTGTGGACTTACCCGTCGCCGAGTCGGAGTGAATCGCGGTAAGCCCTTCTTCCAACCACCGATTAAGGGCGACGATTCCATAGTTGTCGTAGTAGCCGCCGTCCATTTGGTGCTCAACCCGCTCGAGATCTTTGTCCGAAGCGGCGGGTCTAGCAGCAGGGCTGACGAGCGGAAAACTAGCCGACAACCGTGCCCCAGTCACGACGGGGACGGTGAAGAGTTTGCTGGGAGATTTGCTGGGAGTTCCGTTCCAGACGACGTTCCAGTTCCAATCCCACACTTTAGAGCTGCCGAAAATGACGGGCCGTCCGCTTTCCTCAGTACCCGAGGTGAAAAGGATGGCTGGCATTTTTCCTTCAACTGCCTGCTGCCCCCATTGCGCCAGAGTCACGTTGGCTAAATCTTCATCCCGTCCGATGTGGATCATTTTTCCGGTCTTGCCGATCTGGCGCGGCTGCTTTGCATTCGTAGCCCATTGTTTCTCCATCGTCGCACCGCGATCTTCGCCAAACCACACTGGTGCGAAATACTCTGGTAAATCCCGATATGTGAGGGCACGGACCACCGAACCCAGACTCGTCGCGCGAACGGCCTCCCTCACCGCCGCGAGATACGGGGAAGTTGTCTCGCTCGTCGCTGGATCTACTTTTTGAGCCTCGACCGCCTGGTCGTGATACATCGCGTGGGCGTAGAGCATCGCGCCATAGGAACCGCCAGAGGTACCGCTGATCGCGCACAGCCGTGCGGGCAAGTCATGGCAGCCAGAAATTTCCTGAAGCCGTGTGAGCACCTCGACCTCCCATGCGCCAGAATGAATGCCGCCACCTACTGCTGCCACCGCGATCCTGCGCTCTAGTGGAGCACCGATCAGCACTTCGTGGGCACTTGGTAATTCGCCACCGCCATCCAGTTTCACCACCCGATAGCCGTAGTCTTTATGGAAAAGCCAACCACCCACACTCACCCACAATCCTAACACTAAAACCAGCGGAACATGGTGCCGCCATAGGAAAAACCCGAGGGCCGAGCAAACCCATGCCAGACCCATGATCGCGAGCAGCACATAGATAACCGCCGCCACATTAGTGGCTGGCAGGAAAAAAAGGCATCCTGCCACGGTACCACAAATTCCTAGCATGATTGCAGAGCGTATATGGCCATAGGCAAGACCTTTCCCATTGTCCAGACATCGATATCCAGGAGCCTCCAGATCTTCCAGAATGTCCAAGCGGGAAACAAGCCATGCGAGGCTGGCTTTGCTCCAGTCATGAAGTTTGTAATAACATGCCCACACCACTCCGAGCATCACCACCCACAATAACCCATAATACCAATCAAGCGATGAAGCCCGATGGCAGGCGCACATGGTCAGTGCCGGCACGCTACCATACATGACACCTAGCAGAATTTTGCCCGTCAGCCGCTGCCGCTCGCTTCCGAGATACGTCCCCTTGGCGAGGTTAAATCGATCTGGTCCGTATTTCAGAATGACTCTTGAAATGTCCCACATCGCAAAACCGAATATGATAGCCGTTAGGGCGACTGGAATGATCTGCCAGATTTCCCCATCGTAAGCACCCAACACCAGACTCGTCGGACCGATTTTTGCTGCGGCGGATAGGGCAAGTCCCGATGCGATCACCGAAGCCAAAATCGGCACTTGCAGATAACGGACCCACATCAGTGCCAATTTGAGCGAGTGGAGGAAAGGTTTGGTGACTTTCCTGGCCACCTTGACCTGAGATGCGACTTTGAGGCTCATATAGCGGAAGTGAGGTATTACGAAGTTCTTGTTTGCCCCGGACTCAGTTGCTTTGTCCCAAAGCCAATAACGGTGCTGAAGACGGTAGGATCGTAGCCGGAGAGGTAGCCGAAAAATGAAAACAATCCGGCGAGTTTCATATATTGACCCAGTGAGACGACTTGATTTCCATCAACACCCGTAAGTGGCGCGCCGATGATGAAGAGACCGGAAATGATGATGAGATAAACGACAAGGCCACGAATGGTCGAGTAGCCAGGGTGTTCGGTGAGATAGTCCAACTTGTGTCTGAGGCGGATGAGGTCGGGACTCGGCGGGATGGGCGGGGTAGATGGATTATTTTCGATGTCGATAATCTCCTGCTGGATGCGGCCAATCTCGTTTTTGTTCACCGCACAACCGCCAATGAACGCCGCCAAGATACAGAGAAAGCCGATGTTGAGCGGGGCGAAGGTGCAGGTGGCGACGATGAAGCTCCAAAATTTGTTAGGCTGGGCTTTATCCTCTGTCTTCTGCGGAACCTTTTTTTGAAGTAATTTTTTGTCGGTATTAGGCGGCGCAGGAGGAGTTTTTGGGTCGGCGTTTCCCTTAGGCGGCGAACCCGCAGCATTTTCCGGTTTCGGTGCTTTCGCGTTTTTTTCAAGTTCGGCGACCCGTTCATCGAGCTTCTGAGTCGCTGCTTGCACCTCGGACTCGGGTTTCCAGCCGAGGTTTTTGCGGCTAGTTTCTGCGGGGATCAAGACCCCTACTGAAAACAGCAGAAGCCACGCGAAGACCCCGACCACTCCCCACGGCAGTCGGTGTTTGGTCAGTTTTGCAAATTCTTCCGTCGCTTTTTTTCTCTCCTCCGCGTTGGCTTTCCGCTTCTCGATTTCTTCTGGCGTGGGATTTACGTTGGTTTCTTCAGCCATGGTGATTTGAGGTAGGATATTAGAGTTAGATTTTTAGGACTTCTAATCCGATCAGTTCGGCTCGCCCTCAATGAGGATCACCGCGTCTGGGATCGTGCCTGACTTCGGAAAATCGTCTCCCATCCTAGCTTCCATGGCGTCGATGATCGCGATGACTTGTCTGCGGCTGTCAGCGAAGTTGATCTGAGAATTGGCGTTCGTGAGGCCCGAGGCTGGATTCAGGCAGCCGATGCTGCTGATGTAGTTTTTCCCAGGATGAAGAAGAATGGCTGTGCGTTCTTGGGTTTTTTTCAATAACAAGCCCGGCTTGGGAATGGATTCATCGTCAGAATAGCCGTAGGTTTTATAGTTCGTCCCAGCTTGGATCGCCAGCGGGTAGGTGCCTTCGCGGATGCGCAAATCACGGTTGTCTCCCACCGCAGTCGTGTTGTCACCCGGTCCGCCGCGCTCGACGATCTGGCCAGCCAGCCCGCCGACGACCGTACCGTTCCAGTAGCATTGATACTCTCCCACGGTCCGGGCGAATCCAGCAGACGCCCTCTTTTCCTGCCGGATTCGCTGAAGGTGAATGCAAAAACCTGTGGCTGGAATCCCGGCAACATCCGCCAACGCAGCATCGGGGTCGGGCAATGTCCCGGGGAGATTGTTCCGCCAGACATCGAGTTTTGGAGTCGGGTCGATCAGATCCCTGCGGCGCAAAAATGGCACTTCATTATCCGTTTTCGCGCTGACGGATTGCGGCACGGTCAGCGGGCCATCCGCACTCTTGTCATAAAGCTCCAGATGCAGCATGTCGCTTGGCACGTCGATGCCGATCAGATGCCCGACTTTGGCGATGGGTTGTCCTGCCATGACCCGGTCTCCCTTGCGGACTAGAGTGGTTTCTTGGATTTCCCCGTAACGTGCGATGAACGTGCCGTGGTCGATTTCGAGCGCGAAGGTTCCCGCGTAGAACGGCTCCGGCCCGCGGACCACGGTGCCAGCGGAGATCGCATAAATCACGGTCCCAGCTGGAAAATAGAGATCACACCCGGCATGGGCGCGTGCGCCCCCGGCACGGCGGGCGGCAAACCCGCGTGGAGCGCCCGTCCAGCCCTTCGTTGGCAGTTGTGCAAACGGAAAGAAAAACTCTGTTGCCCTCGCCGTATCAGAAGTTTCTCCGGGGCCGCCCACGGTGAGAATCCGCAGCAACTCACGCCATGTCCTGCCGTCTGGCTCGATCAAGCCGTCCGGGCGAATCATGAAGCGACCCTGGAACGCCTTGATCGCATTCACCGTGGGAGATTTCTTTCCTGCATCCGCGATGCCACCGTCGATCCCGTCGGGATCATAAGCGGGTTGGCGAAGGATCAGCGCAGCCTGGCGGAGCATCTGTTGGACCGTCTCCACGTCTGCCTTCGTGTTCACCGCTTCTTTTTCCCAACGCCCGACCGAGCTTGTGATTTTCCAATGCGTCACTACACCAGCGAGTGCTGTGTTGGTGGCATGAACGTCCGCTCCTTCCGCTTTGATGCCGGGCTCCACGAGTTCCAATCCTGCGTTGAATTCGCTGACTGGCACTTTGAAACCGTCACCAATCTCGTAGGCTGACATCGCGAAAAACAACTCCCGCAACTGGGCGATGTTACCGATGGTTTGATCGTCATCGAAGATTCCTAACCGATTGTTGTAGCTGATGCCCATCCGCCCGGCCACGTAGTTCGAGTATTCCTGCGGCGAGTTGGGCGGTGCGCCCGGCAGCGAGCCAATGGTGTCGGACGAGGGTGCCCAGCGTTCCAAAATCTCCGCAACGGTCCGGCGATTGTGACGAAAGAAATACGAACGGAGCTGGATAATACCCGCGCGGATTCCCCACACCGGATCTGAGAAAATCGCGTGGCCTTTCGTATCTCTCCCCGAGTTTTTGTTCCCAGCATCCAGCCACGGAGGGTTGACTTGCTTGAGGTTGAGATAGTTTTTGTTGTTGATTCCGACGGGAGGCATGGGGATGGGGGTTTGGGATATTTTTACTATATCTGGCAGGGATCATTGGGTAGCGGCTAGTTGCCGGAGTTTGGCAACGAGCGGGCCGGGAAGGCCACCTCTCGCGATGCGTTTTTCGGAAGCGAGGAAACGCAGCGCATTGCGGTAGAAGAAGTTTTTGAAGAGAGCATCCGGTTGGTCTGGCGCGGCGTGATAGATGGCTGTTTGGAAGGAGAGAATGTAGTTGAGGCGGTTGGTGGATTGCTGGAGCGGCATGAACCAGTCGGAGCCGTAGAGAATTTTTTCTGAGAAGTCACAATGGATGCGACCAGGTGGGGCGGGCTTTTGGCTGTCTGCGATGAGCTGGGTAAGGTGAGTGGAGAAATTGGCGCGTTTCGCGGGGTCTGAGATGTCGTCAAAGCAGCCGAACTCGCAGTAGATGTTGGGGTAGTCTCGGCAGAGTTGGTAAATGGTGCTGCCCCATGTGCTGGCACTCCATCGGGTGGCATCTTGGGCGTCGTACCACTCGCTGCCACCGCCTGCGTGGCCAAGGCAGAGGCGGAGTTCGGAAAGTTCGGGGTGTTTTTGGAGGAGGGTGAGCCAGCCATTAGGATTAGCGAGCTCATGGTAGCCTCTACGTGCCTCGAACTCGCCTTGGCCGCAGTGGGTGAAGAGCGGGACATCGTTTTTCACCGCCCAGAGGCAGAGGTCGTAAAGACGTTGGTCGAGATCTTGATTGGTAACGGCGGGGTGTTTGTCCGGGCGATAGCGGGCGCGCCATTGTCTTCTGGGCTGTGGGGATATGGCCCATGGGCGGGAAATGATGGAGTTGCCAGCGGGGGCGTAGCCAGATGGGGGATAGATTTTCACACCGAAAGCACCTTGTTTTTCGTAGGCGGTTTTGACGATATCGAGGGCGTGGCCGGGTTTGGCGAGGGGGTCGTTATCCCAGCTATCGCGAAATGGGTTGTAGGCGACGAAGTAGAGCAAACGGCCATTTGCGGCTCGTTGCTGATCTTGCATGAGCGGAATTTGCCTGCTTTGGAATGGGTAGAGCGGTGAGTCGTCCTCTGTTTGATCGTAGGTGGGCGCGAGATCCATCATGTGGCTGGCTGCCAGTGAAATATGATACTTTTTGCCGTCGGCACTTTTGTGATCGTTTTGGAACATGCTTTCCAAGCGGTCTGATGGGGCGGTGATGCAGGAAAGAAAGTGGCGGATTTCGTTCGAGGAGTCGCTGCGGTCTGGGAGGATGCTGGGGTGGTCAGAGAAGTAGGCGGAAAATTGTTGCAGGCTCCGTTGCTGGGTGGGATCGAGGTCGGTGAAGGTTTTGTGTTTTTCGACAAGGAGCTTGGCACCGATGATACCGGGATCAGCCTGAATGTCCGCAGCGGTGACTTGTGTGCCTTCTTTTTCCAGAGTTGTCGTGGTGAGTCGCGCGATGTTTTCGTCACTTTGTTGAGTGCTGGAGGGGTGATTTTCTTCCGTGGCCCAGGTGATGTAGTGAACGAGGGCGAGGACCATCGAGTCGGTGACGAAAAGAGATGAGAAGCCAAGTTTGTCACGTTTTCCTAAGCAGATTTCACGCAGCGGCAGGAAGCGGGAATTGAAGGTGTGGGTGTGGATGTCAATGATGGGGGTGGCGGCAATGAGACGTTTTTCTTTGGGGGTGAGATCGGACATCTGGATGGCTGGCGGCGGCTTGCTGGTCTGGCAGGCGGCGAGCACGAGAGAGATGGCGAGGAGAAGAGAATCGCGGGTGAATTTCATCTACTTTGGTAGCTGAGGGCGTGAGTGCTTGGGGTATAGTCGATCTGGGTCATCTGGTCGTTAGGCGGCTTGACGATGAGGCGGTCATCGTAGCCGAGGGCGAAGCCATTCGTCTGGACGCCAGCATCGAGCATGAGGCCGTAGCGGCGGGAGTGGACAAGTGGGGAGTCTGCGGAGTTGCCTTCTTGGATGTTGACGGCACCGAGGTAGGTAACGGAGCCATCGGGATGGCTAAATTTCATGCTGCATGAGGGGAGGACTCCGAGGAGGAGCGGCAAGAGGAAGGGGCGGGTGGAACGGATTCTGCGCTCCAGTTCTGGCAGCCATTTTGCGGGCGTGGGCATGGGCGGAGTTATTCGGATTTCTTAGGGACGAGACCAGCGGCGATACGAACGCGGAGTTCATCGGCATCGCTTGTGGCGAGGTTTTCTGCGGCTTCTCCGGTAGCGATGGTCTGGACGATGCGTGCTCCTGTGGCATCACCCTTCATTTGGCGTGAGGCAGCGATGGATTGGGGGTTGTTGAGATTTTGCCCCATGCCGTTGGCATGAACGGAGACGTCGGTGTAGCTGGAGGGGAGATCTGTGTTTAAATTGGGATCTTTTTGCTCTGGGAAAAGGGCAAGGACGCTGCGTTTGAAACCGAAGTTCATGGCGAAGCTGGTGCCGTCGGTGGCGGGGCCTTCGAGACCAAGGTTGGTCTTGGTATTGGTGGAAATTATGAAGTCGCTCTTTTTGTTTTCTTTGTCCTGATCCTCGCCCTTTTCACCAGCGGCGGCGGGTCCGGTAATGAGTAACTCGGAAACGGCGATGCCAGCGGGGTAGCGGTATTCGGCATCGTAGGAGCCTTGGATGGAGCTGGCTCCGCCTTTGGGGAGCCAAGCGAATTCGTTGCGGTCGTAGCCGAAGGAGAGTTTTTCGGGAACGTTGTTCTTGAGGCCGCTGGCGTGGACTCCTAGCTGGGTGCCAGTGTAAATGAGAGGGCGGTGGGCGCAGGAGACGACAGTGAGGGGCAGAAGGAGGGAGGCGATTTTCATGGTTCGGAGGCAGTAAGCGGTTGTTGCTCGGCAATCGCGGTTTTAATATTTTTAGCTTCTCTCTCACTCTTGATGAGCGATGTGGCCCCTTTGCCGATGGCGAAAAGCTGGCGGATGCGGATACCGCCTTGGGTATTTTCATTATTATCTCCAAGGGAAATGCGTGCTTTTGGGTCAACACCTTCTGTCTTGGGAGCGGTGTTTGCACCAAGGATGCCGGAGCCATGGACGCTGGTGTCTGCGAGGACGGAAGGAATCTGGCCGTTCTTGGTGGTAGCGGGATCCACATGCATGTGGGTGGCTACACGGCGGGAGTAGCCGACTTGTAGAGTGGGAATGGCATCGTCATCAGACCCGCCGATGCTGAAGCCGAAACCGAAGCGACTGCGAGAGGCGAAGACGACGGGATGGTTGATGATTGTTGGAAGGACGACCGGGCTTTGAGAAGAATCTGTGGTTTCGTCGGTCACGGCGGCCTCATTTTCGGGCCGAGGTATTTCTCCTGCGGCGATGGAGGCAGCAACCGGGCCGGTGGCGAAGGTCTCGCGAATGGCTATGCCTCCGTTCCAGTTGGTTTGGGAGTCGAGTTTGCCGAGAACAGAGGCAGATTTGGGTACCTCCTTGCCGACGTAAACCAGCTCCCGCCGCCGAAAGCCGAGGCTGATGTGATCGGGGACTTTGGCGATGTCTCCAGAAACGTCCAATCCGGTCGAGGTGTGAGTGGCGAATATGATGTCTGACGAGCAAGAGCTAAAAAGCAGAGTGCTAGAAATTGCGGATAGGCGAGTGAGGTTTGATTTCATTTGATCGGGAGTAGCGGAATTTCAGAACCGAGTTGCTTGCAGCGGGGTGTTTTCGGAACCAGTCAGGTTGCAAACGTCACAGCGCATGTCGGCCGCGCAGCTCTGTGACGATGGACGCGGACGGCCCATCGCGAATTTGAGAGGAGTAAATAGAATTTGTTTATCGTTCACGGGGGAGAAACGATTGAGTGGATTGCATGGTGCATATATTCGCTAGAAGACAGACAGAATGGTTTCTGGAATGCAAGGGGGAGAGTTGCTCAAATTCGGAGGTGTTGTTAAGAAATAGAGAAGATCAGGGGAGGTGATGGTTTGGAGTTGATGGTCGATCGTAAAGCGGGGATTCAGGAACCTTGATGGCGACTTCTCAGCATTCGTTCGGGTGGCTCAACTGCTTGGAAGTGAATGACTCGGAGCAGGGTGTCTTGGGCGCGGTTTGGGATGAGTTTGCTTCAGCCGCTTGGAAGACTTTGAGCGGGTGACGGAATGTTTGTTAGCTTTTGCTTGCCGTGATGCGACTGGGTCGTTAGAGGCTAGATCGCGATGAGGTTAATCCGCCCCGAGCAGTCTTGGCATGTGCTGTTCCCCACCCGTGGGGAGCGGCTGTGTTTGCAGCGGCTGGCACTGCGGTGTGGCTATCGGATCGATCAAATTTGTGCGGTGCTGGAGTGCTCCGAGCGTTATTTGTATGAGGTTTTCTCGCGGGACATTGGCCTACCGCCCAAGGAGTGGATGCGGTGGGAGCGGATGGTGGTGGCTCGCAGGAAGCTGATAGGTGGGCTTTCTTCCGATGAAGTGGCGCAGAGCTTGGGTTTTACGGTGAAAAAAAATTTCAGGCGCGAGTTCGTGGCATGTTATGGAGTTTCGCCGCTGGAATTTCAGCACGAACACTGGGCAGAGGTAGGAAGTCGTCGGACGGAAGCCGAGAGGCGGGCTTTGACATTTAAAGAGGGAGATTCCGCAATCTCACACTCACTGGTGATGCGGAGTGCCTAGTGCGGCGGCTCATCGGCCTACCTGTGAATTTTTTCCTCTAACCATTCACTCGGCGGGGAGATGCACGTATTCGCTTTCTCGGAGCACGATGGCTTTGCGCTTGGTGAGGAGGAGGTAGCATTCCCGCGCGGTGCCAAGCACGATGATGGCGACGAAAAAGAGGAAACTGATGGTGATGACGACATCGATGCGGGCGTTGAGCAGCGAGGTCTTGGCGGCTGCTAGAGCGGGGCCATCGAGGCCAGCAGCGATTTTTGCTTCAAGGCTTTTGATGGCGGGAAGGAAGCCAGCGGCATTCGCAGAAAACAGTTTTAAATAACCTGCGCTGAAGGTGACGACCGTGAGGAAAAACATGGGAACAACGGTGACCCAGCAGTAGCGAGCCTTGCCCATTTTGATAAGGACGACGGTGCCGAGGCAGAGGGCGATGACGGAGAGTAGTTGGTTCGAAATCCCAAAGATCGGCCACAGGCTCTTGGCGATGCCTGCGGGGTCGAGCGCGCCTTGATAGAGGAAGAATCCCCATGCGGAAACAAGTAGGCCGGTGGCAAGGATGTTGCCGAACCATGAGTCGGTTCTGCCGAGTTTTGGGGAAATATTTCCCAGCAGGTCTTGGAGGATGAAGCGTCCGACGCGGGTGCCTGCGTCGAGCGTGGTGAGGATAAACAACGCCTCGAACATGATGGCGAAGTGATACCAAAGCGAGAGCGCGGTGTTTCCCGGGATGACTTTGGCAAACATCTGAGCCATGCCGACAGCGAAGGTGGGTGCGCCGCCGACTTTGCCGATCATGTTAGGCTCGCCGAGATCTTTGGCGAGCTGCTGCATGTGCGCTTCGGTGACGGCATATTCAGGGCCGTAGGAATTGATGGTGGCGATCTGCGCGGTGACGGCGGCGGGGTTGTTCGCGTCGATGGGTGAATTGATGGCGAAATACTCGCCGGGCTGGAGCGCACAGGCGGCGATGATCGCCATCAGTGCGACTAACATTTCTACCACCATCGCGCCGTAGCCGACGAGACGGATGTCTTTCTCGCGACCTAACAGCTTCGGCGTAGTGCCGGATGCGATCAACGAGTGAAAGCCGCTGATGGCACCGCAGGCGATGGTGATGCAGACGAAGGGAAACACCGGACCCGGCACGACAAAGCCGCCGCCATTTACGAAGGGCGTGATGGCCGGCATGTGCAGCGGGGGATTAAGAATAATGATAAAAACTCCTAACACCGCGACGGTGCCGAGCTTCATAAAAGTGCTCAGGTAGTCGCGCGGAGCGAGCAGCATCCAGACGGGCAGGACACTGGCGGCGAAGCCGTAAATCATGATCGCCCACGCGAGGTCGGTGGACTTCAGGGTCAATGCGGCTGTCCACTCGGGTGATAGATATTTCCCGCCGACCACTGCGGCGATCAGCCCGAACACACCAAACACCGAAGCCGCCGTGACGCTGAATTTTCCGCTCTTAATCATGATGCCCATGACGAAGGCCAGCGGGATGGTGGCAGCAATGGTGAAGAGTCCCCACGGGCTCTCCGCGAGGGCTTTGACGACGACGAGGCCAAGCACGGCTAACAGGATCGTCATGATCGCGAGCAAGCTAATCATGGCGACGAGGCCGATGAAGGGATTGAGTTCCTCCTTGAGCATTTGCCCCAGAGATTTCCCGTTTCTCCGCATGGATGCGAAGAGGATGACTGCATCATGCACGCCGCCGCCGAGAGTCGCCCCGACGAGAATCCAAAGCGTGCCCGGCAGGTAGCCGAACTGAGCTGCTAGAACTGGCCCCACCAGCGGACCCGGCCCGGCAATGGCGGCGAAGTGGTGGCCGAAGACGACCCATTTCGGCGTCGGAACGAAATCCTTGCCATCGCTGCAAGTCACGGCGGCAGGCGCACGGCTGTCGTCGATGGTTAGAACCTTCGCCATCAACCACGCGGAGTAAAATCGATACGCGACCGCGAAGGTGCAAACGCCCGCGATGACGAGCCAGAGCGCGTTGACTGGCTCGTTGCGCTGAAAGGCAGCAACACCGACAGCAGCGGCACCGAGTAATGAAATGGCGATCCAGAGTAAAATGCGTGCGAAACGAGGCATGAAGAAAACTAGGAGTCTTGCTTGCGAGTTGGCGAGTGCGGAAAAATCGACGGAAAGAAACACGTAAGAGCAGCTCATGAAATTTCTATCCGCTCTGATACTCTCCGTCATCACCGCTGCCGCTGCCGAGCCCCCATCGTGGAGCGGCATCTATCCGAGTCTCGCGTTTTTCAATGATGAAGGTGAGTGCGGGACTGGAGCGGTCGTGCCGTGGGCGGACCGCTTGTGGGTCATCACTTACGGCCCGCATCTTCCGTATGGTTCGACGGATAAACTCTATGAAATCACCCCGCAGCTTGAACAAATCGTCCGACCCGAGAGCGTCGGCGGCACACCGGCTAACCGAATGGTTCATCGCGAATCCGGGCAGCTCATCATTGGCCCTTATTTCATCGATCAACAACGCAAGGTCCGCGTGATTTCACCCAAGCTGATGCCCGGACGACTCACGGGAAATGCACGCCATCTCACCGAGCCAGCCGACAAAGTCTATTTCGCGACGATGGAGGAAGCTCTCTATCAGGTGAATGTGGATACCCTCGAAGTCACCGGACTCATCAAAGATGGAAACGTCGATAAGGCGGGATTCACCACTGAAGCGAAACCCGCATCCGTGAGTTCCGCGCTCCCCGGCTACCATGGCAAAGGTCTCTACTCCGGTCAGGGCAGGGTGATTTATGCAAACAACGGCGAGCGCGGCGGAGCTGCCGAACGAGATCCGCGCACGGCGAGCGGCGCATTGGGCGAATGGAGCGGCGAGGGAGATTGGAAGCTCGTGCGGCGGAATCAATTCACCGAAGTCACCGGACCGGGCGGCATTTACGGCAGTGAAAATCCGGCGACTGATCCGATCTGGAGCGTCGGCTGGGATGCGCGGTCGCTGATCTTGATGCTGCTAGATGGCGGCAAGTGGCAGGCTTATCGCCTTCCGAAAGCGAGTCACAGTTACGACGGTGCGCACGGCTGGAATACCGAGTGGCCGCGGATTCGCGACATCGGCGAAAAGGATTTGCTGATGACGATGCATGGAATGTTTTGGAAATTTCCTCGCACATTCACGGCGAAAAACTCCGCTGGGATTCGTCCGCGCTCGACCTATCTCAAAGTCATCGGCGACTTTTGTAAATGGAATGACCGGCTCGTCTTCGGCTGCGATGACACGGCAAGATCCGCTTTTTTGAACGCTTCTCGCGGCGATGATCTACTCGCCAATCCCGGGCAATCGCAATCGAACTTATGGTTCACATCATCCGCGACACCCGATTTGTTAGGTCCAGTCATCGGGCGCGGCGCGGTGTGGCTGCGCGAGGATGTGAAAGCTGGAACGCCATCCGATCCGTTCCTCTTCGCTGGCTACCACAGACGGGTGCTCCATCTCAGCCACAAGTCACCGCAGGCTGTAGAGTTCGAGCTGGAGACGGATTTGAGTGGAAACGGATTTTGGAAGAGTCATCAGAGAATCACGGTTCCTGCTGGTGAGTCCGTAAGTTTAGATTTCCCTGAGTCCGATGCCGGAGAATGGATTCGCGTCCGTCCTCTCGCAGACTGCGTGGCCGCGACGGCTGCATTTCATTATGCCAATCTCGATACACGGAAAGCCGAGGCAGATCCGATGTTCGCGGGGATTTCCGAGGTGGATTCGGGGAAAAAAGCCTCAAGCGGCTGGATGCGGGCGCGTGGGGAAAACAAGCGGACGCTCCTGATTTCCACGACCGACCAGCCAGATCAAAAGCCATCCGGAAAATTCTGTTACGAACTGGATGCGAACATGAAACTCAAGCCCGTGACCATCGCGCCGGACTCGGAAGAGTTGAAACTCGGCACTCGCTTGTTTCATGGAAAACTGAAGGTGGAGGACGCCTCGATTGTTTTTACCGACTCCGCAGGATCTAACTGGCGACTACCCAAAGGATCGCCCGCCTTCGACACACTCACCACCAACGGAATCGTCCGCCTGCAACGCGAAGTCAGCACCGAGCGATACCTGTTCAATTGCCACGGGACATTCTACGAGCTGCCCTCTGACAACGCAGGTGGCTTCGCGAAAATTCGCCCGATTTCCAGCCACCATCGGCACATCGGGGACTTTGTTTCGTATCGAGGACTGTTAGTGATGAGCGGTATCGAGAGTGGGATCAACCAACCGCACATCATCCGCTCAGAAGACGGAAAAGCCGCCGTCTGGGCAGGCGCGATCGATGATCTCTGGAAATTCGGTAAGCCCACCGGAAGCGGCGGACCATGGCTAAAAACCAACGCCAAAGCGAACGTCCCGTCAGATCCCTATCTATTCACTGGCTACGAGAAAAAGTCACTATCGCTCTCTCACAGCGGCAAGGATGAAGTTTCCTTCACCGTGGAACTGGATGTCACCGGCGAGGGAGATTGGATCACCTATCAGACATTTTTGGTGAAAGCAGGCGAGACTCTCGACCACCAGTTTGCCGAGTCATGCCAAGCCTACTGGGTGAGACTCACGTCAGACAAAGACATCGCAGCCACGGCTCGCTTCGATTACACGGCTGATTGATTAACGCGCTGTCGAAGCGCGACGAAGCCTGTCCATGATCGCAACGCCTAGACCTGTCTCACTAACAGGCTCGGCAATGATCGCGTCCAAGCCTGCCTCATCGAGAACACGCATGACGAAAAACAAGCGGATCGCAGCCTCGGCGAGCTTGCCACTGCCCGGACTCAGAGCTTCCACGCATTCCCAGTCGTGCATCGTCACGTAGGGACTGTCGTCTTCGCCGCGATAGGAAAGCAGGCCGTATTTTTTTCCCTCCTCTGGCTGAAAGTCTGCTGGATTCGTGATCAAATACAACGGCGTCAGCGGCGCATAGTGACTTTCTAATTGGCCAGGTGCTTGCGGCGCGTCCGATTGAGTTTCGCGAAATTTCTCTACTTTTCCGAACTCTTGAAGCTGCTCCTTGGTGATCGGCCCAGCACGATGCAGCCGGAAAATCGGCTTCTTTCCTTCACGCGGCTCGATGGAAATAATCGTGCTTTCTAACCCCTCAGCGCAGGCTCCCGCATCGACGACGAGAGGAATCCTGCCCTCCAGTTCTTTCATCACGGCAGACGCGGAAGTCGGCGAGATCCGGCCAAATCGATTCGCGCTCGGAGCAGCGATCGGGCGTCCCAAGGCTTTCCCCACCGCCCGAAAAACCGGATGCGCACTCTGACGCACGGCGACGGTGGGCAGCCCGCTCGTCACCAAATCCGGCACGTCAGGATGCTTCGGTAAGATCAAAGTCAGTGGTCCGGGCCAGAACGCTTGAGTGAGTTTACTGACCGCCTCTAACACGTCATCAGGCACGATGGCCACATTTTTCAAATCCCCGCGCGACGCGATGTGAACGATGAGCGGGTCGAATGACGGCCGCTCTTTCGCCGCGAATACTTTCGCGACGGCTTCGGGATTAAACGCATCCGCCGCCAATCCGTAAACCGTCTCAGTAGGCAGCGCGACGATTTCACCAGCTCGCAACAAGGCACACGCCTCGGTGACAGCTTCCTTCATTTCTTCATCGGCTACTTGAATGATACGGGTCTCGGACACCCGCGCGTTTTGCCAGAGCATCCCGCCGCTGGCGAATCCTGAATTTCAGGAAAATGGAGGCGAAACTCGTTATTTTTCCCGCATTCATTGAAAGGGAAGTTCTAAGTCCATCTGCTCTTCATCCGGCCCCTTTGGTGCCTCATCGCCAAAGATCGCCTTGCTCCGCTCAAGCCAGTCGAGGAAATCTGATTGGAAACTGTCGCTCTGGAAACTGACCGTTAGTTCCTTTCCTTGGACTTTGATAGCATCTGGTGTGCGGGATTTCCAGTGTTCCGCGATCTTCTTGAAGACATTCACCTTGAGCAGGAGTTCCATCTTTTTCCTTCGTTCAGTCCCGAGGAAGTTAAAGGCCCCCTGGGTCGTGAGTTCGAGAATCTGGGCGGCGGATAGCGTGATGGATTCACCGACGTTCACCCGATGGAGTTCGCAAAGCATAGTGGCGATGGCCTGGTTCTGAATAACATGCCGGTAATATCCGCGGCGCTCATCGTCAGGGCAGTCTTCATCGGAGTAGATCAGCAAAAGAGGAGAAGGATCTGTATCCTCCGCGATGTTTTCAATGAGGGCCATTTGGGATTCTTCAATTCCAAGCATTCCCCGACTGGGAACATCGAAGTGATAGTGAATCGCGGTGTCCTTAGTGGCCAGTCCGTCCACCGCTGAATCTCCGGGACTCATGGACACGGCCCGCAATTGTTGCGTGAGTTCTTGAAGGCATTCCCTCATCGGATCCGAGACTTCGTTAGGAACCACATAGACAACTAAAGCCTGTTCGAGTGGTGCATACACTTCTGCGAAGGCTGAACCGGTGGCGACAAGGTGGCCACGAGCCTGTGAAGAGTTCGAGCTGCCCACGTCAAACGAGTTTTTCTTCGCCTCGAAGTAGAGAGCCGATTGATCGCGGCTCCGTTTTACCACTAGCTCAGGCTCGGGATGGGAGTGAATACGGATTTCCCCCTTCTCATTGATCTGTTCGATAAGCTTCGCAGTTTCGACAGGAAAGCGGAACGGTTGCTCGATGGCCATCCATTCGAAGCCGGCATCGTGAAAAAACAGGACGGACACAATAGGCATCCTTCGGCTGCTCCTTGGACATCCAAACGAGCAGGTTCAACTGGAACACCGGGTCACGTATCCAGTCCTCAAGTTTCATCTCGGAATTCGTTAAGATGGCGCTCCTCGAGAAACGATTCAAACGAACGGGAGCCAATCCAGGCATCGATCTTCGGACTGATGTAGCGCTGAATATTGGCAACGAGACGGTGGAAGGTGTTGCCGCAAGTGCCACGCGGGAGAATCGCGACAAGCTGCTTTTCGGTCATTTCCAAGTTGATCGGCTGCCAGAGGTGACGGTCGGCCCCATAGACGTGAATCTTGGTAGGGCCGAGGCGCAGGGGTTCTCCCCATAGTTTAAAAATGTTACGTTTTTGGAAGGCCTTTTTCACCCAGTTGTCGAATGTCGTTTGGCTGAGAGCCTCGTCAAACCGGACGATGAGAGGCACCCCATTCCAGCCGACGGGTTTGTCTGTGGCAGCGGGATCACCCCAAGCGCACTCTTCTGTTTCCGAGAGAACGCCATCATACAGCCGCCAAAGGTAGCGGGCGTGGTTGCGATGGTCCTCGAAACTGTCGGAGCGATTGGTGATCTGACCATCTTGAAAGAGATCGTGACCACCCTTCCCGGCCATGGAGGGGATACGCACCGAATACAGAGCGTGGAGGGGCGGGTAGCTTTGACGCAGTCCATCGAGTGACCTGCGGAGTCTGCCCACCGAGTCGCCCATTTCGGAGCGGAACTTGCGTCGTTCGGGTTCCGGTCCGCCGTCATCGAATCCACCTTCATGATCCTCGCCCGGAGTGTCCGCCGAGTCTTCCGGCATCTCAAAAACACTCTCATGACGGAACACCAGCTTGCCGAACCGGTGATCCCCCCGGTGGACGATGTCTTTGTCCCAAAGGTGTTTGAGAAGCGGACTACTGAACCAGGTCGAATCGAGGTCTGGCGAATTACCGATCCAGTTTCGAACACGCCGTTTCGCTTCCTGGCTGCCTTCGACCGTGTAATAGGCGAAGAAGCGCGGACTGTATCGCTCGATATAGCCAGTGACGACCTGCTGCTGCTTGCCTGTTTCCGGGTCCTCGGCGAAATCGGTGACTGAAGAAAAAGACTCGTCGATGGGACTCAAGATGGACGAATGTCGTTTCCAGATTTCATCCAATTGCTTGGGCCTTTGTGTGCCGCGTTCGGATACGTGCTCCAAAAGGAATGTCTTCACCAGCGGGACACGGGTTTTGGCTGAATCCAGCCCAGACTTACCCTCTTCGGACAAACCATTGAAGAGCCGATAGACCTCGAATCGGTCTTTCGGCTTAGCTGGAAGACTGGCCAGCGAGAAGGGCATGACGTGTCAATACGCTGGCAGAGGATCAAAACCAAGAAGAACATGTATCTCTGAAATTCATGCTTGAGCCTCACCAGAACGGCTTGAGCGCGGATGCATCACCGATCCATGCGCCGAAGTAGGGCCACTCCGCCTTGTCGCGCCACAGGAAGATGAAAAACGGGCGATCATAAATGAAGTTTCGCGGGATCGTCGGCGGCGGTGGCGGCGGTTCGCCGAATGGTTGTGCTTCGAGACTCGATTCCACTCTCACCTTGGCACCTTTTTCATGCAGGTCGAAACGAGTGACCTGCTCTGCGCGATAGATGCGCCAAGGAACAACGCCATTTTTGGCATAGCGCAATGAAGTGAGCAACTCAGGGAACTCCGCAGTGACATCCAAGTTCACGTAAGGCACACGCAACGAGTCGTTCTTGTGAAATCCGGGATCACCGATCTCACCCCACAACTCATGGCCCGGCTTGTAATCCCTCTTCCACGCTCGGATCGTGTCGCACGCCGTAGAAAAATTCTGAATCGCTGGGGGTAGATAGAAAATCACCGACTCCGTAGCCTTTTCGCATAACAGTTCGACAGCATGAGATTTTTTATCAGGCTCATAAGATAACACTCGAATGGTTTCGCCGAATCCCGCACTCTGTTCGCCTGCGACTCCGAAAAACTGCAAGGCAACTGGCCCGGTGGATGTCACAAAATTCATGGCTTTCTTCTGCGAGCGATAAAGGGCACGATCATACTCGATTTCCCGGTCCAACAGGCCAAACGCCGCAACCGAACCTTGGGGGCCGCCCTCCATTCTAAACGGCCCATCTTTCTCTTTGGTGATTGCTGCGGCCTCACGGTTCACCTGCGTGAGGAAATCCTGCGTCGCCGGTCCCGCCCAGACTTTCCAACAGTTTTCCGGCATCACGGATTTCGCATCGAAGACGAAGGAATCCAATTTCGTCATCAGCTCGTTAGGCGGCTCAATTTTAGCAGGCTGACCACCAGTTTTCTCTTTGATCGCGTCCCAAGTCGCTTGGAAAAGCGGAGACCAAACCACGGTCTTATCCGAGGAAAACTCTACGCTTGGATGAGCGACCGTTAAAACCTCTGCATCGCTCGTCACCAGCATCAGGAATGAAACGAGCAGAACTAATAAAATTTTCATACTCCTACATCAGCAGCTTCGCTAGCCATAACAAGCCTACAAAAATCACCCGGTGCATCTACGGCATTTCATCACCTCTCAGCTAGCCAAACCCGCCAGCTACTGACAGCGGTGATTTCCACCGCGCCTTCCGTGGCTCTCGGCTCCGCGATGAAACCGGGGACTTCCTCGCCGCTTGCCAGCATCACTTTTCCGATTCCTAGCGGACTTGGGATTTTAGAAACAAAATCTCCGAACGCGGCAGGCTCGAGTTCCCAGACTTCCACTTCGATGGCGGTGCCGTGCGAATCATCCCGGATCAGTGCCGGGCGCGGCGGAATCGCGCCGACTGGGGGCATCGCATACATGCGGTAAACAGGCGCAGTTCGCGTTTTTTCCCGCAAAACCGCGCCACGATCCGCAAGCTGCCAATGGAGCGCAAGACCCTCAAGATGGGCACCACAAACGAGCAGCGGGATTCTGTTGGAAATCGGTTTCGCAATGGCTTCACCTCCGAATCTACCGGCGAGTTCTAGCAAGGGCGCATCCCACCCGGCCGGGGCGGCTATCGTCACGCCCCACGGCGCACGTCCCGATCTGGCCCGGCCCGCAGGCATGGCCACGGCTGATAGGTCGAGCAGGTTCATGAAATTCGTGTATCGCCCGAGGGTCGCATTCGTCGCGAAGGGGTCTGCTAGGTTCTCGGCCACGGTGTAAAGCCGTGGAGTGGTCGGGAGTAGCAATATGTCGATTTTATCCCATACCGCCTCCGCCACGCGGGCGAGTTCGCGCAGCTTGTATTGCGCTTGGAAGGCGGAAACAGCGTCCCAAGTTTTCGAGTTTTCGAGAATTTTCCGAGTGATCGGGAAAATGGAAGTTGGATTTTTCTCCACGAAATCTCCAACCGCTGCCCAGCGTTCTGCGACCCACGGCCCCTCGTATAACAGCTTCGCCGCCTCGGTAAATGGGGTGAGGTCGATTTCCACCGGAATGCCGCCGATGGCTTTCATCCGGCCCACCGCCGCCGCGAAAAGTGCTGGCGTGTCTGGATCACCTGCGAAATCGAGCGCGTCAGGAACTCCGAAACGAAAGCTCTCACCCACACCGCCAGTCGCTGTCACTTTCCGGGAAAAGACATCCGCCGCATCGTAAACTGAAACAACTTTCGAGACCGCTAACGCATCTGCGGCAGAGTTTGCGAAAACAGAAATACAGTCCAGAGACTTGCACGCGGGAACCAGTCCGCAGTTGCTCAAAAGTCCGCGAGTTGGTTTCCAGCCGATCAATTCTTGAAACGCCGCAGGCACTCGGCCAGAGCCCGCCGTGTCGGTTCCTAACGAAAATGCACACAGTCCTGCCGCCACTGCCGACGCGCTCCCTGAGCTAGAGCCGCCTGGTAAAAACTCGGCGTCGATGGCATTTCTAGCAATTCCATACGGCGTCCGCGTGCCGACTAGGCCAGTCGCGAACTGATCGAGATTTCCCTTCGCGATTGGAATCGCCCCCGCTGCCCGCAGCAGCCTAACAACCTCCGCGTCCTTCGTGGGGATGTAGGAAAATTCTGGGCAAGCCGCCGTCGTCGGCCAGTTTTCGACGTCGATGTTGTCCTTCACGACGAAAGGAATTCCCCACAGCGGCAGATCCTTGGGCATCGCTTCCACGGCTGAAGCAATCGCTAACAAAGTCTGCTTTTCGGGGAGATGGATGAAAATCGCAGGGTCGTTCCAGTCGATGATTTTTTGGTAAAGTTCATCGACGAGTTTGGATGGCGTCAGGCCATCGGCGTAGCGGGATTTGATTTCTGGAATGGTCATGGGGAGCATCTGGCGGCGGTTTTCACGATCACCAATGACTGCCCCGCCTTCACGCTGGCTCCTTCAGCGACCAAAATTTCAACGATCTCAAGTTCCTCATCCGCCTCGACAGAAACCTCCATTTTCATCGCCTCCAGAATCAGTACTGTGGCTCCGGCAGCAATCCTCGCGCCGACCGCCGTCTCGATCTTCCAGACGTTTCCGCTCACTGGGCTGTCGAGGGTGACGCAGCCTGCGGGGATCATCAACTCATCGCTCTCAGCCACCGTTTCCGCAGGCGAGTCCATCGTTAGACCCGCTGCCTGCCACCGCTGGCGCTCTGCTTCAAATGCGGTCCGTTGTTTGAATTGAAACGCTGCGATTTCATCGGAGTTGTCTGCTAGAAATGCCTCGTAGTCGGAAAAACGGAACACTTTCTCCTCGATCTCCAGCTTGTATCGGCCACGCGGGACTTCCTCGCGCAGACGCAACAGCTCCTCCGCACTGACCGGATAGAAACGCAGTTGATCAAAAAACCGCAGTAGCCACGGCTTCTCGAAATCCGCCGTTTTTCGCCAACGATTCCACACCGGAATCGTCCGCCCCGTGAACTGATAGCCGCCTGGACCTTCCATACCGTAGATGCACAAATACGCCCCGCCGATGCCGACTGCGTTCTCCGGCGTCCATGTCCGCGCGGGATTGTATTTCGTCGTCACCATCCGATGCCGTGGATCTAGCGGCGTGGCGACAGGTGCGCCCAGATAGACATCGCCGAGGCCCATCACGAGATAAGACGCCGCGAAGAAAATTTGATAAACCTCGTCGATGGATTCCAATCCGTTGATGCGGCGGATGAATTCCAGATTGCTAGGACACCACGGCGCGTCGGGGCGCACGCTCTGCTCGTAGCGGCGGATGGCTTCCAGCGTGCTTGGATCTTCCCAACTCAGCGGCAAATGCACGATGCGGGTGGGAACCTCGATCTGCTCTAACGGCGGAAGTGACGTGATACGCTCACGAATTTTTTCCCACAAATCGCAACGCCCGATCACGCCGGGATCGAAGTGAACCTGAAGCGAACGAATGCCGGGTGTTAGGTCGATGATGCCCTTGATTGCCTGATTTTTCAGCCACTCGTGGACGACATGGACCTTAAAACGTAATTTTAAATCCAGATGATGCGGGCCGAACTCGATCAGGAAATAACGATCACCCGCGCGCCTGACGACCACCGCGTCATCGCCCAAGCCGAAGGAGTCGATAAAACATGAGCCGCGCTCGGCTTCTACGGGATCTGATAGTTTTCCGCGTTCACCCGCGATGCACTCGCTGATTTCGGTCTGCCGATCACGCGCCCACGCTTCATCGACGGGGATAAACTGGATTCGATCACCCGGACGGAGTTGGCCGAGTTTCCACAACTCCGCATCGACCACAACGACCGGACAGACGAAGCCACCAAGGCTCGGGCCATCCGGGCCGAGGATGACTGGCATGTCACCCGTGAAATCGACTGCGCCGATGGCATAAGCGTTGTCGTGCAAGTTAGACGGATGCAGTCCTGCCTCGCCGCCATCTGAGCGCGCCCATTTCGGCTTGGGGCCGATGAGCCTAACGCCTGTGCGGGCGGAGTTGTAATGGACCTCCCATTGCGTGGCGAAGAAGGTGTCGATGTCTTCGTTGAGGAAGAAATCGGGTGCGCCGTGAGGTCCGTAGAGCACTGCGATTTTCCAGTCGTGGGTTAAGGAAAAGGGACACTCTTGTCCCTTTCTTGTGGGGACAGGAGTGTCCCCACTCCTTATTCCGAGCACATCGCCGGGCAGCAACGCTCGACCGAACGGTCCGCCAAATTTTCCTAACGTGAATGTCGAACAGCTCCCGAGATACTCCGGCGACTCAATCCCACCAGCGACCCCAAGATAGGCCCGCGCTCCAGTTTCCTCGAATCTACCGATTTTCAAAACGTCGCCAGCAGCCATCTCGATGCTGTCATTCATCGCCACCGGATCGCCATTCTTCAGCATCAGGACTGACGCGCCCACGACCGCGATGGTCGCCGCCGAGTTGAAACGCAGTGTAGGCCCGGTCATCGTGATTTCCAAACCTGCGGTGCCTTCGGGATTTCCTACCAGCGTGTTCGCGAGGCGAAGTGATAGATTGTCAAAAGGTCCAGATGGCGGCACGCCGACTTCCCAGTAGCCGACACGGCCCGGCCAATCCTGTACGGTGGTCATCGTTCCAGCCGAGATGACGTCGATGGTGTTAGGTGTGTAGATGAACTCCGCCATGTCACGCATCGCCACGCCGCCTTTGAGAAAAGGTGCCCAGCGTGTGATTCCACGCAGATAGCGTAAATTCGTCTCGATGCCGGAAATTTTCGTTTCCTCCAGTGCTTTTTCGATTTTCGCAACAGCGGCTTGGCGATTTTGCGCGTGGACCATCACCTTGGCTAACAGCGGATCGTAAAATGGGCTAACCTCGGTGCCCGGTTCAATCCAAGTATCGCAGCGCGTCCATTCTGGAAAACTTGCCTCGGTGAGCAGTCCGCTGCTCGGGCGGAAGTTGTGATTGGGATCCTCGGCATAGACGCGAGCTTGAATGGCGCAACCTCGTGGCGGCGGAGAAATAGCGGGCATTTCCCATGAATCGTCGAGCGCGAGACGCACCATCCATTCGACGATGTCGATACCGGTGACAAGCTCCGTCACGCCGTGCTCGACTTGCAGGCGGGTGTTCACTTCGAGAAAGAAGAAATCGTCGCGATCCGCGTCGTAGATGAACTCCACGGTGCCAGCAGAGCGGTAGTTCACGCTTTTTCCTAACTTCACTGCGGCGGCGTGAAGCGCGGCGCGTGTTCGATCAGATAGACCGGGTGCGGGAGTTTCCTCGAAGACTTTCTGGTTGCGGCGTTGCACCGAGCAATCGCGTTCGCCGAGAGCTAACACGTTTCCTTTTCCGTCACCGAAAATCTGCACTTCTACGTGACGGCCACGCTGGATGAACCGCTCGATGAACACACTGCCAGAACCGAAACTCCGCTCGCTCAGACGCACGACGCTCTCGAACTCACGCCGCAGTTCGTCCTCATCTCGGCAGACTTTCATGCCGATCCCGCCACCGCCAGCGGTGCTCTTGAGCATGACGGGGAAGCCGATTTCTTTCGCCGCAAGGGCGGCGGTTTCGGTATTTTCTAACAATCCAGTTCCGGGAACGAGCGGCACGCCAGCCTCTCCGGCGAGACGGCGGGCTTCGTGCTTGAGGCCGAAGGCGATGATTTGTTCGGGTGTCGGTCCCAGCCATTTCACCCCTGCATCTTCGCACATGCGGGCGAAATCGGTGTTTTCACTGAGCAGGCCGTAGCCGGGGAAAACGGCGTTAGCTCCTGAGTTCGTCGCGATTTCGATGAGCTTTTCTTTGAGCAGATAGCTTTCCGAAACGGGACCGGGTCCGAGGCGGTGAGCTTCGTCTGCTAGATCGACGTGAGGTGAACCCGAGTCGGGATCGGAGTAAACGGCGATGCTTTGGTAGCCGAGCTTCTTGAACGTGCGGATGGTGCGGGCAGCGATTTCGCCTCTGTTAGCGATGAGAATTTTCATGGGATTGGAGCGCGGAATTTATTCCGCACGGATTAAGAATGAATGGATTCG